>NZ_JBSHJX010000025.1:0-1063 GCF_053619695.1 Microbacterium sp. NPDC055521 | reverse complement strand
TACTCCGAAAAGGGCGTGGTGGCCGCAGAGACTAGTGGGTAGCGACTGTTTACTAAAAACACAGGTCCGTGCGAAGACGCAAGTCGATGTATACGGACTGACGCCTGCCCGGTGCTGGAAGGTTAAGAGGACCGGTTAGCCGCAAGGCGAAGCTGAGAATTTAAGCCCCAGTAAACGGCGGTGGTAACTATAACCATCCTAAGGTAGCGAAATTCCTTGTCGGGTAAGTTCCGACCTGCACGAATGGCGTAACGACTTCCCAACTGTCTCAACCGCGAACTCGGCGAAATTGCATTACGAGTAAAGATGCTCGTTACGCGCAGCAGGACGGAAAGACCCCGTGACCTTTACTACAGCTTGGTATTGGTGTTCGGTGTGGCTTGTGTAGGATAGGTGGGAGACTGTGAAGCCGTGACGCCAGTTACGGTGGAGTCATTGTTGAAATACCACTCTGGTCATATTGGATATCTAACTTCGAACCGTGATCCGGTTCAGGGACAGTGCCTGGTGGGTAGTTTAACTGGGGCGGTTGCCTCCCAAAAAGTAACGGAGGCGCCCAAAGGTTCCCTCAACCTGGTTGGCAATCAGGTGGCGAGTGTAAGTGCACAAGGGAGCTTGACTGTGAGACTGACAGGTCGAGCAGGGACGAAAGTCGGGACTAGTGATCCGGCAGTGGCTTGTGGAAGCGCTGTCGCTCAACGGATAAAAGGTACCTCGGGGATAACAGGCTGATCTTGCCCAAGAGTCCATATCGACGGCATGGTTTGGCACCTCGATGTCGGCTCGTCGCATCCTGGGGCTGGAGTAGGTCCCAAGGGTTGGGCTGTTCGCCCATTAAAGCGGTACGCGAGCTGGGTTTAGAACGTCGTGAGACAGTTCGGTCCCTATCCGCTGCGCGCGTAGGAAGTTTGAGAGGATCTGACCCTAGTACGAGAGGACCGGGTTGGACGAACCTCTGGTGTGCCAGTTGTTCCGCCAGGAGCACCGCTGGTTAGCTACGTTCGGGATGGATAACCGCTGAAAGCATCTAAGCGGGAAGCCGGCCTCAAGATGAGACTTCCAT
>NZ_JBSHJX010000024.1:0-1382 GCF_053619695.1 Microbacterium sp. NPDC055521 | reverse complement strand
GATTCTCTCGATCTCCTTGGTATTCTCTACCTGACCACCTGTGTCGGTTTGGGGTACGGGCGGCTTGAACCTCGCGTCGATGCTTTTCTTGGCAGTGTGGAATCAGGAACTTCGCTACTATATTTCGCTCGCCATCACAGCTCAGCCTTCACGGGAAACGGATTTGCCTATTTCCCAGCCTAACTGCTTGGACGCGGATATCCAATACCGCGCTTACCCTATCCTCCTGCGTCCCCCCATTGCTCAAATGGTGAGGAGGTGGTACAGGAATATCAACCTGTTGTCCATCGCCTACGCCTTTCGGCCTCGGCTTAGGTCCCGACTAACCCTGAGCGGACGAGCCTTCCTCAGGAAACCTTAGGCATTCGGTGGACAAGATTCTCACTTGTCTTTCGCTACTCATACCGGCATTCTCACTTCTAAGCGCTCCACCAGTCCTTCCGGTCTGGCTTCACAGCCCTTAGAACGCTCTCCTACCACTGTTCGAAGAACAGTCCGCAGCTTCGGTGATACGTTTAGCCCCGGTACATTTTCGGCGCAGAGTCACTCGACCAGTGAGCTATTACGCACTCTTTAAATGGTGGCTGCTTCTAAGCCAACATCCTGGTTGTCTAAGCAACTCCACATCCTTTTCCACTTAACGTATACTTTGGGACCTTAGCTGGCGGTCTGGGCTGTTTCCCTTTCGACTACGGATCTTATCACTCGCAGTCTGACTCCCAAGGATAAGTCATCGGCATTCGGAGTTTGACTGAATTCGGTAACCCGGTAGGGGCCCCTAGTCCAATCAGTGCTCTACCTCCGAGACTCTTACCTTGAGGCTAGCCCTAAAGCTATTTCGGAGAGAACCAGCTATCTCCAGGTTCGATTGGCATTTCACCCCTACCCACACCTCATCCCCGCACTTTTCAACGTGCGTGGGTTCGGGCCTCCATTCAGTGTTACCTGAACTTCACCCTGGACATGGGTAGATCACCTGGTTTCGGGTCTACGACCACGTACTCAATTCGCCCTATTCAGACTCGCTTTCGCTGCGGCTCCGCATCTTCTGCTTAACCTTGCACGGGATCGTAACTCGCCGGTTCATTCTACAAAAGGCACGCCATCACCCGTTAACGGGCTCTGACTACTTGTAGGCACACGGTTTCAGGATCTATTTCACTCCCCTTCCGGGGTGCTTTTCACCTTTCCCTCACGGTACTGGTTCACTATCGGTCACTAGGGAGTATTTAGCCTTGGGAGATGGTCCTCCCGGATTCCGACGGAATTTCACGTGTTCCGCCGTACTCAGGATCCACTCTGGAGAGTGCGTTCAGCCCACTCGGGTTGGGCACCACCCACAGCGGGATGTCCCTCGGCCAAGGGCTGAGCTCATCCGTGTC
>NZ_JBSHJX010000023.1:0-3257 GCF_053619695.1 Microbacterium sp. NPDC055521 | reverse complement strand
CCGACACTCCAGATGTCGGACGTTCTCGCGGAAACGGTCCGACATCTGGAGTGTCGGCCCCCGGACTGTATCGCCCTACCGGGCACGGGCACCCCAGTTGCGCGCGGGCCCGTCCGCGGGGTGGTATCTCCGGCCCCCGCACCGGCCGGAGGCGAGGACGCCCGATATCCTTGAGGCGTGGCATCCCGACCGGCGCTGAGCACGCGCACCCTTCTCGTCTGCGCCGCCATCGGCGTCGCCACGGGCATCCTGGGCGGGGTCGCCGGTCTCATCACCGTCGGCGTGATCACGTTCGTGCCGTTCGTGTACGGACTCGTGCTCGGCGTGCACGTGCTGCCCGGCATCATCGCGCAGGAGGTGCTGCGCAAGCCGATGGTGGCGCTGATCACCCACGTCATCGCGGCGCTCATCTCGAGCGCGTTCACCCCGATGTGGGCGATGCGCTACATCGGCACCGCTCTGCTCTTCGGCGCGATCCAGGAGGGCGTGGCCGCCCTCACCCGCTATCGCGTCTGGGGCCGCTGGCGATTCTTCGTCTCGGCGGCGATCATCGGCGTGCTTGTGGCGATCGTGGTCGGCTTCGTCGTCGACCTGGCGCAATTCACCCCGTGGGTGCAGCTGAGCTATCTCATCGTCTCGGTGCTCGGGCCGGTGGCGTGGACGGCGATCGGCATCGCGATCGGCAATGCGCTGCGCCGGGCCGGTATCGCCCCACGCTGAGCGACGCTCCCTCACAGCCTCATGAGGGGCGGGTCAGACTAAATTGAGAGGCAACCGCCCGCTCACAGAGGACCCGCCCGTGCGCTCTTCCGCGCCCCTGCTCCGCGTGCGAGACCTGAGCGTCACGCACGAGGGCGCCGCGCACCCCGCGCTGCAGAACGTCTCGTTCGACGTGCATCCGGGCGAAGTGGTGCTGCTGCTCGGTCCGAGCGGATCCGGCAAGTCGACTCTGACCCTCGCGCTGAACGGCTTGATCCCTCAGTCGGTCGAGAATGCGACGATGACGGGCTCGGTGCAGGTGTCCGGCCGTGACACTCGCACGACCCCGGTCGCCCAGGTGAGCGGCGAGGTCTCGACGGTCTTCCAGGATCCCGACTCGCAGCTCGTGACCGGAACGGTGCTCGACGAGGTCGCCTTCGCGCTCGAGAACCTGCGGCTGCCGGCATCCGACCTGCTCGCCCGCGCCGAGCAGGCGCTTCGCCGCGTGGGCCTGTGGAGCCGTCGCCGCTGGAACCCCGACCTGCTCTCCGGCGGGGGACGTCAGCGTCTCGCGATCGCCTGCGCCCTCGCCCTGCGCTCGCGCGTCATCGTGCTCGACGAGCCGACCGCCAATCTCGATCCGCAGGGCGTGCGCGACGTGTACGCCGCGCTGGGCGAGCTGGTCCGGGATGCCGAGCAGCGCGCGATCGTGCTCGTCGAGCACGACGTCGATGCGGCGGTCGACCTCGCGACCCGAGTGATCGTGCTGGGTCACGACGGGCGCCTGCTGTTGGACGGCCCCGCCCGGGAGACGCTGCAGCAGCGCGCCGAGACCCTGAGATCGCTGGGTGTGCTCGCGCCCGCCGCCCGGATGCCCGCCGCCCGGGTGCCCCCCGCCGGAGACACCACGCGCCCCGCTGCCGCGCCGGGCCACGCCCCGGCGATCACCGCACGCGACCTCGTCGTCGACAAGCGTGGTGCCCGCGTGCTCGACGTGCCCCACCTCGACATCGCCCGAGGGTCGTTCACCGCGATCATGGGGGCGAACGGCGCAGGCAAGACCACACTGCTGCAGGCGCTCGGCGGCGTGGCGACGCCGACGCGCGGCAGGGTGCTGATCGACGGGCTCGATGCCGGGCGCGCCTCCCCCCGCGAACTCGCCTCGCACGCCGGCTTCGTGTTCCAGAACCCCGAGCACCAGTTCATCGCGGGCACCGTGCGCGACGAGCTCGCACACGGTCTGCGCCTGCAGCGGGTCGAGCCCGCCGAGGTCGACGAGCGCGTCGACGAGATGCTGGCCCGCTTCGGACTGACGGCGAAGGCCGACATGCATCCGTTCCTGCTCTCCGGGGGCGAGAAGCGGCGACTGTCGGTCGGCACCGCGCTGATCACTCGCCCCGCCGTGATCGCGCTCGACGAGCCGACGTTCGGCCAAGACAGAGCGCGGGCCGCCGAATTGCTCGGCATGCTGCAGGAGCTGCAGCGAGCAGGCACGACCGTCGTGATCGTGACGCACGACCGCCGGCTGATCGCCGAGTACGCGACCCATGCGGTGCTGGTCGGCGACGGCGAGGTGATCGCCGTCGGCCCCGCGGCAGAGGTGCTCGCGCAGACCGACCCGGATGCCCCGGCATCCGCCTCCGCAGGCACCGCGGTCGCCCCGGCGACCGAGCCCACTCCGATCGACCCGTACGCCGATGTGCCCGCTCCGGCGCGCTTCTGGCTGCACGGCGTCAACCCGCTCGCCAAGTTCGGCGCCGTACTTCCGGCGATGGCGCTGCTCGCGTTCACCCGCGACCTGCTCACGCCGGCGATCTTCCTCGCGCTGGCCTACGCGGTGATACTCGCCGGCGCCAGGCTCACCGCGCGCACCGCCGGTGTGCTGCTGCTCGGCGTGCCGCTGGGCGTCGCCGTGCTCAGCGTCGGGTTCGGGGTGTGGGTCGACGCAGAGCAGGTTGCCGACACCGCCGCGCTCGTGCGGATCGGCGAGTGGACGCTGCACTCCGGCGCGCTGCTCAGCGGCCTGGCGACCGCGCTGCGCCTGGCCGCCATCCTCGCCCTCGCACTCATCGGCGGGCTGACCACCCGCGGGCCCGACCTCGTGCGGGCCACCGTGCAGCAGCTGCGCGTGCCGTACCGGATCGGCTACACCGCGCTGGCCGCCTACCGCTTCGTGCCGCGGTTCGGATACGAGCTGTCGATCATCCGCGCCGCGCATCGTGTGCGCGGGCAGGGCGACGGTCGCGGTCCGATCGCCCGGCTCGCGCGAGGCTGGGGATACATCGTGCCGCTGCTGGCATCCGGCATCCGGCATGCCGAGCGGGTCGCCCTGTCGATGGATGCCCGCGCCTTCGGCGCGCATCCCACCCGAACCGAACGGCATGTCGTGCCGTGGCGCGCCCGCGACACGGTCTTCACGGCGGCCGTGCTGCTGGCATCCGCCGTCGTGTTCGCCCTGACCTTCCCCTGGCAGCCGACCTGACCGCCGAGGGCCTCCCCGCTCAGACAACCCCGCTCAGAGATGGAAAGTGCGGGTTCCCGACGTCGGGAACCCGCAC
>NZ_JBSHJX010000022.1:0-4025 GCF_053619695.1 Microbacterium sp. NPDC055521 | reverse complement strand
TGGGGGTGGGTGTGCGGGTGCGTCCGATCCTTGAGAACTCAACAGCGTGCACTTGTCAAATGCCAAATTATCCTCGTCCAACCCTTGTGGGGGTTGGTTGAGAATTCCTTTGGATCAATTTATATGAATGTCAGCAATGATGTTCGTCTCTTTTGGTCAGTTTCAAACTCGCTGCATGGTCGTTTTCCCGGCTGTGTATGCATTTCTTTTTTACGGAGAGTTTGATCCTGGCTCAGGATGAACGCTGGCGGCGTGCTTAACACATGCAAGTCGAACGATGAAGCCCAGCTTGCTGGGTGGATTAGTGGCGAACGGGTGAGTAACACGTGAGCAACCTGCCCCTGACTCTGGGATAAGCGCTGGAAACGGCGTCTAATACTGGATATGTCCCGTCACCGCATGGTGTGCGGGTGGAAAGATTTTTCGGTTGGGGATGGGCTCGCGGCCTATCAGCTTGTTGGTGAGGTAATGGCTCACCAAGGCGTCGACGGGTAGCCGGCCTGAGAGGGTGACCGGCCACACTGGGACTGAGACACGGCCCAGACTCCTACGGGAGGCAGCAGTGGGGAATATTGCACAATGGGCGGAAGCCTGATGCAGCAACGCCGCGTGAGGGATGACGGCCTTCGGGTTGTAAACCTCTTTTAGCAGGGAAGAAGCGAAAGTGACGGTACCTGCAGAAAAAGCACCGGCTAACTACGTGCCAGCAGCCGCGGTAATACGTAGGGTGCAAGCGTTATCCGGAATTATTGGGCGTAAAGAGCTCGTAGGCGGTCTGTCGCGTCTGCTGTGAAATTCCGAGGCTCAACCTCGGGCTTGCAGTGGGTACGGGCAGACTAGAGTGCGGTAGGGGAGATTGGAATTCCTGGTGTAGCGGTGGAATGCGCAGATATCAGGAGGAACACCGATGGCGAAGGCAGATCTCTGGGCCGTAACTGACGCTGAGGAGCGAAAGGGTGGGGAGCAAACAGGCTTAGATACCCTGGTAGTCCACCCCGTAAACGTTGGGAACTAGTTGTGGGGTCCTTTCCACGGATTCCGTGACGCAGCTAACGCATTAAGTTCCCCGCCTGGGGAGTACGGCCGCAAGGCTAAAACTCAAAGGAATTGACGGGGACCCGCACAAGCGGCGGAGCATGCGGATTAATTCGATGCAACGCGAAGAACCTTACCAAGGCTTGACATACACGAGAACGGGCCAGAAATGGTCAACTCTTTGGACACTCGTGAACAGGTGGTGCATGGTTGTCGTCAGCTCGTGTCGTGAGATGTTGGGTTAAGTCCCGCAACGAGCGCAACCCTCGTTCTATGTTGCCAGCACGTAATGGTGGGAACTCATGGGATACTGCCGGGGTCAACTCGGAGGAAGGTGGGGATGACGTCAAATCATCATGCCCCTTATGTCTTGGGCTTCACGCATGCTACAATGGCCGGTACAATGGGCTGCGATACCGTAAGGTGGAGCGAATCCCAAAAAGCCGGTCCCAGTTCGGATTGAGGTCTGCAACTCGACCTCATGAAGTCGGAGTCGCTAGTAATCGCAGATCAGCAACGCTGCGGTGAATACGTTCCCGGGTCTTGTACACACCGCCCGTCAAGTCATGAAAGTCGGTAACACCTGAAGCCGGTGGCCTAACCCCTTGTGGGAGGGAGCTGTCGAAGGTGGGATCGGTAATTAGGACTAAGTCGTAACAAGGTAGCCGTACCGGAAGGTGCGGCTGGATCACCTCCTTTCTAAGGAGCACTGCAGAGCCTTTGGGTTCTGACAGAGCCGGATTCACACCGAATGTGTGTGACCGGAGCTCATGGGTGGAACATTTGACATGGCATTCAGACCGAGGGTTTGAGTCAGTACACTGCTTCGGCAGTCGGAACGCTTGGCTTTGGGTGTGGGTGTCTGCACGCTGTTGGGTCCTGAGGGACCGGGCCGGCCCGTTTCGGGTTGTTCTGATTCCTTGTGGCCCTTACTTCTGTTGCCGGTTGGCAGTGGTTGTGGGGGACCGCCCGTACTTTGAGAACTACACAGTGGACGCGAGCATCTTAAAGAAATACCGAGCCGGATCTTTTCCTGGATCCGGTTCATCTCATGTGATTTCAAGTCTTTAAGAGCAAACGGTGGATGCCTTGGCATCTGGAGCCGAAGAAGGACGTAGCAATCTGCGATAAGCCTCGGGGAACTGATAAGCGAGTTTTGATCCGAGGGTGTCCGAATGGGGAAACCCCGCCAGGCGTTTGTGCGACCTGGTGACTCCCGCCTGAATATATAGGGCGGGTAGAGGGAACGTGGGGAAGTGAAACATCTCAGTACCCACAGGAAGAGAAAACAACAGTGATTCCGTGAGTAGTGGCGAGCGAAAGCGGATGAGGCTAAACCGGGTGTGTGTGATAGCCGGCAGGCGTTGCATGCCCGGGGTTGCGGGACTTTTTTGAACATTCTGCCGAGTGTTCGACGTGATGTGATGATATAGACGAACCGTCTTGAAAGTCGGGCCATAGTGGGTGCCAGCCCCGTAGTCGAAATGTCATGCGCAGCGTGAAGAGTATCCCAAGTAGCACGGGGCCCGAGAAATCCCGTGTGAATCTGTCAGGACCACCTGATAAGCCTAAATACTCCCAGATGACCGATAGCGGACAAGTACCGTGAGGGAAAGGTGAAAAGTACCCCGGGAGGGGAGTGAAATAGTACCTGAAACCGTTTGCTTACAAACCGTTGGAGCCTCCTTAGTAGGGGTGACAGCGTGCCTTTTGAAGAATGAGCCTGCGAGTTAGTGATATGTGGCGAGGTTAACCCGTGTGGGGTAGCCGTAGCGAAAGCGAGTCTGAATAGGGCGTTTTCAGTCGCATGTTCTAGACCCGAAGCGAAGTGATCTATCCATGGCCAGGTTGAAGCACGTGTAAGAGCGTGTGGAGGACCGAACCCACTTAGGTTGAAAACTGAGGGGATGAGCTGTGGATAGGGGTGAAAGGCCAATCAAACTTCGTGATAGCTGGTTCTCTCCGAAATGCATTTAGGTGCAGCGTTGCGTGTTTCTTGCCGGAGGTAGAGCTACTGGATGGCCGATGGGCCTCACCAGGTTACTGACGTCAGCCAAACTCCGAATGCCGGTAAGTGAGAGCGCAGCAGTGAGACTGTGGGGGATAAGCTTCATAGTCGAGAGGGAAACAACCCAGACCACCATCTAAGGTCCCAAAGCGCGTGCTAAGTGGAAAAGGATGTGGAGTTGCTTAGACAACCAGGAGGTTGGCTTAGAAGCAGCCACCCTTGAAAGAGTGCGTAATAGCTCACTGGTCAAGTGATTCCGCGCCGACAATGTAACGGGGCTCAAGCACGCCACCGAAGTTGTGGCATTGACATTTTTGGTAGGCCTTCGTGGTCCAGCCGTGTTGATGGGTAGGAGAGCGTCGTGTGGCGAGTGAAGCGGCGGTGTGAACCAGCCGTGGACGCCACACGAGTGAGAATGCAGGCATGAGTAGCGAAAGACGTGTGAGAAACACGTCCTCCGGAAGACCAAGGGTTCCAGGGTCAAGCTAATCTTCCCTGGGTAAGTCGGGACCTAAGGCGAGGCCGACAGGCGTAGTCGATGGACAACGGGTTGATATTCCCGTACCGGCGAAGAACCGTCCCAGTCAATCCAGTGATGCTAAGTGTCCGAAGCCATCCATCGAGCCCTTCGGGGTTCACCGGGTGGTGGAGCACACGACCCTATGCTGGTGCGGCTAGCGTATTAACAGGTGTGACGCAGGAAGGTAGCCCAAGCCAGGCGATGGTTGTCCTGGTGCAAGTGCGTAGGCCGAGTCATAGGCAAATCCGTGACTCATTCAGGCTGAGACACGATGCGGATAAAAAGTGGGTGATCCTATGCTGCCAAGAAAAGCATCGACGCGAGGTTCAAGCCGCCCGTACCCCAAACCGACACAGGTGGTCAGGTAGAGAATACCAAGGAGATCGAGAGAATCGTGGTTAAGGAACTCGGCAAAATGCCCCCGTAACTTCGGGAGAAGGGGGGCCACCCGCTTATACGGAT
>NZ_JBSHJX010000021.1:0-6179 GCF_053619695.1 Microbacterium sp. NPDC055521 | reverse complement strand
GGGCGGGCCCACGAGGGTCCGCCCCTCGGCGCTCTTGCGCATGAGACGCGATACGGTGCTGGGATGAGTCCGGAGACGCAGCAGACGCACCGCATCGGACGGCTCCATTTCCGCTCGCTCGCATCGCCGTCGTCCTCCGGTCCGGTTTTCGTGCTCGTGCACGGCATCGGGATGTCGCATCGCTACCTCGCGCGGCTGCACCGCTCGCTGACCGCGAGCGGGAGCGTGATATCGGTCGATCTGCCCGGATTCGGAGGGCTGCCGAAACCCGCGCGCGACGTCGACATCGAAGAGATGGCGGATGGCCTCGCCGCTCTGCTCGACCGCATCGGCGCTGGGACCGCCGCGACCGGGCCGGTCGTGCTCGTCGGACAGTCGATGGGCACCCAATGGGTGGTGGAGCTCGCGGCGCGTCGGCCCGAACTCGCGCAGGCGGTCGTGCTGATCGGCCCGGTCGCCGATGAGCGTCGGCGCACCGTGCTGCAGCAGGCGGGGCGGCTCGCGCTGGACACGGTGCGAGAGACGCCGGGGGCGAACGCACTCGTGTTCGCCGACTACCTGCGGTGCGGCCCGCTCTGGTATCTCGCGCAGCTGCGGCACATGCTGGGATACCGGATCGAGGACCGGGTCGTCGGGGTGGAGGCGCCCGTGCTGGTCGTGCGCGGCTCGCGAGACCCCATCGCATCACTCAGCTGGTCCCGGCACCTGAGGGCCGCAGCGCAGCGCGCAGCGCTGGTCGAGATCCCCGGGCGAGCGCACAACGCGCAGCACACGGCTCCCGGCGCTGTCGCGTCCGCCGTCCGGCACTTCTGCGCCACGCACCTGGCGATTCGAACGCGGGAGGGTGAAGGGTGAGCGATCTGCTGCGCAGGGCGCTCTGGTGGGCGCAGGATTACGCCTACGCTGCCGCCTGGCAGGTGCGGGCCTTCGGCGGTCGCAACCGGCCGGAGGCGTACACCAGCGGCGCCGGCGTGCCGATCGTCGTGCTGCCGGGCATCTACGAGAGCTGGCGGTTCCTGCGCCCTCTGATCGAGCGAGCGCACCGCGACGGGCATCCCGTGCACGTGGTCGAGCCGCTCGAGCGCAACCTCAGCCCTATAGCCGACATGGCCGACCGAGTCGGGGCGTATCTCGCCGCACGCGACCTGCATGACGTCGTGCTGCTGGCGCACAGCAAGGGCGGCCTGGCCGGCAAGCTCGTGATGCTCGGCCCCCAGGGCTCGCGGGTGCGCGGGATGCTCGCCGTCGCGACCCCGTTCGGCGGGTCGCGGTACGCCCGCCTGATGCTCACCCGCAGCCTGCGCGCCCTCTCGCCGCGGCATCCGTCGATCGCCGCACTCTCCGCCCAGCATGAAGCGGATGCGCGGATCGTGTCGGTCTACGCCCGGTTCGACCCGCACATCCCGGAAGGCAGTGAACTTCCCGGCGCGAAGAACGTGCCGCTTGACACGGGAGGGCACTTCCGCGTGCTCGCGCACCCCCGCGTGATGGCCGAACTCGCGGCGCTGGCCGGCTGACGGGGCGCCCGACACCGTCGCCGGGCCGACGTGTCGTAAAGACGTCACGATGAGCGCCGGAGTGGGCCCGTTGGCATAATCGAGTGATATTCCGCAGAAGAAGGCGTGGCGATGGATGTTCTCGAGCTCTTGGATCGAATCGAAGCCGTCCTGCGTACGGCTCGCGCGAACGGCGACCCGGCCTTTGCGCCGCCCCTCCCCGGCCCGGCTGGCGGTTCATTGGGGACGGCGCTCCTGTCGCATGCCGAGGTGACCGAGCTGTTCGGCGAACTGCAGCTCGCCGCCACGGATTCGATCGACGCCCTCGACAACGGCGACTACTGCGCTGAGACGCTGGGCCAGAGTCCATCGCAGTCGGTGGCTCTCGCCACCGGCGTGCGATACCGCGTGGTGTACTCGACCTGGATCTTCGACGAAGACGCCCATCTGGAGGCCACGCTCAGCGCCATCGCGCAGGGCGAAGACGCGCGTGTGGCCGACCACGTCCCCTCTCGGGTACTCATCCGCGACCGCAGCGAGGTGCTCGTGATCGCGAAAGGCTACCCCGACAGCGAGCACCTCGGATTCCGCTCGGCGCATCCCGCGGTGGTGTCCTACTTCTGCGACCTGTTCGACACCGTGTGGGAGCGCGCTCTGCCGGTGACCGAGTCGAGACCTCATGCTGTCGGTCTGCTCAGCGCCGAGCAGCTCCAGATCCTCCGCTACCTCGTGCTGGGCCGCACCGATGCCAGCATCGCGCGCTCGCTGGGCGTGAGCGCCCGCACTGTGCAGCGTCAGATCCAAGCGATCCAGTTGCGGCTGAGCGCGCGCGGTCGCTTCCAGCTCGGTCTGCGGGTCGCACGGCTGCTTCCCGCTTTCAACCAAGACGCGGTGGACGGCGACGGCGCGGACCTCGACGATCTCTCGCCGGGATCCGCGCCGCGGTGATCCTCACGCCCGGAACAGGGCGCGTGGGTCAGTAGTGGGCGACCGCGCTCACGTTCGCGAAGTCCTTGACTCCGTGCAGCGCGACGTAGTTCCAGCCCGATGCCGGCCACTCGACCACGACCTGTTCGCCGTTGCCCGAGTTGGTCGAGCGCGCCACGTGGCTCTGCGGGCTCGGCCAGCCGTAGTGGCTGACGTACAGGTTGGCGTCACCGCTCCCGCCACCCGACGTGATGGTCAGGCGGGGAGTGCCGGCGGGCACCCAGACCATGAGGTAGCGGGATTCACCCTTCTTGGCCGTCAGTCCCATCCGTCCACACGCCTGACCGAGCAAGCGGGTGTCTGCGTCGGCGCACACCGGTACGGTCCAGGTGTCGCCACCGGGGTCAGGATTGCCGGCGTCGGGCGCCTTCACGGTGACCGTGCGCGACGTGGTGGCGGTCGCGCCCTTGTCATCCTTCACGGTCAAGGTGACGGTGAAGGATCCGGCCTGTGCGTAGGTCACCGACGGGTTCTTCTCGGTCGACGTCCTGCCGTTGCCGAAGTCCCAGGCGCGGCTCGCGATCTGACCGTCCTGATCACTCGACCCGTCCGTGAAGGTCGCGGTGAGGCCGTTGGTCGCGACGGTGAACGCCGCCGTCGGCGCCTGGTTCCGGGGCGGCTCACCGCCGCCGCCGAGGTCAGCAGAGCAGTTGCCCTGCGCGCACTCGGCGAGGAAGGCGGTGAACTCGGCGTCGTACGTGGTGCCGATGCCGTTCTTCAGGTAGTCGCGGGCTGCATTCCAGTTGCCCGACCGGTAGTTGCCGAGCACCGTCTGCAACTCGTTCGGGTGCTTGTTCAGCATGAAGGTCACCGCCAGGTAGCCCCACCGGTAGATGCGATCGGTGTCGTGGTCGTACGTCGTGTCGAAGAGCTGGCTGAGCTTGTACTGGCCTGTTGCAGCCGCCTCCTGCGCCGCGGTGTACGGCATCTGCCGGTAGTGGTACGAGATGTACTCGGCAAAACCCTCGACCCACCAGATCGTGGGAGTCGAGATGTTCTCGGTGAAGTCTCCGTGCATGTTGAAACGACCGTCGAGGTAATGCGTGTACTCGTGGTTCAGGTTCCAGATCGCGAACTCAGGGCGCAGCCAGTCGGCCTCATAGGCGATGAAGCGAGCCTTGTTGTTCGTCTTGGTCGGGTCACCCTCGAGGTACATGCCGCCATTGTTGGTGTCGATGCCGAACAGCGTGCCCGCGTAGGCCTGGTACTCCGTGCTCGAGTCGAACACGACAACCTCGATCTTCGTGTTCACGTCTCCGGGCACAGGGCCAGGGTCCTTGGCGACCGCGTGGAAGTATGCGTCCTGAGCGTTCAGGCTCGCGCAGCTGACGGACAACTGCTGCGCGTTCATGTCCTGGGCGCGGATCGTGATGCTCGGGCTGCACACGTGAGTGGTGGGCAGCACCTTGGCCTCGATACGCTCCTGCAGGTTGCAGGTGCCGTAGTAGCTGCAGTCGGTCTTGTCGTACCAGTCCGCCATCTCTGCGAGTGCCACCCACAGACCCGAGGTGGGTCCGTCGAGCGAGGTCTGGTCGAGCACAGCCTTCACCATCGGCTTCACCGCAGCCTTGATGGGCGCGTCGCCGAGGAACCGTCCGAGTTCGCGGCCCGCGTTCGTCACCAGGTAGGCGTTCTCCCCGGCGAGCAGGTCGGTGTGTCCGAGTGCGAAGTCCCGGAGCGTGGTGAGAAGTGAGGTGTCCGAGGCGACCTTCTGCACGAAGGCAGGCACCTGGTGACCTCGGAACAGCACGGTGAACGTGCCGTTGACCGCGTTCATCATCCACCACGACGAGTTGTAGCTGGCGTTGTAGTCGGTCAGCAGTCGCTTGACGACGTGGATGTACCGGTCGTTGAGCTCTGCCGAGTCGATCAGTGTGACCGCCTCAGACAGGGTCTCGCCGTTGGCGTCGGTGACGTCTTTGGACCGCGGGCTGTTGAAGAACTCATCCAGCGCTGCGCTGACGGCGCTGCGCAGGGCGGTGCCGAAGGCGGGGACACTCGAGTCGTACCACTGCACGTAGTACCCGGCCCGCAGGAACAGCACGAGCTGGGCGGCCGACCCGGAGTTGTCGCCGGTGTAGGACTGAGCGACGGCACGAAGGCCATTCGCCGCCGCGACCATCTTCGCCTCGGTGAAAATGGATGCCGCCTGCGAGCCCTTGACCGAGAACAGCGTGTTGACGCAGTCGGTCGTGCTGCCCTTGATCAAAGTGACCAGGGCCTGTCCTGAGGCCTGCGCGAAGTCGGCTGCGGTGCAGACAGCCGCGATACTCTTCCCGGTCGCGCGGGTCTGCATCGAGGGACGCTCCGGCTCGGCATCCGCCTCGCCGACGACAGTGTGCAGCGCGTCGGTATTGGCTGAGATCGGCGGAGTAGCAGACACCTCCTCTTCGCTCTGCGGGTCGACGAGTCCTGAGATGTACGACGGCGCCGCTTCGGAGTCGTCGTGGGTGGGAGCTGTGGCAGGTGTGCTGCCGAACGCCGCCGTCGGTGCGGTGAGGGCGAGCCCAGCGCAGACCGCGATGCTGAGGAGCATCGTTGCTCCCCTTTGCATCATCCGTTGTGTCATCGTGTCCTTCTTCCTGGCATTCTGGGGAGACTCGAGACCTCTGGCATGGGGTCTCATCGGGGAGGAGGCGCACCGGATTCCGTTTCGGTGGGGACGAACCTTGGCGCAGCCGCCTCCCGCCGTCACTGTGGCACAGCGGCAAATGCATGCTCAACGTCCGAAAGGCGCCATCACCAGAGGGACCGCAGCTGTCGTCAAGTCGCCAACGGGCGACGAGGATCCAAAAGGGCCGCCCTCCGGGACGGCCCTCCTGCTGGTGTGCCGGCGGTGGGACTCGAACCCACACGCCCTCTCGGACAGAGCATTTTGAGTGCTCCGCGTCTGCCATTCCGCCACGCCGGCCGACACACTGCGCATACGACTGTAGCGCAGCCGCGACGGCGCTCCGCGCCCGCTTTCCGCCGACGCACGCGCCCTTCGACTAGGATGGACGGGTGACTGAGCAAGAGCAGCCCGAGCAGCCCACGGCATCCGCCCCGCGTCGCGTCGTCGTCGCTGAGGATGAGTCGCTGATCCGCCTCGACATCGTCGAGATCCTGCGCGACAACGGATTCGACGTCGTCGGTGAGGCGGGCGACGGCGAGACCGCCGTGCAGCTGGCCACCGAGTTGCGGCCCGACCTCGTCGTCATGGACGTGAAGATGCCCCAGCTCGACGGCATCAGCGCCGCCGAGAAGCTGCACAAGGCGAACATCGCTCCCGTTGTGCTGCTCACCGCGTTCAGCCAGAAGGAGCTCGTCGAGCGTGCGAGCGAGGCCGGAGCCCTCGCGTACGTGGTCAAGCCGTTCACCCCGAACGACCTGCTGCCCGCCATCGAGATCGCGCTGGCCCGTCACGAACAGATCATCACGCTCGAGGCCGAGGTCGCCGACATGGTCGAGCGCTTCGAGACCCGCAAGCTCGTCGACCGCGCCAAGGGGCTGCTGAACGAGAAGATGGGGCTGTCCGAGCCCGAGGCTTTCCGCTGGATCCAGAAGGCGTCGATGGACCGTCGGCTCACCATGCAGGACGTCGCGAAGGCGATCATCGAGCAGCTCGCGCCCAAGAAATAGGCTCACCTTTCGCGAAGAGGCCCCGCCGATCGGCGGGGCCTCTTCGCTTTCCGTCAGGCGTCGACGGTCTTGATC
>NZ_JBSHJX010000020.1:0-7837 GCF_053619695.1 Microbacterium sp. NPDC055521 | reverse complement strand
GCACTCCAGGTGTCGGACGGATCGTGGAGAAACGTCCGACATCTGGAGTGTCGGCCCCCGGAATGTAACGCGGTAACGCGGTAACGCGGCAACACGGAGACGCCGAAAGCGCCGGGGCCCGGCTCAGCCCGGGTGGGTCATCGACAGGAGGTCGAGCTTCGCGTCGAGCTCCTCCTCCGAGATCTCACCGCGCTCGACGTAGCCGAGGTCGATGACCGCGTCGCGCACCGTGATGCCCTTGGCGACCGAGTGCTTGGCGATCTTCGCCGCAGCCTCGTACCCGATGACCTTGTTCAGCGGCGTGACGATCGACGGGCTCATGCCCGCGAACGCGGCAGCGCGCTCGACGTTGGCCTCGAGGCCGTCGATGGTCTTATCGGCCAGCACACGCACGGCGTTCGAGAGCAGGCGGATCGACTCGAGCAGCGCGGTTCCCATCACGGGGATCGCGACGTTCAGCTCGAACGAGCCCGATGCGCCGGCCCAGGCGACGGTCGCGTCGTTGCCGATCACGCGCGCGCACACCATGAGCACAGCCTCGGGGACGACCGGGTTGACCTTGCCGGGCATGATCGACGATCCGGGCTGCAGATCCGGGATGTGCAGTTCGCCGAGACCCGTGTTCGGACCCGAGCCCATCCAGCGCAGGTCGTTGTTGATCTTCGTCAGCGACACGGCGATGGTGCGCAGCGCGCCCGACGCCTCGACGAGCCCGTCGCGGTTGGCCTGGGCCTCGAAGTGGTCCTTCGCCTCGGTGATCGGCAGCTCGGTCTCGGCCGCCAGCAGCTCGATGACCTTCTGCGGGAAGCCGAGCGGGGTGTTGATCCCGGTTCCGACAGCGGTGCCGCCGAGGGGAACCTCCGCCACGCGGGGCAGCGCCGACTGCACGCGCTCGATGCCGAGGCGGAGCTGGCGGGCGTAGCCGCCGAACTCCTGGCCGAGCGTGACCGGGGTCGCGTCCATGAGGTGCGTGCGCCCCGCCTTGACCACGGCCTTCCACAGCTCGGCCTTCGCCTCGAGGGCGACCGCGAGGTGGTCGAGCGAGGGGATGAGGGTGTCGATGAGCGCCTGGGTGACGGCGATGTGCACCGACGTCGGGAAGACGTCGTTCGACGACTGCGACGCGTTGACGTGGTCGTTCGGGTGCACGGTCGAGCCGAGGATTCCGGATGCCAGGTTCGCCAGCACCTCGTTCATGTTCATGTTCGACGAGGTGCCGGAGCCGGTCTGATACGTGTCGACGGGGAACTCGCCGTCATGCTTGCCGGATGCCACCTCGTCGGCCGCCTGAGCGATGGCGTCCGCGATCGCGCCGTCGAGCGTGCCGAGCTCCTTGTTGGCGAGCGCGGCGGCCTTCTTGACCCGGGCGAGCGCGGCGATCTGCGTCGATTCGAGACCCTGGCCCGAGATCGGGAAGTTCTCGACGGCGCGCTGGGTCTGGGCGCTGTACAGCGCCGTCGCGGGCACGCGCACCTCACCCATGGTGTCGTGCTCGATGCGGTACTCGATGTCGGTCATGCCGATCCCTTCTCGGAAGCGGAGGCGATGCTCTCCGTGTCGACCCCCACAGTGACGACGGGCACCGCGGTGCCCTCTGCGAGGCGGTAGTTGGCGCCCACGATGCCCAGCCGGCCGTCGGCGACGGCGTTGCTGATCATCTCGGACGAGTGCAGCAGATCTGCGACGGTGTTGCGCAGGTGCTCGCGCCCGACCAGCTCGGCGTCGATGTCGGCGGGCGTCGTGCCGCCGGTCTCGGCGAGCACCTTGCGTGCTGCCGGGATGATCGGTGCGATGAGCTTCCAGATGCCGGCGGGGAGCGGAGCGGAGTCGATGGCGGTGCCGTCGATCGCCGCGCGCACCGCGCCGCACGAGTCGTGCGCGAGCACGACGATGAGCGGCACGTTCAGAATGCCGACCGCGTACTCCAGGCTGGCGACGATCGACTCGCCGATCACCTGTCCCGCGTTGCGTACGACGAACAGGTCGCCCAGGCCCTTGTCGAAGATGATCTCGGCGGCGAGGCGCGAGTCCGAGCATCCGAACAGCGTCGCGATGGGCGCCTGACCCTCGGCCAGCTCGTTGCGCTTGGAGACGTCCTGATGCGGGTGCGCCGGCGTGCCGGCGACGAATCGCCTGTTGCCGTCGAGCATCTCCCGCCAAGCCTCAGCGGGTGTGAGCGTTGCGGTCATTCGGCCTCCTCAAGGTCGTCGATCTGTGCGGACAGGGTCTCTGCCAGCTCGGCCGTCGCCCCGGGCGTCTGCGAGCCGTACAGCAGGATGTAGTCGGGCCCGGCCTGGGTCCCGATCGCGTACGTGATGTTCGCGGAGCCGCGGCCACTCAGGTCGAACTCGTCCCACTCGCGACCGTCGATCGTCGTGGATCCGTTGGGGGCCATACCGTCGAGCACCTGCGGCGCCCAGCTCACATCGGCGCTGAAAGCCTGCGCGACACGGACGAATCCGCGTGCGTCGTCGGCGGCGGGGGCGAGGGTGATCGTCCACACCCGGGTGCTGCCACCCGAGAGGGTGGCGTCGTTGACCCGCCAGTAGTCGTCGGCCTCGACGACGAGCGCGGGGCGCTGCATCGACGTCTCGACGTCAGCGGCGATCGCCGCGACGTCGATCGCCGGGCGCTCGGCGACCTCGCCGCGCGGCACACCGAGCACGACGATCGCGACCACGGCGACCGTCACGATCAGCGCGGCGATGAGGTTGCGGAACGTCTGGCTCGAGCGGTAGACCCGGCTGGCCTCAGCCTTGCGGTCGGCGGTCTCCTGCGCGGTCTCAGGTCGCCCGAGACCTGCGACGACGCGGGGTTCGCGGCTCATTCGCCCGCTCCACCGGATGCCGCGTCGCGGGCGGCATCGAGACGGCGCTTCGCGCCGAGCAGCCATTCCTCGCAGCGGGCGGCGAGCGCCTCGCCGCGCTCCCACAGCGCCAGGGAGTGCTCGAGGGTGGGCGAGCCCTGCTCGAGTTCGGCGACCACGCGCACGAGCTCGTCGCGCGCCGCCTCGAACGACAGGTCTTCGAGAGGGGAGTCGCTGGGGGCAGTCACGCCCCCATCCTACCGGCGTGTCGAACATCGCCGACCCTCAGCCTGCGCGCAGAACCTCGGCGTGCGCTGCCCTCGGGGCTGATCAGCCCGCTTCCGGGATCTGCCCCTCCGACACGGCGCGTATGGAACCGCGGTCGACAGTCACTGTCATCGCCGTGCCCGCCGGCGCATCGGCCGCGTCGCTGAGGATGCGTCCGTCGTCGAGGTGCGCGATGGCGTAGCCGCGGGCGAGGGTTGCGGCGGGGGAGAGGGCGCGCAGCGATGCGCGCAGCTCGGCGGTGGATCGGTGAGCGGCATCCAGCGCCCTGGTGACGGTGTCGCGGCCGCGGGATGCCAGCAGCCACACCTCCTGGGCGCGGTCGTCGATGATCGGATCAGGTGAGCGCAGCACCGGACGCGAGCGCAGCTGCTCGAGCTGCGCGATGTCATGCGAGATGCGCTGCGTCAGACGGGTCGTCGCCCGCGCACGCAGCTGGGCGACGATCGCGCGCTGCTCACCGACATCCGGAACGACCCGCTTCGCGGCATCCGTCGGTGTCGACGCGCGCAGATCGGCGACGTCGTCGAGCAGCGGATGGTCGTTCTCGTGCCCGATCGCGCTGACGACGGGAGTGGATGCGGCTGCCACCGCGCGTACGAGCCGCTCGTCGCTGAAGCCGAGCAGTGTCTGCGGGTCGCCGCCGCCGCGGGCGATGATGATGACGTCGACGTCGGGATCGGCATCCAGCCGCTGCAGCGCCGCGAGCACCTCGGGAACGCACCGATCGCCTTGCACGGCGACATGCTCGGTGCGGAAATGCACCTGCGGCCAGCGCAGCTCGGCGTTGCGGTGCACGTCCTTCTCGGCATCCGAGCGCTCGCCGGTGATCAGCCCGATGCAGTGCGGCAGAAACGGCAGCGGCTTCTTCCGGGAGGAGTCGAACAGGCCCTCCTGCCGCAGCTGCACGCGCAGCTTCTCGAGCTTCTCGAGCTGGTCGCCGAGGCCCACGTGCTTCATCGCCGAGACGGTGAAGCTGAAGTCGCCGCCCTTGACGAAGTAGTCGGCCTTGACGGCCGCGACGACGTGATCGCCGACCGCGAGGTCGGCGGGGATGCGCGGGCGCACGCTCGACCAGACGCGGATCGAGATCTGCGCGTCGGAGCGGGTGTCTTTGAGACGCGCGAAGACGTTGCCCCCGCGGAGGTTCCACGAGGTGATCTCGCCCTCGACCCAGACGGTATTCCAGCGCGCGATGAAGTCGCGGATGGTGCCGTTCAGGCGCGCGACCGAGGTCGGCGCCGCCGGGGTCGAGTCGCGCGGGGCGACCGAATCGGCGGGAGGCGGCTCGCCGGGGATCGCGGTGGCTTCGAAGACGGTCACCCGGCCATTCTTCCGGATGCCGCCGACACGGCGAGCACAGCGACCACGGGCCGGGCGGGCGATGCATTCCGGGGGCCGACACTCCAGATGTCGGACGGATGCCGCGAATCGGTCCGACATGTGGAGTGTCGGCCCCGGGGGCGGCTCGACCCCCCGACCGCTCCCGGCCCGTGAACAGGTGGCGTCGGTAGACTGGAGGGGTGAGTTCAACCGCCGTCTCGCTGCCCGTGCCGCACATTCCGACCCGTCGTCGCGCCGTCGAGCGCGCCCGTCTCGAGAACCGTCCGGTCGACGGTGAGAAGCGCGTGCTGCTGGCCGCTCCGCGCGGCTACTGCGCGGGTGTCGACCGCGCCGTCGTGGCCGTCGAGAAGGCCCTCGAGCGCTACGGAGCCCCGGTGTACGTGCGCAAGCAGATCGTGCACAACATCCACGTCGTCACCGAGCTCGAGAAGAAGGGCGCCATCTTCGTCGAGGAGGTCGACGAGGTGCCGGAGGGCGCCCATGTCGTCTTCAGCGCGCACGGCGTCTCACCGGCGGTCGTGCAGGGCGCCGCCGACCGGGGACTGCACGCGATCGACGCCACGTGCCCGCTGGTCACCAAGGTGCACCGTGAGGCCGTGCGTTTCGCCCGCGACGACTTCGAGATCCTGCTGATCGGTCACGACGGCCACGAAGAGGTCGAGGGAACCGCAGGCCACGCGCCCGACCGCGTCACGATCGTCAATTCGCCCGACGAGGCCGACACCGTGGTCGTGAAGGACCCGAGCAGGGTGGTCTGGCTCTCGCAGACGACGCTCTCGGTCGACGAGACCATGGAGACGGTGAACCGGCTGCGCACCCGCTTCCCCGAGCTGCAGAACCCGCCGTCGGATGACATCTGCTACGCCACGCAGAACCGCCAGGTCGCGATCAAGAAGATCGCCAATGACTCCGATCTCGTGATCGTGGTCGGCTCGGCGAACTCGTCGAACAGCGTGCGCCTGGTCGAGGTCGCGCTCGAGTACGGCGCCAGGGCGGCGTACCGCGTCGACTACGCCGATGAGGTCCGCCAGGAGTGGCTCGACGGAGTGCGCACGATCGGCGTGACCAGCGGCGCCTCGGTGCCCGAGGTGCTCGTGCGCGAGGTTCTCGATGCACTCGACGAGGCCGGCTACGCCGACGTCGAAGAGGTGCGCACCGCGGAGGAGGACCTCATGTTCTCGCTGCCGAAGGAGCTTCGACAGGACCTCTCCGGCAAGCGGGACGAGCGCGCCCTGGGCGGGCGGGTCTCGCGCGCATGAGCGTCGACCGGCCGCAGTACGGCGAGTACGCGTCCCCCGAGGAGCAGCGTGCGCGCGCCGGGCTGCCTCCGCTGAACGCCGAGCCGGCGGCATCCGCCCCCGCAGCGGCTCCGGCGCCGACCCCCGCGCCGGATGCCGGAGGACCGGTCGCCCCACGCCCGGCAGGGCGTCTGGTGACTCTCGTGCTGCTGGGTCTCGGCCTGGTGAACGTGCTCTCGTCGATCCCGCAGTTCGTGAACATGTCGTCGACGCTGACCGAGTCGATGAAGATGATCGGTATCGACGGCGAGTTCACGAACTACGCCGCCGCGCGCACCTGGGGCGTCGTCGCCGTCGTCATCCTGCTGTTCGGCTACGCGGCCACGGCGTGGCTGTCGTTGCGCCAGCTGAAGCGCGGCAAGTCGGCATGGTGGATCCCGCTGGTCGGATTCGCCGTCACGATGTCGCTGGTCTCGGCCTGCGTCTCGATCGTGATGTTCAGCGACCCCGCCTTCACCACGGGGCTGCTCAGGCCTCCCGCCGGGTAGCCTCGAAGGGTGACAGCAGAGCAGATCGCGTTCCACGTCAGCTACGCCTCGGTCGCATCCGTCGCGGGCGATGACCCGACCACGACCGCCGTCGAGGTGCTGCGCAGGGAGCTCGTGCTCGCCGCCTGTCGCGGTTTCGACGGGGAAGAGGCCGTCTTCCTCATCCCGGTCACCGAGAGCGGCCACGTCGTGGCCCTCGACGACGATGGCCGGCTGCGATTCGACCTGAGCGCGCTCGCGCTGCAGCAGCTGTTCGAAGCCGAGGCCCTCACCCTGCACCTCGGCTCCTCCGATGACGCCCTCGAAGAGGTCGACCAGGAACTCGACGAGGAGTTCGGTGCGGCGTTCGAGCAGCTCGACGACCCCGCGGCGGCTTCAGGCGACCTCGGCGGATTCGGGATGCCCGATTCGGACGGCGATGTCGATTTCGGCGTCTTGCCGGTGCAGGTCGCGGAGTTCTCGCGCCGCGGTCCCTGGGGTGCGCGGATCACCGCGCAGATGACCGGCGTCGACGTCGACTACCTCGAGGACGGAACCTGGTCGCTGTACCGCTACGCGACCGATCAACCGCACATGGCGCTCTCCGGCGGCGGCGCCGACGAGCCGATCATCGAACTGAACCTGCCGCAGTATGGCGAGGCGTGGCTCGAGGTGACGGCAGGCGGTCGCACCGGCATGTTCTGGCCGAACATCGAGCGCCTCACCCAGCCCGTGCTCGACATCGACGCCATCGCGGTGCCTGAGAGCGCCGACGTCTATCGCCGGATGCTGCGCGAAGCCGACGGGACCACCGACGAGCTGCAGGAGCTCGCGCTGGGCGACGCGGTCGACGTCGACACGGCGCTGCGGGCATGCGCTCCCGAGGCGCTCGGCGGAGTGACCGGCGAACTCGAGCGCATCCGGGCGTTCGTGGCCGCCTTCGGGGTTCCCGAATCGCTCATCGCCGCGGCGGTCGACGAGCGTGCGGCCGGTCGCCGTTTCACCCCACGCGGCTGGCCGCGTACCGTGGCGGATCTCGCCGTCGCCGGCATCGGCGAGATCACGGCGCTGACGCGGAGGGACCGGCCGTTGCCGCGCGTCGCGCGGTTCCTGCGCGAGCGCCCCGCGATCGGCGCTGCGGTCAGCGTCACTGAACTCGCCGCCGGGGTCGCCGCCGTCCGCGCCCGCTCTCCGCTGTGGCGCGGTCTCGGCGTGCTGATGGTCATCGACGCGGTCATCGACCTGGCGATCTGGGTGCGCCGAACCGTCACACGCTGAGCACCCGCAGTCGGCCGCTCAGATGCTTCCCCACGGCGCGCGTCCCGGCATCCCCGGTGACCACGGTGACACGAGTGCCTGCACCGGCGCGTGGCTGCAGAACTGGCCGTCGCTCATCGCTGCGGGCGGCACGACGAAGGCCGAGGGAGTCACCGGCGAGCTCGGCACGATCGAGACCGCCGACGGCAGGATGCGGGTGACGCCGAACGGCTGGCCGCTGCACTACTTCGCCGGCGACAGCGCCACCGGCGGCGTCAACGGCCAGGGCGTCAAGGGCGTCTGGTGGATGCTGAGGCCGGCAGGGGAGCGGATGGCCGGCTGAGACGAGAGAGGGATGCCCGGGACCTGCGGGTCCCGGG
>NZ_JBSHJX010000019.1:0-15961 GCF_053619695.1 Microbacterium sp. NPDC055521 | reverse complement strand
GCCCGGGACCTGCGGGTCCCGGGCATCCCTCTCTCGTTGCGGGCGGAGGCCGGCTCTTGGGCTGTGCCTGTGGTCAGCTCTTGGACTGGCCGTACGAGCCGAGCTGGCGGGTCGATTCGACCACGCGGGCAGCCATCGCGGTCTCGGCGATCTTGCCCCAGGCGCGCGGGTCGTACTGCTTCTTGTTGCCGACCTCGCCGTCGACCTTGAGCACGCCGTCGTAGTTCTTGAACATGTAGTCGGCGATCGCACGCGTGTAGGCGTACTGCGTGTCGGTGTCGATGTTCATCTTGATCACGCCGTTCGCGACGGCGAGGGCGATCTCGTCGTCGCTGGAGCCCGATCCGCCGTGGAAGACGAGGTCGAGCGGCTTGGGCCCGGTGCCGTACTTCGCGGCGACCTCGGCCTGGATCTCGCCGAGCAGCTCGGGGCGCAGCTTCACGCCACCGGGCTTGTAGACACCGTGCACGTTGCCGAAGGTGAGAGCGGCGATGTAGCGGCCCTGCTCGCCGAGGCCGAGGGCCTGGATCGCCTGGTCGACGTCGGCGAAGGTGGTGTACAGCGCGTCGTTCGAGCCCTCGTGCGCGACGCCGTCCTCCTCGCCGCCGACGACGCCGATCTCGACCTCGAGGATGGCGTTGATCGCCTTCATGCGGGGCAGCAGCTCCTTGGCGATCTGGATGTTCTCATCGAGCGGCACGGCGGAGCCGTCCCACATGTGCGACTGGAAGATCGGGTTGCGGCCGGCCTTCACCTCTTCCTCGGATGCCGCGATCAGCGGCTCGACGAAGCCGCCCAGGGCATCCTTCGGGCAGTGGTCGGTGTGCAGGGCGACGGTCACGGGGTAGTTCTTGGCGACCTCGGTCGCGTAGCGGGCGAAGGCGAGAGCGCCGGTGGCGCGGGCCTTGACGGTGTGGCCGGCGAAGTAATCAGCCCCGCCCGTGGTGACCTGGATGATGCCGTCGGAGCCTGCCTCGGTGAGGCCCTGCAGCACGGAGTTGATCGTCTGCGAGCTCGAGACGTTGAAGGCGGGATAGGCGAAGCCACCGGCCTTCGCGCGGTCGAGCATCTCTGCGTACTGTTCCGGAGTGGCGACGGGCATGAGTTCTCCTGCTTCTGTCGGTCGGGGTGCATGCTCACTTTAGCCCGCAGGAGGTCGGATTCCGGCGTGGTTACGCCTGCCGGGGCGCGTATGTTGGCCAGGTGGCAAGAACCGCGTTTTCTTCGCGTCGATATCCGGAAAAGTCCCGATTTCCCTCCTCCCTCCTCACTAGGCTGACCGCATGGTGAGCCTCACAGCAGATCTCAGCCCCCTCCGCCCCGACCGCAACCTCGCGATGGAGCTCGTCCGCGCGACCGAGGCGGCGGCCATTCGCGCGGTGCCGTTCGTCGGACGGGGCGCGAAGGAGGCCGCCGACGGTGCCGCGGTCGACGCGATGCGCGCCTTCCTCGGCACGGTCGACTTCCAGGGCCGCGTCGTCATCGGCGAGGGCGAGAAGGACAACGCCCCCATGCTGTTCAACGGCGAGGTCGTCGGCACCGGTCGAGGCCCCGAGTGCGACATCGCCGTCGACCCGATCGACGGCACGACGCTCACCGCGGAGGGGCGTCAGAACGCGCTCTCCGTGCTCGCGGTGTCCGACCGCGGCTCGATGCTCGACGCATCGACCGTGTTCTACATGGACAAGCTCGTCACCGGTCCTGCGGGGGTCGGCGTGGTCGACATCCGCAAGCCCATCGGCGAGAACATCCGCCGCCTGGCGAAGGCACTGGGCAAGCCGGTCGACGAGGTCGTCGTCTCGGTACTGAACCGCCCTCGCCACGAGAAGCTCATCGCCGAGATCCGGGAAGCCGGAGCCGGCACACGCCTGATGAGCGACGGCGACGTCGCCGGCGGCATCAACGCCGCCCGTCACGACGCCCGCACCGATATGTGCGTCGGCATCGGCGGCAGCCCCGAGGGCATCGTCACCGCGTGCGCGATCAAGGCCCTCGGTGGTCACATCCAGGGCGTGCTGTGGCCGCGCGACGACGACGAGCGCCAGCGCGGCATCGACGCCGGTCTCGAGTTCGACAAGGTGTACGAGGCCGACGACCTCGTGCAGGGCAACAACACGATTTTCGTCGCCACAGGCGTCACCGACGGCCAGCTCGTGCAGGGCGTGCGCCGCGAAGGCAACTACCTCTACACCGAGAGTGTGGTGCTGCGCGGGGCCTCGGGCACGCTGCGCCGCATCGTGTCGGACCACCTCGTCTCCAAGTGGCTCTGACGCGAGCATCAGACCGCGCATCCCGGCATTCCCAGCAGAGGCTGGCAGAATAGACGCGTACGGCGTGACCAGCGCGCCGCCATGGTCATGAAGAGGAGTGCTCGGGATGCCGTTGAACGAGACGCCTGCGAGTTCCCGTCGTGCCGCGCACATCACCACCCCGACCGGCCGCATCCTCCGTGTCACCGAGGAGCAGATCATGGCTGCTCAGCAGGCGAAGGCCACCGTGCAGCCCGGCTTCGACCCCGCCCGCCGCGCGGACGTGCTCTTCCGCGTGAGGCGCGAAGAGGGCCACGAGCTGAGCTCGTGGTGGTTCATCGGCGCGTTCCTGGCCACGTCGATCGTGGTCGTCGCGCTGCTGTCGTGGGTGCCGGGCGGCGCCTGAGACGCCGGCCGCCGTCTCGAACCTCTGCCGTCTCGAACCTCTCAGTAGGAATCGAGAACGGCGCGCATGTCGCCGAGAGCGAACTGGTCGGCGATCTGCTTCGCGCTGTGCCCACCGGCATCCTGATCAGCGCCGGCATCGAGCAGCATTCGCAGCAGCGGCTCGTTGCGCCGGAACACGGCGCAGGACACCGCGGTCTGGCCGTTCGCGTTGACGGCGTCGAGGTCGGCGCCGCGCGCGATCAGATCGGAGACGGTCTCGAGGTGCTCGGCGTAGGCCGCGACGATCAGCAGCGTGTCCTGACGCGGATTGCGCAGGTCGACGGGCACCCCCGCGTCGATCATCTCGCCGAGGGGAGCGGTACGGCCCTGACGGGCCAGGTCGAAAGTGCCCTCGATGACTTCGAGGCTCAGTCCGTTGGTCACCTGACCATTGTGTCCGATGCCGCCGGGTCAGGCCACGGCGGGTTCGAGTTCGCAGACGAGCGGCGCCGACAGCGCCACGCCCAGAGCGGCGCCGAGAGCGGCGACATCGTGCACGGCTGCGCGACCGGCGGCGTCGATGACGATCTGAGCGCAAGCTCGGGCGTCGGCCAGCGCATCGTGGTGCGCGAACTCGCCGAATCCGGCCGCGGCTGCGGCGAGCGGCAGGCGGTACGAATCGAGCGTGTAGGTCTTGCGCGCCACGGCGAGTGAGCACAGCGAGCGGTACGGGGGAGCGGCGAGCCCGGTGGCCTCGCACGCGCGGCGCAGCACGTTGAGGTCGAATCCGGCGTTGTGCGCGACGAGCACGTCGTCGCCGGCGAAGGCGCAGAGGCGGTCGAGCTGCTCAGCCCAGGTCGCGGCGCCGATGACGTCGTGCGGGTGGATGCCGTGGATCCGGACGTTCCACTCGTTGAACTGGTCGTGACCGATGGGCGGGCGAATCAGCCATCCGGCCTGAGAGACCACCTCGCCGTCTCTGACCCGCACGAGTCCGACGGAGCACGCGGAGGCGGGACTGGAGTTCGCCGTCTCGAAGTCGATCGCGGTGAAGTCCAGTGGCACGGATCCACCATCGCGCGGCATCCGGATGCCGGCCTGCAGACTCGCCGTAGGCTGACGAACATGGGCGATTCGCGAGCGACATCCTTCGGCGCCGAAGCCGACAGCTACGAGGCGGCACGACCGGACTATCCGTTCGAGGCGGTCGCGTGGATGCTCGAGCGCATGCCCGACGGTGCGCGTCGGCTCGCGGATGTCGGCGCGGGCACCGGCAAGCTCACCCGGGTGGTCGTCGAGGCGCGCGACGCCGACGTCGTCGCCATCGATCCGGATGCTGCCATGCTCGCGAAGCTGCGCGAGCAGGTGCCGGGTGTGCCGACGTTCCTCGGCACGGCGGAGGCACTGCCGCTTCCGGATGCCAGTGTCGACGCGGTCGTGCTGGGGCAGGCGTGGCACTGGGTCGATCCGGTCACGGCATCCGCGGAGATCGGGCGGGTGGTGCGCCCGGGCGGCACGCTGGGGCTGATCTGGAACGCACGCGACAGCCGCGTCGACTGGGTGCGCCGGCTCACGGCGATCACGCGCGCGAGCGCTGCGGAGGAGATGCTCGACGCGGGAGGTCCCGCCGTCGCAGCGCCGTTCGGCTCGCTGGACGGCGAGCGGTGGGAGTGGCGGCGACCGATGACGCGTGCTCAGCTGCACCGGATGGCTACGTCGCGAAGCCACCTCATCACCGCGTCGGAGAGTGAGCGCACGAGCATCCGGCGGGGAATGGACGACCTGTTCGACGAACTGGGGCTGGATGCGGAGTCGACCATCGACGTGCCGTACGTGACCTGGGCATTCCGGGCGCTGCGCGGCTGATCCCACCGGCTCTGCCCGGCGGCTCCCGCCGGTAGACTCGTGTCCCGTGGCTCTTACTATCGGAATCGTCGGTCTGCCCAACGTCGGCAAGTCCACCCTCTTCAACGCGCTGACCAAGAACGACGTGCTCGCGGCGAACTACCCGTTCGCGACGATCGAGCCCAACATCGGCGTCGTCAACCTGCCCGATCCGCGCCTGCAGGTGCTGGCCGGCATCTTCGGAAGCGAACGCATCCTGCCCGCCACCGTGTCGTTCGTCGACATCGCCGGAATCGTGCGCGGTGCGAGCGAGGGGGAGGGGCTGGGCAACCAGTTCCTCGCCAACATCCGCGAGGCCGACGCTATCGCGCAGGTCGTGCGCGGCTTCGTCGACGACGACGTCGTGCACGTCGAAGGCGCCGTCGATCCCAAGAACGACATGGAGACCATCAACGCCGAGCTGATGCTCGCGGATCTGCAGACGATCGAGAAGGCGCTGCCGCGCTTCGAGAAGGAAGTGAAGCAGAAGAAGACCGACCCGTCGGTGCTGGATGCCGCGAACGCGGCGAAGGATGCCCTGGAGCGCGGCCGGCTGCTCTCGACTGCGGGCATCGACCTGGCGCCGATCAAGGAGCTCGGCCTGCTGACGGCGAAGCCGTACATCTACGTGTTCAACGTCGACGAGTCGGTGCTCACCGACGAGGCGAAGAAGGGCGAGCTCGAGGCTCTCGTCGCGCCGGCGCAGGCCGTGTTCCTCGACGCGAAGATCGAGTCGGAGCTGATCGGGCTCGACCCCGAAGACGCGCAGGAGCTGCTCGAGGCGACCGGCCAGAGCGAGTCGGGTCTCGACCAGCTCGCCCGCATCGGCTTCGCCACTCTGGGCCTGCAGACTTATCTCACCGCCGGGCCCAAGGAGTCGCGCGCGTGGACGATCCCGCAGGGCGCCAAGGCGCCGCAGGCGGCGGGCGTCATCCACACCGACTTCGAGAAGGGCTTCATCAAGGCCGAGGTCATCTCGTTCGAGGACCTCGTCGCGACCGGGTCGGTCGCCGAGGCTCGTGCGAAGGGCAAGGCGCGCCTCGAGGGCAAGGACTACGTCATGCAGGACGGCGACGTGGTGGAGTTCCGCTTCAACAACTGAACGGCGCGTGGAAGTGGCCTGGGCTCAGGCCATCCGCGGGTAGTCGATAGTCAGCAGACTGTCGTCGCGGATGTCGCGGAGCACGTCCTCGGTGAGGTCTCCCACTCGGACACCTCGAGCGTGGGAGGGCACGACATCGTCGTCCTCAGGGCTCCACGCGCGGAGTACTGCGATGCGCGAGACGTTCGTGACGTGGTCCGGCATCTCGCGCAACCACCCGAGCCACGCGTCGGCGTCGATCTCCTCTTGCACCGGTGGGTCTTTGCGACGCCCGATGAGACTGTCGCAGTCGCACATCCGGCGGGTCAGTGTGAATACTGCCGACGAGCCCCGCACTCGACCAGAGGCTATGCGCATGGTGGTCCGCAGGGGAGGCACGCCCAGCTTGTCCTCGGTGAATCGCTGGAATTCCGAAGTGAAGGCTGCGGCGTTGATCGCCCACAGATTGGTGGCGCACATGCTCTCCATCTTTCCGCGTTCGACCGCCACCGTGCACACCGCTGACGGTGACGTAACCCGGTGGAGTTCGGCTTCAACGTCTGAGCCAACCCGGTCGTCGAGCGACACTTCGTCTCGCTTCGCTCGCTCAGTGCGGGTCTCCGCGAGACGAAACGCATCACCGTAGGCTGGACTGCAGCCACGGCCCGGAGGTGAAGATTGCGGACGATCACAGACAATGCCGGATTGCGGATCGCGTGAGTGGTCATCTAGTCGTGATCTCTGGTCTTCCGGGGGTCGGGAAGACCAGTGTCGCTGAGATCGCTGCTGCACTCGGGGGCTCCATTCACCTGTCCATCGACGCGGTGGAGGAGTCGATGCTCTCTTGCGGACTGCCCGCGAGCCGGCAAGTCGGCGTAGCCGCGTACGAGGCGACTCGCGCGATGGCGGAATTGAATCTGCAACTCGGTCGCAGCGTCGTGGTCGATGCGGTGAACGATAGTGAAGTGGCTCGGCAGACCTGGCGGACTGCGGCATCGCGGACGGGCGCGCGGCTCGACTTCGTGCACCTCGTGATCACGGACGCAAGAACGCACATGCAACGGCTTCGCAACAGGGACCGTGGTCTCGCCCATGTCGGCGAGCCGACGTGGGCGGACGTTCAGCGGCGTCGTGCCGATTACGCGGTGTGGTCAGATGAGGTCTTGGAGTTAGACACGACAGCACGAACGGCGGATGAGGTCGCACGCGCGCTCGTCTCCTGCCTCAACAAAATGGGGAGCGGTCGGTGAGAGGCCTATCCGTAACGCCACCCGGTTGAGTTCCGTTCCGCCTCAACGTCTGGTTCGAGCGCCTGGATTTCCCACAGGGAGCTCCCGGCGCCTCATGTGCGACCCGCAGGCGAGTCGCCGCGGCCTGCGCGCTAGCGGAATGTTCGGCTGATCGCGCTGCCGATCTGGAACAGGGTGATCCACACCAGGAACTTCTGGATCGGACGCAGCGGCCACGCGACAAGTCCCCGCCACCCTGTGCGCCGCGACCAGGATGTGGTGATCCGTACCTGTGTGCCACCGGTCGCCTCCGCCAAGGCGAATTCAGTCAGAACCGAATTGCTTCGCGCGACATCGGGATATCCGAAGCTCCACGCGATCCCGTGCGGTTGGTGGATCGCGATGAGTTCAACACTGCGTCGACGAAACTGAGGCTTGATCTTCACAGGCTTGCCGTCTGGATAGGTTGCGGGTGTAGCGGCCTCCCAGACCGTACCTGGCCTCGGTTCCTGGCCGATCTGATCGACGATGCCGATGCTCGGTTCCCATTCGGGTATACGTGCGGGATCTGTGAGGAACGCCCAAACTTCGTTCAGCGGAGCGGACACGAACGTCTCAGCCGACCCCGTGGCCCGCCCCTTCACGTTCACTGCTGCGGGCATGGGCTTCACAGAGGGGGAGTCGGCCCGATCGAGATGTTCGATGATCTGATCAGATGTCGTGCCAAGGCGGTCCAGGATATCCGTGATCAGACCGCTGGGTTCTGCGACGAGTTCTCGGAGCACGGCGGCAGCGTCGCCCGGCTTGCCTTTGTTGCTGGACTTCGCGATGAGGCCCCAGGCACGAGGAGTCCACTCGTACCCATCCGTCTCGTGGAACACGATGCGCCCGGCCGCGGGAAACGACGCCTCGATGCCGAGCGCCGTCAGCTGTGCATCGCGTTGTTCCTCGACGGCGAGACGGGCGCTGTCGATGTCGATACCCAGCTCGCGCAGTGTGCGGCCGGCGGACTGGTCGTTGATGACCAATGCGAGGAACAGGTGGTCGATGTCGGCTTCGCGGAGCCCGAGCCGGGATGCTTCCTCCATGGCGGCCAGGGAAAGCGATTGACTGGTCTGGGCGGCGCGGACGAGCTTGTTCATTTGTTCCTCCTGGGCGTCGTGATCGCGGGGTCGATTCTCTTGGAGTGCTTCTTGTGGGCGGCTTGTCGCGTCACTCCGAGCGCGTCGGCGATCTCCTGCCAACTCATGCCTGAACGCAACGCGGCCTCGACCTGCCGAAGTTCTAGAGTGTCCGCGAGCACGCGTAAGGACACAACGGCCCGCAATCCTGCTTTCGGGTCGCTGGTATCGGCTGCGACTGAGGCGATCAGCGGGGACTCCATGCCGTCAACCTACGTTGCTAAAATACGGGTTGTCAACCTGGGTTGCTTCCTCGCTCCTGCCGGGAGATGCCGCTCGACAAGGTGCTGTAGCGGTGTGCTTCGGCGCCTGACAGCAGATGCGCTCCGCTCAGAACGTGATGTCGGTCGATGTCTCCGTCTTCGGGCGGCGACCGAACCGTGCCTCATATGCCAGGGCGAGGTCGTCTTCGGTGAGGTTCTCACCCGCGGCAAGTCGGGCCAGGTGCGGCACGAGCCATCGTGCCTCGCAGGCGTCGAACTCCTCGGCGAAGGTCTCGTTCAGCTCGCCGTCGTGGATCACGCGCGTGATCGGCACCTGTCCGCCGACATTCGCGATGTGCGGACCCATCGAGAAGTTGATCAGGGTCGTCTCGCCGCGAGGGTGCACGGTGATCGTCGCTGGATGCGGCCAACCGGTCGCACCATCGGGCGAGTGGCCGAGCATGAGGAAGTTCAGCCGCCTGCGTGTGTGCTCTGTCATGAAGCCATTGTCGCCGGGCTCGAGGCAGACGCTCGATCGCTGCGTGACCTGATGGAGGGCGCACCGACGTTCTGCGAACATGGCGTCATGATCACAGCCAGGCTCCCCGTCGCCGTAGCCGCACTCGGGCTGACCGTGACCGTGCTCGCCGCGTGCACCACCACCGCACCGACTCGAGCGGCAGAACCGTCTCCGACCCCGACAGCGGTTCCTAAGCCCGCCGCAGAACCGGCGCTGACGCCGACGCCGACGCCGAGCTCGACGGAATCGCCGGAGGCGGACTCCTGTTCCCGCCTCTCTGAGGTGATCAGCCACACCGACGGGCTATACCTGCAGCGTCAGGGGACTCTCCGCGATCGAGGTGCGCGAGAGTTCGCGCAGGGGGAGGTGGGCGTCGACGAGAACGGCACTCCCGTGACCTACACCGTCGCCCCCGGCGACGTCGAGGCCGTGGTCGCGGAACGGCTCTGTGCCTACCCGAACCTCGGCTCGATGAATCACAGGCGGGACATCCATCCGGGCCAGGTGCTCTGGCTCACACCGAACCCAGACACCCCCTGGGTGGACTACTACAGCCCGCACGACGCGCCTGCCGGATTCTTGCAGATTCCGTACCAGCAGGCGATCGAAGCGGCAGGCAGGGCAGTCGACGCCGGTGAGGTCGGCACCGTGCGGCGGATCTGGAATGACACCTTGAGACCCATGTTCTCGAGTCAGACGACCATCGATGCGGTGCAGAAGGTCGTCGACGCCGGCGACCTGGACGCGCTGCGTCAGCTCTTCTCTTGACGCCGCGCGTCAGAAGGTGACGTCCGTTGAGCTCCGTCTTCGGGTGACGCGAGCACCCGGCATCTGCCGACGTGGCGACGTGATGCCCGTTCTGCCGATCCTGCGCGCGGACCCGTGTGGCGGCCGTGGAGCGATCGGTGGATCTCCTCGACGGGGATGGCCGGCGTCGCCGACCGGTGAAAGGATGGCCGCATGCCCGAGTCTCCGGAGGTGCAGGCGCTCGTCGAGTTCCTCGATGAGCGGGTGATCGGTCGCTCCATCGCCGCGGTCGACGTCGCCGAGTTCCGCATCGTCAAGACGCGCGCGCGGCCACCGGCGTCGCTCATCGGCTCGAGGATCGAGAGGATCGCGCGATTCGGGAAGCACGTCGGGGTCGAGACGACGGGCGGCTGGCTGATGATCGGTTTCGGACGGAACGGATGGATCCGCTGGCAGGCCGCCGGTGACTCCGCGCCTGATCAGCCTGCGCCCGAGGTCGCCCGCATCACGCTCGATGATGACGCGGTGATCCAGCTCGTCGACTTGGGCGACTTCCTCGGAGTCACCGTCTCCGTCGTCGACTCACCGAGCGACGTGGCGACCGTCGCCGCGCTCGGGCCCGATCCGCTGTCGCCGGACTTCACCCGCGACGACCTCGAGCGTGCACTGGGCCGCCGCCGCAAGCAGATCAAGGCCCTGCTCCAGGAGCAGAGGTCTCTCGCCGGCATCGGCAACGCCTACTCCGACGAGATCCTGCACCGAGCTCGGCTGCCACTGGCCGTGCATGCCGTCGAGCTGGATGACGGGGCGAGGGAGCGGCTGTTCGGCGCGGTCGTCGATGTCATGCGCACCGCCGTCGAGGCGCGCCGAGGCCTGCCGCCCGAGCGCCTCAAAGAGGCGAAGGTCGAGTCGATGCTCGTGCACGGGCGCGTTGGGGAGCCGTGTCCCGTATGCGGCACGATGATCGTCGATCAGGTCTCCTCGGGCGCCTCCGCACAGTCCTGTCCTCACTGCCAGGGCGAGAGCACCGGCGGTTGAGGAGAGCTCGCCGACCGGCAGCTTCGACGGATGCGCCGAAGTGATTGCGCACCCGACCGCATGGCGCGACCATGGGACATGGGAACTCTGAGCTTCACCGCGACCGTCTCGATCGACGGGTTTGCGGCCGGCCCCGACGGTGACTTCCAGTTCGGCGCACCGAGCGAACAGGTGTTCCGGCTTCACGTCGAGCGGATGGCCGCGATCTCCACCGAGATCCTCGGAGGGCGCACCTACGAGCTCATGCGCTACTGGGAGGCCGAGTCTGAGGGGGAGGACTGGGGCGACGATGAGCGGGAGTTCGCCCGGCTGTGGGAGGGCATCGACATCGTCGCCGCGTCGTCGACGATGGCTGCGGAGGAGATGACGCGCGAGAACCACCGCCTGGTTCCCGACCTGACCCTCGATGAGATCTCGCGCATCGCCGAGCGTGCACCGGGAGAGGTCGAGATCTTCGGGCCGACGACGGCCGCGCCCGCGATCCGTGCCGGCCTCGTGCAGGACTTCCGCTTCTTCATCGTGCCGGTGGTGCTCGGCGGTGGATTGCGAGCGCTGCCCGACGATGCGCGCCTGGATCTGCGGCTCGTCGAGAGCCGCGTCTTCGAGAACGGCTTCACCCTGCTGCACTACCGCGCCGCTTAGGGCGTATCCTGTCGGTTCGACTGGGGGAGAGATGATGTCCGATCCGACCCACCCGGCACTCCGCGGAGATGACCGACGCGAGCCGACCATCCCCGAGCTCGAAGTGGATGAGAGCATCGCCCCGCGACCCGAAGAGGAGATCGCCGACGTGCTCCGCGCCGAACCCGACGTCGCCGATCACTCCGCGCACTCCGCCGCCGACGACTGACCTCATCCAGGCCTGCCGTGGCGCTGCAGCGGCGATGATCGGCCGGATGACGGCGCGCTCGCCGCCCACACCTTCCGCCACCATTCCGCGAGGCTGTCGACCGTCTCGTGTGCGTTCAGCCCACTCGGGTTGGGCACCACCCACAGCGGGATGTCCCTCGGCCAAGGGCTGAGCTCATCCGTGTCCTGCTCGCCCATGCGCGCTCGCGGCACGGTGAACGCGGTGCGGAACGCGGTGACGCCGACGACTGCGACCGAACGAGGGCGCAGCACGTCCACCCGCTCGAGCAGGCGGCGTCCACCCACGCGCAGCTCGTGCGCTTCGAGTTCGTCGGCACGTGCCGTGGGGCGGGCGACGAGGTTCGTCATGCCGATGCCGCGCGCGGCCAGCATCCGCTCGTCCGACGGTGACAGGCCTCGCGACGCGTCCACCACCTCGTCGGTGAGACCGGCGGCGGCCAGCGACGGCCAGAACCGATTTCCCGGACGTGCGAAGGGCGCGTTGACGGCGACCGTCCATGGACTGGGTTTGATGCCGACCATCAGCAGCCGCACGCGTCCGGCGGACTCCGCGTCGGTCGGGTAGGGAAGTACGTCATCGCGCCGGAGCCCCGCGGCGGTCGCGTGGGCGAGATCGGCGGGGCTGGGGCGTCGACCGTCGAGCGGCGACGGCGCACGCCAGGGCGACCAGTCGGCCGCGAGTGCGATGGTGTTCGCGCGCGAAGCGCTCACGGGGCCAGCAGTTCCGTCGTCCAGCCGAACTCGCCGCGGCTGTACACGCAACGCTCGTGCAGGCGCGACCGCCGGCCCTGCCAGAACTCGAGCCGTTCGGGCGCGATCCGGAACCCGCCCCAGTGCGGGGGTGCCGGCACCTCGGCATCCGCGAAGCGCTCTTCGGCACGGGCCACCGCGGCCTCAAGCTCGGCCCGGTCGGCGATCGGTCTGCTCTGACGCGAGGCCCAGGCACCCAGCTGCGACCCGCGCGGACGCGTGGCGTGATACGCCTCGACCTCGGAGCGGGTGACCGGCGCCGCCGCCCCCTCCACCCGGATCTGCCGCTCGAGCTCGGGCCAGTGGAACACCAGCGATGCGTGCGGATGCGCGGCGAGCTCGCGGCCCTTGTCGGAGTCGATGTGCGTGAAGAACACGAACCCGCGCTCGTCCCAGTCCTTCAACAGCACCACGCGAGCACGCGGCCGCCACTGGTCTCCGACCTGCGCGACAGTGGAGAGCGTCATCGCCGTGGCCGAGAACGGACGGTCGGATGCTTCGGCGCTGCGCGCCTCTGCCAACCACTCGCCGAAGAGTGAGAACGGGGTGGCGGGCAGCTGATCGGAGGGCATGCACCCATGGTGCCCGATCCGCGTGACATCGTCGATCGGGGAGCCGCCCGGTACGCTGGGGGAGGCCATCGACGCGCCACCGCCCGACCGGAAGCGAGCACACATCGTGACCCAGCCCAGCACCTTCGAGCCCGAAGGCCGTGCCGTCCCCTTCGTCGATGAGGGTGAAGGCCCCGTCACGCTCGTGCTGGTCACTGGCCGCAGCCTCGAGGCTGACGGTCTCGGCGTCATCTCGCACTACCTGGCCGAAGAGGCCGGCTTCCGCGTGGTGCGCATCGGCTCCCGCGCGGAAGTCTCGGGCATCACCCCGGCAGACCGCGCTGCCGACGCGGCGGACGTGATCGAAGAACTCGGCATCGACGACACCTGGATCGGCGGTCACGGTCACGGCAGCACCATCGCGCGCACTTTCGCCGTCGATCATCCCGAGCGCGTCAACGGACTGCTCATGCTGGGCGTCGAAGACGAGCAGATCCCTCTCGCCCCTGGCATCCCGGTGCTGATCATCCAGGCCGAGAACGACGAGGTCACCCCTGCCGCGAACGCCGAGACGCTGCAGGCGACCGCGCCCGAGCGGGCGACCATCACCCGCATCCCCGAGGCCGACCACTACTTCGTCGCGACGCACCCGATCGAGACCGCCGTCGTGATCGAGGAGTACCTCGACTGGGACTGACCCCTGTCGAAGAGTCGACGATGAACCCGGTGCGCACAGCGATCGCCGAATTGGCGCCCGGGTACTTCGCCGCCGTGATGGGCACCGGCATCGTCTCGATCGGCCTGCACGACCTCGGAGTCGGTGCCGCGTCCGTCGTTCTGATGTGGCTCGCCACGACCTGCGGGATCCCGAGAAGGCCTTCGCCTTCTTCACCGTGGTGGCAGCCTCCGGTGTTCTCGGTGTGCGCTTCGCACGGGAGGAGCTGGTGGCGCTCGCCGTTCCGCTGTTCGTGCTCGCTGGCGTCATCTGGGTCGTGTTCGGGTACCTCCTTCCGTCGCAGGTGCTGATGACCCGCTACGGCAGGCCCATCCTGGCGCGTGCCAACGGCACCTGGTTCATCTGGGCCGTCGCCAGCCAGTCCCTCGCAGTTCGATCCCGCTGATTCCGCTGCTGGCGGGGGCGGGGGTGTGGCGTCACGGTGTGCACCGCGTGCCCCTGCGGTGCGTGCCGACACTCTGGTCGATGGTGTTCCCCGTCGCGATGTCGCCGTCGCGTCCGAATCGCTCGCGCGGGCCGACCAGCTGCCCGCTGCCGGAGCAGTCGGCCGAGTCGGGCTGGTGATCGCGGTGATCGTGTGGGCGATCGTCTTCGTCGCGATGCTGCACCACGTCGGCCGGACGGTCTGGCCGTCGCGGCGAGTCGCCTCCTTCAGCCGCGCAGATCCTTCCGCATGAAGATCTGCTCGGTGCCGTCGTCCTGCGGCACACGCTCGCTGACGCTGTAGCCGCACGTCTCGTAGAGGCGGATGTTGGCCTCGCTCAGGCTGCCGGTGAACAGCTCCGCCTTTGCGGCTCCGCTCTTCCGCTCCGCCACGTCCAGCAGCCCGCGGCCGATGCCCTCGCCCTGCATGTCGGGTGCGATCGCGATCCTGCCGACCAGCAGCAGATCTCCGTCGACGCGTCCGCGCAGCGCCCCGACGAGCCTGCCGTCGACGCGGGCCGTCCAGCCGTAGCAGTCGGTCAGCTCGGCCTGAACGGCCTCGAGTGTCTGCGTGAGCGGCGGCATGTCGGCGCTGCCGTAGATCTGCGCCTCCGACACGAAGGCCGCGCGCTGCAGGGTCAGCAGCTCCCCGGCGTCGTCGGTCGAGATGGGGGCGTATGTCACGTCGAGAGAGACCATCCGTCCATCATCCCTCTTCACGCAGGCGCGGTTCGACGCGGTGTTCAGGGTGCAGGCCCGCCTTGTCGGTGTAGAACGCGCGGATGCGTTCCATGTCCGCCGGGATGTCGCCGCTGAGCTCGAAGGTCGGTCCGAGGCCGGTCGTCATGGTGGTGCGGTCGACGTAGCCGAGGGTCACGGGCATCCCGGTCTCACGGGCGATCCGGTAGAAGCCCGACTTCCAGTGGGTGTGGCCCCGGCGGGTGCCGTCGGGCGTGACGACCAGGCCGAACACCTCACCGCGCCGCACCATCGCGACCACGTCGTCGACGACGCGGCCGGGATCGTCACGATCGACGGGGATACCGCCCAGCGCGCGCATGAGCGGACCGCGACAGCCGTGGAACAGGCTCTTCTTGCCCAGCCACCGCACGTCGATCCCCAGGCGCCACGCGATCGCCAGCATCAGCACGAAGTCCCAGTTCGAGGTGTGCGGGGCGCCGATGAGCACGGTCGGCGTGGTCGGCGCGGGTCGGGAACGAAGAGTCCAGCGGCTGCAGAGCCAGAAGACCCGTGCGATCAGGCGTCGAAGCATCCATCCACGCTACGACAGGCGGTATGCGGGCGAAGGCATGCCGTCGGCACGGTTGGGCGGCTGGCGCGACGAAATCAACCCCCTCAGCAGATCAGAGGGTCGGTGTTAGCGTCGGGCCGAACACACAACCGACCGCGCGCCGCGCAGCGCCGCGCAGAAGACAGAGGTGGTATTCATGGCAGCCAAGAGCACCGCGACCCAGAAGTCGAAGAACTCCGGCACCAAGACGAAGGACTCGGCGAAGACGAAGGACGCCGCCGAGACCACGCCGCTGGAGAACGCCGAGAAGGGCTTTCAGGCGTCGCCCGACCTGATTCGCGATCTGCAGGCAGTGCTCGTCGACCTCATCGAGCTGTCGGTGCAGGGCAAGCAGGCCCACTGGAACGTGGTCGGCCGCAACTTCCGCGACACCCATCTGCAGCTCGATGAGATCATCGAGGCGGCGCGCGGCTTCGGCGACACGGTGGCCGAGCGCATGCGCGCGCTGCACGCCGCCCCGGACGGGCGCAGCGCCACCGTTGCCAAGGCGACCACGCTGCCCGAGTTTCCGATGGGCGAGGTCTCCACGACCGAGACGATCGACCTGATCACCGTGCGGCTCGAGACGACCGTGGCGACCATGCGGCGGGTGCACGACCAGGTCGACGACGAGGATCCCACCTCGGCGGACATCCTGCACGCGATCATCGAGAAGCTCGAGCAGTTCGCGTGGATGGTCAGCGCGGAGAACCGCACGCCTGCATCGTGACACTCCGACGCAGCGAGGGCCGTCACCGTTCCGTCTCCGGGCTGCTGCGCGGGGAGCTTGCCGCCCATCGCGAAGTGGCGTTCCTCGTAGG
>NZ_JBSHJX010000018.1:0-21724 GCF_053619695.1 Microbacterium sp. NPDC055521 | reverse complement strand
AGCCAGTCCGGTGAGCGTCGCCCGTATGGTGACCGGAGCCAGTCCGGTGAGCGTCGCCCGTATGGTGACCGGAGCCAGTCCGGTGAGCGTCGCCCCTATGGTGACCGGAACCAGGGTGGTGAGCGTCGCCCCTATGGTGACCGCAATCAGGGTGGTGATCGCCGTCCTTATGGTGACCGGAATCAGTCCGGTGATCGCCGTCCTTATGGTGACCGGAATCAGTCCGGTGATCGCCGTCCTTATGGTGACCGGAGCCAGTCCGGTGATCGCCGTCCTTATGGTGACCGGAGCCAGTCCGGTGAGCGTCGCCCGTATGGTGACCGGAGCCAGTCCGGTGAGCGTCGCCCGTATGGTGACCGGAGCCAGTCCGGCGAGCGTCGCCCTTATGGTGACCGGAATCAGTCCGGCGAGCGTCGCCCTTATGGTGACCGGAGCCAGTCCGGCGAGCGTCGCCCTTATGGTGACCGGAATCAGGGTGGTGAGCGTCGCCCCTATGGTGACCGCAGCCAGTCCGGTGAGCGCCGTCCTTATGGTGACCGGAGCCAGTCCGGTGAGCGTCGCTCCTACCGTGACCGCGACCAGGGCGAGCGGCCGTCGTACCGTGACCGTCCGCGCGGCGGCGTCGACCGTCCGGTCAACGAGTTCGCCCCGGTTCGCGAGCGCATCCCGGAGCCGCCGCTGCCCGACGAGATCACCGCGCGTGACCTGCACCCGGCCGCGCGCAATGAGCTGAAGACCCTCAGCAAGGAGAACGCGGAGCAGGTCGCGCGTCACCTCGCGATGGTCGCACAGCTCATCGACGACGATCCCGCACGTGCGCACGAGCACGCCCTGGCGGCCTCACGTCGTGCCGGCCGCGTCGCCGTCGTGCGCGAGACGCTGGCGATCACCGCCTACGGCATCGGCGACTTCGCCCTCGCGCTGCGCGAGCTGCGCACCTACCGCCGCATCTCGGGCAACGACGATCAAATCGCCCTCATCGTCGACAGCGAGCGCGGCGTCGGCCGGCCCGATCGCGCGCTCGAGGAGGGACGCTCGGTCGATCGCGCATCCCTCGCTCCCGCCGTGCGCGTGTCGCTGGCGATCGCGATGTCGGGCGCTCGTCTCGATCGAGGCGAGACGGAACTCGCGCTCGGCGAGCTCGAGATCCCCGAACTCGACCCCGATCGCGCCTTCGAATGGAGCCCCGCTCTCTTCTCCGCCCGCGCGGCGGTGCTGGAGGATCTCGGTCGCACCGACGAAGCGAACTTCTGGGCGCAGCGCGCCGAGGTCGCAGCATCCGCCCTCGGCCACGATGGCGAGTTCGACGAGATCATCGTCGAGGACGGCCTGGTCGAGGACTTCGACGAGTACGACGACCCGGATGCGGCCGATGACTTCGACGATGCCGACGCCGCCGAGCCGCAGCCCGCACCGATCGCCGCATCGGATGCGAACGCGGATACCCCGGAGTCTGCCGATGCAGATGTCTCGGATGCGGATGCCCGGGACGCTGCCGCTTCGGATGGCGAGGAACTCGACGAGGCAGCCTCGGCGTCCGACGATTCGGAGTCCGATCGCTGATGGCTCTGTTCCGCCGCGCCAAGCCGGCCGCCACTCCGCTGACCGGACGCGACACGATCCTCGCCGATCTTGACGGGGTGGTCTACGCCGGTCCGCTCGCGTTGCCGCACGCGGTCGACAGCCTCAACCAGGCCGCGCAGTCGATGCGTCTGGGCTACATCACCAACAACGCCGCGCGCACCGACGCGTCGGTCGCCGAGCACCTCACCAGCCTCGGGCTGACCGTCGCGGCCGACGATGTCGTCACCAGCCCGCAGGCGGCGATGCGGCTGCTCGCGACGATGGTGCCCGCGCCCGCGACGATCCTCATCGTCGGGGGAGAAGGGCTCGTCGTCGAGGCGGAGAAGGCCGGATACACGGTCACGCGCAGCGCGGACGACTCCCCGGCGGCCGTCGTGCAGGGCTTCAGCCCCGACGTCGCGTGGACCGATCTGGCCGAGGCGGCGTTCGCGCTCAAGGTTCCTGAGGATGAGGGCGGGATCCCGTGGATCTCCACCAACACCGACTGGACGATCCCTCGCGAGAGGGGCGTGGCACCCGGCAACGGCACGTTGGTGTCGGCTGTGCACACGGCGATCGGTCGACTGTCGACCGTCGCGGGCAAGCCGGAGACCCCGATCTTCGAAGAGGCCATCGCGCGCTTCGAAACGCAGCGTCCGCTGTTCCTCGGCGATCGCCTCGACACCGACATCATGGGCGCCGTGCGCGCCGGCATCGATTCAGCGCTCGTGCTCACGGGCATCGATCGCCCCAAGCACGTGCTCGCCGCTCCGCAGGGGTCGAGGCCCGACTACATCCTCGCCGACCTGCGCGACCTGCACGTGCCGTACCCGCAGACAACCGAGAAGGACGGCGTCTTCACCGTGAACGGCGCGTCGGTGCGCATCGCGAACGGCGACGTGCAGATCCTCTCGGAGGGTTCGGCGCAGATCGACCTGCTGCGCGCGGGAGCTGCCGCCATCTGGGCGACGGGACTGGCGATCTACGCCTTCCGCGTGCCCGAGAAGCTCTACGCCGATCCTTTCCACAGGCCCTGAGAGTCGCAGCGGCCGCGTCGGCAGCCCGGGCTACAGTTGACGGATGGAGCACACGCGAGACGAGCCGGCCGATGCGCTCTGGAGCAGATTGCGCCTGATCGAGAGCCAGCCGCTCGCCGACCGGGCCGACGCCTACGGCGCGATGCATGACGAGCTGATGAAGCGTCTCGAGAGCACCCCGCGCACCGGCGACTCGGCGCACGGCACCCGATGACCCGCCTCGACACCGCCCTCGCGGCACGGGGCCTCGCCCGGTCACGCACCCACGCGGCATCCCTCATCGCCGACGGGCTGGTGAGCGTCGACGGACGCACGGTCATCAAGGCATCCGCCCCCGTCTCGGACGACGCCGAGCTTCGCATCGACGGCGGAGACCACTACGTCAGTCGCGGCGCGCACAAGCTGCTCACGGCCCTCGACAGCTTCGACATCGCCGTCGAGGGGCGTCTCGCGCTCGACATGGGCGCATCGACCGGCGGATTCACGCAGGTGCTGCGCGAACGCGGCGCACGCCGCGTGCTCGCCGTCGACGTCGGCCATGGTCAGCTCGCGCCGCAGATCGCCGCCGACTCCGCCGTCACGGTGGTCGAGGGATTCAACGTGCGCCACATGACCCCGCGATCGCTCGCGGATGCTACCGGCGAGACGCATCCACCCGACCTCGCGGTCGGCGACCTGTCGTTCATCTCGCTCGACCTCGTGCTGCCGGCCATCGCCGAGACGATCGCCCCGGACGCCGACGTCGTGCTGCTCATCAAGCCGCAGTTCGAGGTGGGTCGCACCGCCGTGAAGGGTGGACTCGTCACCAGCGCGGCCACCAGGCTCGACGCGGTCGAGCGGGTCCTGTGGAGCGCGCACGACGCGGGTCTCGGGATGCTCGGCATCCTGCCCTCGCCGATCCTCGGCACGCACGGCAACGCCGAGTACCTCGTGCACCTCGCGCCCGGGCGGGGGACGGATCCGTCAGAATGGTCGGAGCAGATCGCAGACGTGGCAGGAGGACGATGAACGCGCGCCCCATCCTGGTCGTCGCCCACGCCAAACGCGACGACACGGTCGCCGCGGCACTGCGCGTCGTCGACGCGCTGCGAGGCGCCGGCGCGACCCCCGTGCTGCCGGCCGACGATCACGACGAGTTCGTCGCCCAGCACGCGCGCTTCGCCGATGTGGCCCTGCTGGGAACGGATGTCGCGATCGACGACCTCGAGCTCGCCATCGTCCTGGGCGGCGACGGCACGATCCTGCGCGCCGCCGAGCTCGTCCGCGGGTCCGGCGCACCGGTGCTGGGCATCAACATGGGCCACGTCGGCTTCCTCGCCGAGATCGACCGCGACGACATGGACGCCGCGGTCGCCCGCGTCATCGACCGCGACTACGAGGTCGAGGAGCGCCTCGCTCTCTCCGTGCGCGTGAAGGATGCCGATGGCGCCGTGGTGTACGAGACGTGGGCGCTCAACGAGGCGACCGTCGAGAAGGCCAGTCGTGAGCGCATGATCGAGGTCGTGATCGAGATCGACGGGCGTCCGCTGTCGAGCTTCGGATGCGACGGCATGGTCGTCTCGACACCCACCGGCTCCACCGCGTACAACTTCTCCGCCGGCGGGCCGGTCATCTGGCCGACCGTCGAGGCCATCGCGGTCGTGCCGCTGTCGGCGCACGCGCTGTTCGCCAAGCCGCTGGTGGTGGGCCCCGAGGCGTCGGTGGCGATCGAGATGCTCGAGCGCACAGACGGCAGCGGCATCCTGTGGTGCGACGGTCGCCGCTCGCACGACCTGCCGCCCGGAGCGCGCGTCGTCGTGCGCCGCTCGTCACGCCCCGTGCGCCTCGCGCGACTGCACCCGACCGCGTTCACCAACCGTCTGGTGCGCAAGTTCCGGCTCCCCGTCGAGGGATGGCGAGGTGCCTCGTGATCGTTGAGATGCGCATCCGCGGACTCGGGGTGATCGACGACGCCGTGCTCCCGCTCGGCGCAGGATTCACCGCCGTCACGGGCGAGACCGGTGCAGGCAAGACCATGGTCGTCACGGGCCTCGGGCTGCTGCTGGGCGCCCGTGCCGACTCGTCGGCCATCCGTGCCGGTGCGGCTCAGGCATCCGTCGCCGGCGTCTGGATGGTGCCGCAGCACGGGTCCGTCGCCGACATCGTCACCGACGCCGGGGGAGACCTCGAGCCCGCCGGAGACGCCGCAGAACTGTATGTGTCGCGCACGCTCAGCGCCGAGGGCCGCAGCCGCGCCAGCGTGGGCGGCCGCCCCGCACCGGCCGGCGTGCTCGCATCGCTCGCCGAGGAGCTCGTCGTCGTGCACGGGCAGTCCGACCAGCTGCGTCTGCGCTCCGCCGCCGCGCAGCGCGACGCGCTCGACCGCTTCGGCGGCGAGCAGATCTCCTCCGCACGTGCCGAGTACCGGCAGTGCTTCACCCGGTGGCGCGAGCTGGATGCCGAGATCGCCGAGCTCACCGAGAACCGCGACCGGCGTGCTGCCGAAGCGGCGCTGCTGCGCGAGCAGCTCGCCGAGATCGAGCAGCTCGACCCGCAGCCGGGGGAGGACGTCGAGCTGAACGAGCGCGCCGAGCGACTCGCCAACTCCGAGGAGCTGCGGCTGTCGGCATCCGTCGCCCGCTCCGCACTGTCGAGCGAGGAGGGCGACCCCGACGTCGTCGCTCTGCTCGCCGAGGCCCGACGCTCGCTCGAGCGCAGCGCCGACCCGAAGCTCGCCGAGATCTCCGACACGCTCGCCGACCTCGGCTATCGCGCCGCCGACCTCGCCCAGCAGCTCTCCGGATACCTCGCCGACCTTGACGAGTCCGGTCCGCACGAGCTCGCCGCGGTCGAGGAGCGCCGCGCCGCTCTGGGCGGCCTGATCCGACAGCACGGATCGCTCGACGACGCCCTTCATGTCTGGCAGACCGGGTCGCTGCGCCTCGCTGAGCTCGACGACGACGGCGACCGCATCGAGCGGCTGAGCGCCGAGGCGGACAGTGCCCGCGATGCCCTCGACGATGCGGCCATGGCCCTCACCGAGGTGCGCACGGCGGCCGCGGTGCGGCTGTCTGCGGCCGTCACCGACGAGCTGCACGCGCTCGCCATGCCCGACGCCACCCTCGAGGTGCGAGTCTCGCCGGGCGCCGAATCCACCCACGGGCGCGACGACGTCGCCATCCTGCTCGCACCCCACCCGGGTGCCGAGCCGCGATCGGTGTCGAAGGGCGCCTCAGGCGGCGAGCTCTCACGGGTCATGCTCGCGATCGAGGTCGTCATCGCCGGCACCGACCCGGTGCCGACCTTCGTCTTCGACGAGGTGGATGCCGGAATCGGCGGCGCCGCCGCCATCGAGGTCGGCCGCCGGCTCGCGCAGCTCGCCCGGAACTCGCAGGTGATCGCCGTCACCCACCTCGCTCAGGTCGCAGCATTCGCGAACAACCACCTCTCGGTCGTCAAGTCGAACGACGGCGCGGTGACCGCGTCGAGCGTCACCAGGCTGGACGGCGCCGAACGCGAGGCCGAGATGGCTCGGCTGCTCTCGGGACTCACCGATTCCGACGCCGCACTCACCCACGCCCGCGAACTGCTGAGCCTCGGCTCGGCGATCAGCTGATAGGATAAAAGCCCGTGATGAACTCTTCTGTTGCGGCGCCAGACAACGACACCAGCTCCTTCACCACGAAGCACATCTTCGTGACAGGCGGTGTCGTTTCGTCTTTGGGTAAGGGGCTCACCGCAGCCAGTCTGGGCAACCTGCTCACCGCGCGCGGGCTGCGCGTCGTGATGCAGAAGCTCGACCCGTACCTGAACGTCGACCCGGGCACCATGAACCCGTTCGAGCACGGTGAGGTCTTCGTCACCGACGACGGCGCCGAGACCGACCTCGACATCGGCCACTACGAGCGCTTCCTCGACATCAACCTGACGCAGTCCGCCAACGTCACCACCGGGCAGATCTACTCGCAGGTGATCGCGCGGGAGCGCCGCGGCGACTACCTGGGCGCGACCGTGCAGGTCATCCCGCACATCACCGATGAGATCAAGCGCCGCATGCGCCTGCAGGCCACCGAGGAGCCCCAGCCCGACATCATCATCACCGAGGTCGGCGGCACGGTCGGCGATATCGAGTCGCAGCCCTTCCTCGAGGCGGCACGCCAGCTGCGTCATGAGCTCGGGCGCGACGCGGTCTTCTTCGTGCACGTCTCGCTCGTGCCGTTCATGGGCGCATCCGGCGAGCAGAAGACCAAGCCCACCCAGCACTCCGTCGCCGCTCTGCGCCAGGTCGGCATTCAGCCCGACGCCCTCGTGCTGCGCAGCGATCGCCCGGTCAGCGCCGGCAACCGCAACAAGATCGCCCTGATGTGCGACGTCGACGTCGAAGGCGTGATCAACACCGTCGACCTGCCGAGCATCTACGACATCCCGTCGACCCTCAACGATCAGGGCCTGGACGCCTACATCATCCGCCGGCTCGGGCTCGACCACGCAGGCGAGGTCGACTGGTCCCGCTGGAACACCGTGCTGCACGCCGTGCACAACCCGAAGCACGAGGTCACGATCGGTCTGGTCGGCAAGTACATCGACCTTCCTGACGCCTACCTGTCGGTCACCGAGGCGCTCAAGGCCGGCGGCTTCGCGCAGGAGACCAAGGTCAACATCCGCTGGATCCCGTCGGACTCCTGCGAGACGCCGGACGGAGCGGCCAAGGCGCTCGGCGACCTCGACGGCATCTGCGTGCCCGGCGGCTTCGGCATCCGCGGCATCGAGGGAAAACTCGGCGCGCTGAAGTTCGCGCGCGAGCAGGGCATCCCCACCCTCGGCCTGTGCCTGGGCCTGCAGTGCATGGTGATCGAGTACGCCCGTGACGTCGCCGGCATCGCGGGCGCCTCATCGACCGAGTTCGACCCCGACACCGCAGAGCCCGTCATCGCGACCATGGCCGAGCAGATCGAGATCCTCGACGGCGGCGACCTGGGTGGCACCATGCGCCTCGGCCTGTACGAGGCGGCTCTCGCCGAGGGCTCGCTCGCCCGCGACCTGTACGACGCCCCGACCGCCTCCGAGCGGCACCGCCACCGCTACGAGGTCAACAACGCGTACCGTGCGCGTCTCGCCGACGCTGGTCTGGTGTTCTCGGGGCTGAACCCCGACCTCGACCTCGTCGAGTACGTCGAGCTGCCCCGCGACGTGCATCCGTTCTACATCGCCACCCAGGCGCACCCCGAGCTCAGCTCGCGCCCCACCGCATCGCACCCGCTGTTCCGCGGTCTGGTCGGAGCGGCCATCGAGCGCAACCGCGCCAGCGAGCTGTTCACCGAAGACGCCTGAACCCCATGCACCTTCAAGACGAGCCGTTCGAGCCCGAGGTCGTCTCCAGTGACCTCGCGTTCCGCGGCGCCGTCTGGAACGTCCGCGATGACCGGGTGCGCTACGGCGGCGGCGAGATCCGCCGGCAGTACGTCGCGCACACCGGTGCCGTCGCCGTCGTCGCACTCGACGAGCACGAGCGGGTGCTGCTGATCCAGCAGTACCGGCATCCGATCCGCCACCGCGACTGGGAGCTGCCCGCCGGCCTGCTCGACGTGCCCGGCGAGGAGCCGATGCTCGCTGCCCGGCGCGAGCTCGCGGAGGAGGCCGACATCGTCGCCGAGCACTGGGAGCACCTCGTGTCGGCGTGGACGACCCCCGGCGGCAACGACGAGATGATCCACGTCTATCTCGCGACCGGGCTCTCCGACGCCGACCCCCACGAGCGTCTGGACGAGGAGGCCGACATCCGCGTGGAGTGGGTGCCGCTGTCCGACGCGGCCGACGGGGTGCTCGCCGGCCGGCTGCACAACGGCATCCTGAGCATCGGCGTCCTCGCCGCCGAGCGCCGCCTGCGCGCCGGGCGGCGGCTCGACGAGCGCTGACGTGCGGCTCGACCGGGCACTCGACGCGTACCTGCGTCATGTCACGATCGAGCGCGGCCTCTCCGAGCACACGGTCGCCGCCTACCGGCGCGACCTGGCCGGCTACATCGCGTGGCTGAGCGAGCGGGGCATCGAGACGACGGATGCCGTCGACCCGCGCACGGTGACCGCGTTCATCGCCGATCGCGCCGGCGCCGTCCCGCCGCCCGCGGCGACGAGCCTCGCGCGGCTGCAGTCCGCGGTGCGGGGGTGGCATCGCTTCCTCGTCAGGGAGGGGATCGAGACCGCTGATCCGACCGGACGGCTGCGCCCACCCAAGACACCGCAGCGTCTGCCCAAGGCGCTCACCATCGAGCAGGTCGAGCGGCTGCTCGCCGCCCCGGCCGCCGACGAGCCGATCGGCATGCGGGATCGCGCGCTGCTCGAGCTGCTCTACGCGACGGGGGCGCGGGTCTCCGAGGCCGTCTCGCTCGACGTCGACGACCTTGCGTACGGCGATGTGCTCCGGCTGCGCGGCAAGGGCGACAAGGAACGCATCGTGCCCGTCGGGTCGTACGCGCGCGCCGCCGTCGACGCCTATCTCACCCGGGCGCGCCCCGGACTGGCGGCGAAGGGAAGGGCGACGGCCAGACTGTTCCTCGGCGCGCGAGGGGCGCCGCTGTCACGGCAGAGCGCGTGGCTGGTCATCCGGGCCGCCGCCGAGCGGGCCCAGATCGACGCCGAGGTGTCACCGCACACCCTGCGGCACAGCTTCGCGACCCACCTGCTGCAGGGCGGTGCGGACGTGCGGGTGGTGCAGGAGCTGCTCGGCCACGCCTCGGTGGCGACGACCCAGATCTACACGCACGTCTCGGTGGACGCGCTGCGCGACGTCTACGCGACGTCGCACCCGCGGGCGCGCTGAGGCTCTGCCGCGTGCCGACCCCGGCGCGGAGGCGCGCTGCGGATACAATCGAGCGAGCACGAAGGAGCAGGATGGCGGACAAGGTGACGAAGAGCAGGTCGAAGGCGTCGAAGGGTGACGACACCCCTATCGGCCCGACCGGTCGTCCCTACCAGGGGTTCGCGATCCCCGCGCCGCTCGCCTCGCACGGCCCGGCGCGCATCATCGCCCTGTGCAACCAGAAGGGCGGCGTCGGCAAGACGACGACCTCGATCAACCTCGCCGCCTCCCTGGCCGAATACGGCCGTCGGGTGCTCGCCGTGGACTTCGACCCGCAGGGCGCGTTGTCGGCCGGCCTCGGCATCCAGACGCACGACGTGCCCACCGTCTACGACCTGCTGCTCGACACCAAGCGAGACCCGCGCGAGGCGATCGTGCAGTCCGCGGTCGAGAACCTCGATGTGCTGCCTGCGAACATCGACCTGTCGGCCGCCGAGGTGCATCTCGTCAACGAGGTCGCCCGCGAGACGATCCTCTCGCGGGTGCTGCGCCACGTGTCGGGCGAGTACGACGTCATCCTCATCGACTGCCAGCCGTCGCTCGGCCTGCTCACCGTGAACGCGCTGACCGCGGCGCACGGCGTGCTCATCCCGCTGGAGTGCGAGTTCTTCGCCCTGCGCGGGGTGGCGCTGCTGATCGAGACCATCGACAAGGTGCGCGACCGCCTCAACCCGGCCATCGAGCTCGACGGGCTGCTCGCCACCATGTACGACCCGCGCACGCTGCACTCGCGCGAGGTGCTGGAGCGCGTCGTCGAAGCCTTCGGCGACGACGTCCTCGAGACCGTGATCGGTCGCACCGTGAAGTTCCCCGACGCGTCGGTGTCGGGCGTTCCCATCACCGAGTTCGCGCCCGAGCACCCCGCAGCACAGGCGTACCTGCGACTGGCGCGGGAGCTGGTCGCCCGTGGCGCCGTCGCCTGAGCACGAGACCGCCGTCGACCAGCCCGGTTTCCGGGTCTCCCTGACGAACTTCGACGGCCCCTTCGATCTGCTGCTCACCCTCATCTCGAAGCACGAGCTCGACATCACCGAGGTGTCGCTGAGCCGCGTCACCGACGAGTTCATCTCGTACCTGAGGGAGCTCGACGGCGACGCCGAACTCGACCAGGCATCCGAGTTCCTCGTCGTGGCCGCCACCCTGCTCGACATGAAGATCGCCGGGCTCCTCCCGCAGGGCGAGCTGGTGGATGCCGAATCGGTGGCGCTGCTCGAGGCCCGCGACCTGCTGTTCGCCCGGCTGCTGCAGTACCGCGCGTTCAAAGAGGTCTCGACGTGGTTCTCCCGCTGCCTGCAGCGGGAGGAACGCCGTCACGTGCGCGCCGTGCCGCTCGACGAGAAGCATCGCAGCCGCACACCCGAGCTCGTGTGGACGCTCACCTCCGCCGATTTCGCCGCGCTGGCCCTGATGGCCTTCACCCCGAAAGAGCTGCCGACGGTCGGACTCGACCATCTGCACGCGCCGCTGGTCAGCATCCGCGAGCAGGCAGCGATCGTCGTGACGCTGCTGCGCAGCACCGAGTCGCTGACCTTCCGCGAGCTCGTCGCCGGCATCAGCGAGCCGGGCATCGTCGTGGCGCGCTTCATCTCGGTGCTCGAGCTGTACCGGCACGCCGCGCTGTCGTTCGAGCAGCTCGAGCCGCTGGGCGAGCTGACCCTGCGCTGGTCGGCGGAGAGCTGGTCGGACGAGCATCTTGCCACGTTGGGAGCAGATTATGACCGATGAGACGGATGCCCGGCCCGTGGCGATCCCTGCGGATGACGCCACCGTGACAACGGCCGAGGTGCCGCTCGCCGAGCGTGTCGAGGCGATCCTGCTGATCATCGACGAGCCGATCGCGCTCGTCGCCCTCGCCGCGGCCGTGCACGCGCCCGTGCCGGCAGTGCGGCAGGTGCTCGAGCAGCTGGCGGAGGATTACGACGGTCGCGGACACGGGCCCCGCCGCGGCTTCGAGCTGCGCGAGGTCGGCGGCGGCTGGCGACTGTACGTCCGCGAGGATCATGACGACCTGGTGGCGGACTTCATCGGTGGGCAGGCGCCGGCTCGGCTCTCCCAGGCCGCGCTCGAGACGCTCGCCGTCATCGCGTACAAGCAGCCCGTGACGCGCAGTCAGGTGGCATCCATCCGCGCCGTCAACGTCGACTCGGTCGTGCGCACCCTGCTCGCACGCGGGCTCATCACCGAGCTGTTCGCCGACTCCGAGACCGGCGCGATCAACTACGGCACCACCGACCAGCTGCTGCAGCACCTCGGCATCAACTCGATCGACGAGCTGCCGCCCATCTCGCCGCTGCTCGACGACGGCGCCGACGGATTCGACGAGGGAATGATCCGATGAGCACTGACCGACCCCCGATGGACCAGCCCGAGGGCATCCGGCTGCAGAAGGCGCTCGCGAACGCCGGCGTGGCGTCCCGCCGCGTCATCGAGCAGTACATCGTCGAGGGGCGCATCCGCGTCAACGGCAGGACGGTCACCGAGCTCGGCACCCGCATCGACGTCGACTCCGATCTCATCGACGTCGACGGCACGGCCGTGCAGCTCGACGTCTCGAAGCGCTATGTGATGCTGAACAAGCCGACCGGCGTCGTGAGCACCATGAGGGATGAGAGCGGCCGGCCCGACCTGCGCCGCTTCACGAAGGACTGGCCCGAGCGGCTGTACAACGTCGGGCGGCTGGACGCCGAGACCAGCGGCCTGCTCATCCTCACCAACGACGGCGACCTGGCCCACGTGCTGGCCCACCCGTCGTTCGGCGTGACGAAGGTGTACATCGCCAAGGTGTCCGGCACCGTCACCGCTCAGACGATCGCCCAGCTGACCCGCGGGATCGAGCTCGAGGACGGTCCGATCAAGGCCGACAAGGCGCGCCTGCTGGATGCCTCGCGCGGGTTCAGCCTCGTCGAGCTGACGCTGCACTCCGGCCGCAATCGGATCGTCCGTCGCATGATGGCCTCCGTCGGCCATCCGGTCGACGAGCTGGTGCGCCGCCAGTTCGGGCCGCTGCACCTGGGAACTCTCCCGGTCGGCAGGGCGCGCGAGCTGACTAAAATCGAACGAGGCGCACTGCTGACCCTGTCGCGCCAGGATTCCCCGGCGCCCGCTGCCTCCGAGCAGCGTCGAGCGCACGACAGCCCTCAGGAGAACGAGTGAGCGATTCCCACGGTGCGCGCGCGGCGCAGAACGCCGCGCGGCTCTCGGGGACGGTGCGCGTCGTCGGAGCGGGGCTTCTCGGCTCGAGCATCGGCCACGCGCTGCGCGCCACGGGTGTCGATGTCGTGCTGGCCGACGCGTCGCCGTCGCAGCTGCGGCTCGCCATCGACTACGGCGCCGGCCGCGCCGCGCGTGACGACGACGCACCGCGGCTGATCGTCGTCGCCGTCCCGCCGGACGTCACCGCCGACGTCATCCAGGCCGAGCTGACCGCCTATCCGGATGCCGTCGTCACCGACGTCGCGAGCGTGAAGCTCGAGCCGTTCGACGAGCTGCGCCGCCGCGGCATCGACCTCACTCGGTACATCGGCTCGCACCCCCTCGCCGGACGCGAGCGCGGCGGAGCGATCTCGGCGCGCGCCGACCTGTTCATCGGCCGACCGTGGGTGGTCTGCCGCGACGAGCAGACGCGCGCCGCCGACCTCGCGCTGGTCGAGGCGCTCGCGCTCGAGGTCGGTGCGATGCCGCTGGAGATGACTCCGCAGGAGCACGACCGCGCCGTGGCGCTCACCTCGCACGTGCCGCAGGTGGTCGCGAGCCTGCTCGCCGGCCGTCTGGCCGAGGCCGAGGAGGGCTCGCTGCGCCTCGCCGGTCAGGGTGTGCGCGACACCACGCGCATCGCCGCGTCGGCGCCCGAGCTGTGGGTGCAGATCCTCGGGGCGAACGCCGCTCCGGTCGTCGAGCTGCTCGATGCCCTGGCGCTCGACCTCAGAGACGTCGCCGACGCCCTGCGCGAGCCGGACGCGCCGGGCGCGCGCCGGGCGGTCGCGGATGCCATCCGTCAGGGCAACGAGGGCGTCGAGCGCCTGCCGGGCAAGCACGGCCAGAACCGCCGGTTCGAGACGATGGTCGTCATGGTCGACGACACGCCAGGTCAGCTGGGCCGCCTGTTCGGCGAGCTCGGCGAACTGGGCGTGAACGTCGAGGATCTGCGTCTGGAGCACTCTCCCGGCGCCCAGTTCGGTCTCGCCGAGATCAGCGTGGCGCCCGCGGCGCTGCGCGGCGCGATCGAGGGACTGGAAGAGCGCGGCTGGCGGATTGCGGGGAACACCAATGACTGATGCTTCACTTCCACTCCCTGGTGGTCGCTCAGTACAGGCGGCCGGCTCAGGAACCCAGGCGGCCGGCTTAGGAACCCAGGCGGCCGGCTTAGGAACCCAGGCGGCCGGCGCCGCGAAGATCATCGCGATCGACGGGCCCGCGGGATCCGGCAAGTCCAGCGTGTCGAAGGAGATCGCGCGCCGCGAGGGCTACGGCTACCTCGACACGGGAGCCGCGTACCGGGCGCTGGCCTGGCACGTGCTGGACCGCGGGGACGACACGGCAGACGCCGATGCGGTCCGCGCCGCGGCATCCGACTTCCCCTTCTCGCAGGGACTCGACCCCGACGATCGGAGAGTGCGCGTCGGCGACGTCGACGTGACCGCGGCGATCCGCGAACCGCGGGTGTCGGGCGCGGTCAGCGCGGTCGCGCGCGTCCCCGAGGTCCGCGTGCAGGTGAACGAGATGTTCCGCCGCATCGTCGCCGGATCGGACTATCCGGCCGTGGTCGTCGAGGGACGAGACATCACCACCGTCGTGGCGCCGGATGCGCCCGTGCGGATCCTGCTCACCGCCGCACCGCAGGTGCGCGCCGCCCGGCGCGCCGGCGAGCTCGCGGGTGAGAACGCCGCCGCTGTCGCGGAAGCGCTGCACAAGCGCGACGCATCCGACAGCACCGTCGTCGACTTCCTCAACGCCGCCGAAGGCGTTGACGTGGTCGACTCCACCGAACTTGATTTCGCGCAGACCATCGACGCCGTGCTCACGGTGATCGCCCAGCGGCGCGACGCTGACAGAGGAGTTTGAACATGGCCGATGAAGAGTACACCGGCGCCCCCGACGATCTCGCCGAGAAGATGGCCTCGCTCGACGAGGACTTCGTCGAACAGCGCGCGACCGCGATGCGCGCGTCGCTCAGCGACTACGAGCTGGAAGAGGACGACACCGCGCTGCTGGAGGGCATCACCCTCGGCGAGGACGGCATCGAGTACTCGCCGGCACTGCCCGTCGTGGCGATCGTCGGCCGCCCGAACGTGGGCAAGTCCGCGCTCGTGAACCGCATCCTCGGACGCCGCGAGGCGGTCGTGGAAGACACCCCCGGCGTCACCCGAGACCGCGTCACTTACAAGGCCGAGTGGAGCGACCGTCGGTTCTCGCTCGTCGACACCGGCGGGTGGGAGCCGGATGCCAAGGGCATCGACCGCTCGGTCGCCGCGCAGGCCGAGGTCGCGATCGACCTGGCAGACATGGTGCTGTTCGTCGTCGACGCGAAGGTCGGCGCCACCTCCACCGACGAGCACGTCGTGAAGCTGCTGCGCAAGAGCGGCAAGCCCGTCTTCCTCGTCGCGAACAAGATCGACGACGCGCGCCAGGAGCCGGAGGCCGCGCCCCTGTGGAACCTCGGCCTCGGCGAGCCGCACCCGGTCTCGGCCATCCACGGCCGCGGCGTGGCCGACCTGCTCGACCTCGTGATCGCAAAGCTGCCCGAGGTGTCGGCTGTCGCGAAGGCGGAGATCGGCGGCCCGCGCCGCGTCGCGATCATCGGCCGTCCGAACGTCGGCAAGTCGTCGCTGCTGAACAAGGCTGCGGGCGAGGAGCGCGTGGTCGTGAACGACCTCGCCGGCACCACCCGCGACCCGGTCGACGAGATCGTCGAGCTGGGCGGCAAGATGTGGCGTCTGGTCGACACCGCGGGCATCCGCCGTCGCGTGCACCTGCAGCAGGGGGCGGACTTCTACGCGTCGCTGCGCACCTCGGCCGCGCTCGAGAAGGCTGAGGTCGCCGTCGTCGTGCTCGACGTGTCGCAGTCGATCAGCGTGCAGGATCTGAACATCATCGACATGGTGCTGGAGTCGGGTCGTGCGCTCGTGCTCGCGTTCAACAAGTGGGACCGCCTGTCGGACGACGACATGGAGAACGCCGACCGTCGCCGCTACCTGGAGCGGGAGATCGAGCAGGATCTCGCGCACGTCGCGTGGGCTCCCCGGGTGAACATCTCGGCGAAGACGGGCCGCCACTTCGACAAGCTCGTGCCGGCTCTCGAGCAGGCGCTCGAGAACTGGGACCGTCGCATCCCGACCGGCAAGTTCAACGCGTTCATGACCGAGCTCGCCGCCGCCAACCCGCACCCGCTGCGCGGGGGCAAGCAGCCGCGCATCCTGTTCGGCACGCAGGTGTCGACGCGTCCGCCGACGTTCGTGCTCTTCACGACCGGATTCCTCGACCCCGGCTACCGCCGCTTCGTGCAGCGGCGTCTGCGCGAGCTGTACTCGTTCGAGGGCACGCCGATCGTCATCAACATGCGGGTGCGTGAGCGCCGCCAGCGCTGACAGGTTGGCTTCCCGAGCATCCCGAGCGGGATAATGGCCTCGGATGCCGCAACACCGCGGCATCCGACGCACCGCCCACGAGGCCCCGCACGATTCGAGGATGCAATGTCGCACAGCCTGCCCCTGCCCGAGTTCACCCACGAGCGCGTGGAGGTGACGACGGGGCGACGCAGCGGGCTGTTCATCGCCGTCGCGCTGCACTCCTCGGTGCTCGGCTCCGCCCTGGGCGGCGCCCGCCTGTGGACCTACCCGCACTGGAGCGACGCTCTCGGCGACGCGCTGCGGCTGTCGGCCGCGATGACGTTGAAGAACGCCGCCGCGGGGCTGGATGCCGGTGGCGGCAAGTCGGTGATCGGACTCGCGCCCGGCGAGACCCTCGACGCCGATCGACGTCGGGACGCGTTCCTCGACCTCGGCGACGCCGTCGAGCTGATGGGCGGCCTGTACCGCACGGCGGAGGATGTCGGATCGACCACCGACGACATGCTCACCGTCAGCGAGCGCACGCAGCACGTCGTCGGCTTGCCGTCGACCGTGGGCGGCTCGGGCGAGCCGGCCGGTCCCACCAGCCTCGGAGTGTACGCCTCGCTGCAGGCGGTGCTCGAGCGGGTGACCGGATCGGCGGATGCCGCGGGCCGGCGCATCACCATCTCCGGTCTCGGACAGGTGGGTGGGCGTCTGGCATCCCGTCTCGCCGAGCAGGGCGCGCAGCTGACCGTCACCGACATCAACCCCGCCCGCCGCCAGCTCGCCGACGAGATCGGCGCGACCTGGGTCGAGCCGGGCACCGAGCACCTCGTCGCGGGCGACGTGTTCGTTCCTGCCGGAATCGGCGGGGTGCTGACCGACGAGGTCATCGACGCACTCGACGTGAAGGCCGTGTGCGGTCCCGCGAACAACCCGCTCGCCTATCGATCGGGCGCCGACCGGCTCGCGCAGCGCGGTGTGCTGTACGCGCCGGACTTCGTCGTGAACGCCGGCGGAGTGATCTACCTCGACCTCGAGGCGAAGCACATCGGCTCCAGCGACGAGATCATGCAGCGCGTGGCCGGAATCGGCGACACCGTGCGGCGGATCCTCGACGACGCCGAGGCGCGCGGCGTGACGCCGCTGCTCGCCGCCGAGGAACTCGCCGCCGCCCGCCTGCGTGCGGGAGCGGCAGTCGGCGCACGCTGACTCTTCAGGCGTCGTCGTCGACTCGTCGCGCCGAAGGGCGTCGCGGCATGAAAAGCTGGGGGAGTGACGATCGTTCCCCCGGCCCCCGATGAGCCGCGACGCCCGCTCGGGCCGCAGGATCCCGGTGACGCGTGGGTCGTCGCCGAGACGGGGGAGAAGTACTGGGGCCGGTTCGGGGCAGCTGGCGTGCTCGCCGTCGATTCGGAGCGTGGGGTGCTGCTGCAGCATCGCGTCGGGTGGAGCCATTTCGGCGGCACCTGGGGCATTCCCGGCGGCGCGCTGCACGAGGGCGAGTCGCCTCTCGACGGCGCGCTGCGCGAAGCGCAGGAGGAGGCGGGCATTCCGAACGGCGCGCTGCACGCGCGGTTCGCGCGGGTGCTCGACCTGAAGATCTGGTCGTACACCACCGTCGTCGCCGATGTGCTCGCGCCCTTCGAGCCGGTGATCAGCGATCCCGAGAGCCTCGCCCTGGAGTGGGTGCCGGTCGATGAGGTCGATCGGAGGCCGCTGCATCCCGGCTTCGCCGCGTCGTGGCCGCTGCTGCGTTCGCTGCTGAGCGTGCATCCCGCGATCGTCGTGGACGCGGCGAACGTCGTCGGCTCGGTGCCCGACGGCTGGTGGAAGGACCGCGCGGGAGCGGCGACGCGCCTGCACGACCGGCTCTCGGCGTGGGCAGCGGGCGGTATAGACGCCGAGTCGCTGGGCCTCGAGGCCGACCTCTGGTTCCCGCCCGTGTCGATGGTCGTCGAGGGCGCGGCGCGCGAGATTCCGGATGCCCGCCACGAGACCCACGGCTCTCGCGTCGCCATCGTTCGCGCCGCCGGCGCCGGAGATGACGCGATCGTCGAGGAGGCCCGGCGTCTTGCCGCGGACGGTTCCGAGGTGACCGCGGTGACCAGCGACCGGGGTCTCGCCGTGCGACTCGACGAAGTCGGCGCTCGAGTCGAGTCGGCCGGCTGGCTGCTGAGGCAGATGGACGCCCGCGGCTGACCGCGCGTGGACTCCGGCCACGCGTCCCATCAAGGAGGGGTGTTCCCGGGTGAGCGCGGCCGCGCACCGAGAGTGCCGACGTGGGGGCTCGTCGTGCCGACCTGCCGACTCGTCGTGCTGCCCAGGCCACGACCCCTGCTCTCGATCAGAACGGCGGCCGCTCTGGAGGGCTCTGGTCGGCATCCGGCGTCGAACCGGGAGGCTCGGGCGGATCGACCGACGGCACGAACATCACCCGGCGGTTCGGCCGATCGCGGTAGCGCCGCCCGTTCGGGCTGGTCCATTCGACCGAGCGGTCGGGAAGCTGGCGCGCGTACCACCGATGACTGTCAGGTATGTCGGGGTGCTTGATCGCATGATGCCTGCCGCAGAAGTGCGCGAGATTGTCGATGTGCGTCTTCCCACCCAGCGCCCAGTCCGCGTTGTGATCGGCCTGGCACCGGTGGATCGGTGCACGGCATCCCGGGAAGCGGCAGTGCTGATCCCGCGCCCGCAGGAATCGTCGCATCTGCTCGGTCGGTGTGTAGGTGTCGGTCTCGACGACCATTCCGCTGGGATCGAGGAAGAGGCGAGTCCATCCGGTGCGTTGGCCGGCGAATGACCGGGCGACGTCGGGCAACAGTGCCCCCAGTCCGTCGAGTTCGGCCGGCCGATCGTCGTCTCCTGCGAGGGTCGTGGCGGCGACCGTCACCTGGATGGTCGCGTGGATGTTCTCGAGCCCCGTTCCGTGCGCCTCGGTCGGGGTCGACGCGAGCAGCAGGTCGGTGAAGAGGTCCGCACGCAGCTGATCCATCGTCCGCGTGTCGACCGGAACGTGGATGATGCACGGGCTGTCGTCGTGGAACTTCGGATCCAGAGGCAGGTCGAACGGGTCAGCTGTGAAGGTGTGCGATCCGAAGATCGCGCCCTCTGTCAGATCGCCCTCGGCATCCGGCATCCCCTCGTCCACCGGAAGCAAGGTCTCGGGGTCGAGGCCGACTTCCTCCGGCTCCGACGGAGCGAACTCGGGGTCTCGGTCTTCTGGGTGCTTCTGCATGTGACGAGCCATCTTGGTGAGCCTGTCGAGGATGGCGACTCCCAGATGCTCGGGCAGTACGGCCTGCAGCAGTACGAGTCCGTCACCGATCGAACGGACCGTGACTGTGCGCTCGGCCGCAGCGCGTTCGTGCTGCTCGATGATGGTTGACCCAGCCAGAGCCGCAGCGATGCGTCGCGCGTGCACCCGGGTGCGGGCCGCGGTGTCGCTCTCAGCGGTCTCGAGAACCGCAGCTTGATAGAGCAGCAGCGTGCCGGCTTCGACCGCGCCCGCCTCTATCGCTTCCCGCACCGGCGCAGCCTCACGCAGGATCTCTCGCACGTGCCCGGGCGTGATGCGCCCCGCGGCGAACGACTCACGCACCGTCTCGAACTCGGTCGCCAGCTGATGTGCGTCGGCGAACGCGAAGGTCACCGAACTCTGCGACACGTGTCCTGCGGCCGAGTACTCGGCGAGCATCGACCGCTCGATGGCATCCCGATGCTGAGGGGCGGCCGCGATCTCTTCCTGCCAGAGGTCCCACCGGCGAGCGAGCAGAGCGGATGCCTCGGCCTGCAGCACCGCGATCTCGCGCTGCTTCGCCACCCACTCATCGAGCAAGGCGGTTCGCCGTTCGATGAGTGCGGGCCATCCGTCGTCCATATACTCAGATTAGAACATACCTACGACATTCAGGTGGGCTGATCCCGGTCTGTGGATAACTCGTCGGGGTCACTCCTCGCGCGGGTCCCGACCGCGCAGCCGATCGATCTCGCGCCGCTCGCGCTTGGTCGGCCGTCCGGCGCCGCGGTCGCGCACGGCGAGCATGGCCGACGGGTCGCGAGGGGGAGTGCGGTCTTCGTATGCGGTCACCGCGACGGGGGCACCGACGCGCTTCGACAGCGTCTGCTTCACGATGAGGATCCGGTCGAACCCCGACATGCGCACCCGCACCTCGTCGCCGGGCTTCACCGTCTGCGCCGCCTTCGTGCGCTCACCGCCGACGCGCACGTGACCCGCGCGGCACGCGGTCGTCGCGGCGGAACGGGTCTTGTAGATGCGGATCGCCCAGAGCCAGCTGTCGACGCGCACGGGTTTCACGGCATCCATCATCTGTTTCACTTCTCCAGAACAAGACTGACGACGTCTGACGGGACGGATGCCGCGGGGCATCCACTTGACGTAGGAGCGGTCAGCCCTCGACGGTGACCTCGCCGATGCTGCCGTCGACGCCGAGGTGCACGGCGGGCCAGTACCCCTCGGGGAAGTGCCGCCCGCACGAGTCGGTGAAGTGCAGCACCGTCGCGTCGTCGGTGATCTCGAGGGTGTCGAGCACGAGGTCGTCCGCGCCCTCGTCGAGCTCGCTCGCGGATGGTGCGCGGTCGCTGAAATGGGTGACGACGGCGTCGGATGCCCGCCGCCGGATCTCATCGAGGTCTTCGACCACAGCGTGTGCGCGGGGGACGAGCGTGCTCACGGCGTCGACGTCGGCGCCGTCGATCATCAGCTCGAGCTCGCGGCCGTCGATCGCGAGCGAGCCCGAGAACCAGTCGTGCGTGACGACGTCGCCATCGTCGAGCGTGGTCTCGGCGCGCGAGAGGGTGCCGAGTTCCGGGTCTTCGATGGTCGGATGCGTGGTGCTCATGCGGTTACCGTAGTGCCTGAGCGCCCTGCGATCAGTCGACCAGGCCGCGCGTCATCAGTACTCGCCCCGCGGCGAAGTCCGGACCGCGCTGGAAACCTGCGTCGCGGAAGGTCGAGACGGTGCCGCGGTACAGGTCGTTCGATCGGTGCGAGCCGGTGGACGTGTCGACCGGATACGCCTCGATCAGGCGTGCGCCGGACTCGCGGGCGTAGTCGAGAGCGGATGCCAGCAGCTGAGCGGTCAGCCCCTTCCCACGATGCTCCCGCCGGACGACGAAGCACGTGACCGCCCAGACGGACTCGTCGTCGAGCGGTTCGGTCGTCGCGGATGCGATCGCGCGGGTGTGCAGGATACGCTGCTGCACAGTGCGCGGCCCGACGCGGATCCATCCCGCAGCCTCGCCGTCGACGTACGCGATGAGCCCCGGCGGAGGGCCGGCCGCGATCTCGTCGCGCAGCATGTCGCGTCGCTGCTCGATGGTCGTCGACTGCCAGACCTTGTTGCGCACGACCGGCCAGATGCACTGGCAGCCGGCACCGTCACCGCCGCCGGTGAGTGAGTGTTGTACGTCGTCCCACCGGGTGATCGTGGCCGGTTCTGTGATGATCGTCGCCATGTCGGCACGCTACGCCAGGGTGCGGACATCGGCAACGGAGGCTTGCTGAGGCCGGGTCCGCCACGCCCGACAGCGCCGGTTCGCGGTGGCTGAATCCGTCGGCTACGATAGTGGAGTTGCCCGCGCTTCGGTGCGGACTGCCACGGGCTGTGGCGCAGCTTGGTAGCGCACTTGACTGGGGGTCAAGGGGTCGCAGGTTCAAATCCTGTCAGCCCGACGTAGACGAATGAGGAGGGGGTCTCGATCCGCAAGGATCGAGAC
>NZ_JBSHJX010000017.1:0-26953 GCF_053619695.1 Microbacterium sp. NPDC055521 | reverse complement strand
CAGAACGCCCGCCCCGTGATCGGGGCGGGCGTTCTGCTCGCGCGGGATCAGTCGCGCTGCGGGTCGGATGCCGTGGACTCGGCCTCTTTGACCGCTTCGCCGAGCTGGTGAGCGTCGGGGGCGGCGACGACCCTCTGCTCGGCGATCGCCTCGTGCTCGTCTTCGGCGTCTCCGGTGACGATCACCGGCACCGATCCGGTGAGGGCCTCCTCGGCGTCGAGATCGGTTGCGGCCTGCTCGAACTGCGACTGGTAGAGCCGCCAGTACGCGCCCTGCCGAGCGATCAGTTCGTCATGGTCGCCCTGCTCGACGATGTCGCCGTGCTCCATCACGAGGATGAGGTCCGCGTCGCGGATCGTGGACAGACGGTGGGCGATCACGAACGAGGTGCGCCCCTCGCGGAGGGCTGCCATGGCCTGCTGCAGCAGCAGCTCGGTGCGGGTGTCGACGGCGCTCGTCGCCTCATCGAGGATGAGGATCGACGGTCGCGATACGAACGCGCGGGCGATCGTGATCAGCTGGCGCTCTCCGGCCGAGACGTTCGAGGCGTCTTCGTCGAGCACGGTCTCGTAGCCCTCGGGCAGGGAGTGCACGAACCGGTCGACGTAGGTCGCCTCGGCCGCGGCGATGATCTGCTCGTCTGTGGCCTCGTCGTTGCCGTAGCGGATGTTCTCGCGGATGCTGCCGGCGAACAGCCACGGGTCCTGCAGCACCATGCCGGTGCGCGCACGCAGGTCGTCGCGGCGCATCTCGGAGATGTCCTGCCCGTCGAGCAGGATGCGACCCGAGTCGAGCTCGTAGAACCGCATGATGAGGTTCACGAGCGTCGTCTTGCCGGCGCCGGTCGGACCGACGATCGCCACGGTCTGCCCCGGCTCCACCCGGAACGACAGGTCGCGGATCAGCGGGCGGTCGGCGCTGTACGAGAAGGCGACGTGCTCGAACTCGATGACGCCTTTGCCCTCCGGCGCGGACGGTGCGTCTTCGGCATCCGGGTCCTGCTCTTCGGCGTCGAGCAGGTCGAAGACCCGCTCGGCCGAGGCGGTGCCCGACTGCACGACGGCGGCCATGCCGCCCAGCTCGCTGAGCGGCTGGCTGAACTGCTGGGAGTACTGGATGAACGCCTGCACGTCGCCGAGTCGCAGGTTGCCGCCGGCGACGAGCAGACCGCCGAGCACCGCGATGCCGACGTACTGCAGGTTTCCGACGAACATCATCGCGGGCATGATGATGCCCGAGAGGAACTGCGCCTTGAACGCCGCCTGGAACAGCTCTTCGTTCTCGACCTGGAAGCTCTCGAGAGCGTCCTTCTCGCGGCCGAACACCTTCACCAGCGCGTGACCGGAGAAGGCCTCCTCGACGCGGGCGTTCAGACGGCCCACCTTGCGCCACTGCGTGCCGAAGGCCTTCTGCGAGCGCGGGCCGATGATGCCGAAGATCACGCCCATGAGCGGCAGGGAGATGAGCGCGACCAGCGCGAGCTGCCACGAGATCGAGAACATCATGACCAGCACGCCGACCACCGTGAGCACGCTGGTCAGCGCACCCGAGAGCGACTGCTGCATGGTCTGGGTGATGTTGTCGATGTCGTTCGTGACACGTGAGATCAGCTCACCGCGCTGCACCTTGTCGAAGTACGACAGCGGCAGACGGTTGATCTTGGCCTCGACGTCTTCACGCAGGCGCCACATGGTGCGCACCATGATCACGTTGATCACGTACCCCTGCAGCCAGCTCAGGATCGCAGAGACGACGTAGATCGCCAGCACCGCGACGATGATCCAGCGCAGACGCTCGAAGTCGACGCCGTCGCCGACCGCGAAGTCGTCCATGGCCGAGATCATGTTGGCGAACTCGTCCTGGTCCGCGCCGCGCAGCGCCTCGACGACCTGGTCGCGGCTGGTGCCCTGCGGGAAGCCCGGCGCTCCGCCGAATCCCTTGCCGAGCACGCTCGAGATGAACCCCTCGTACACGACGTTGGTCGCCTCGCCGAGCACCTTCGGAGCGGCCACAGCGAGCACGACGCCGACGGCGCCGAAGAACGACACCAGCGCGAACCACCACGCCGACGGCTTGAGCAGCCCGATCATGCGGATGAAGCTGGGGCCGAAGTTGTCGGCCTTGCCGGGAGCCGGGCCGTCGAACATGCCGCCGCCCTCGAGGCGGGCCTTCTCGGCGAGCTCGGCCTCCTCCTTCTCGGCGGCGGTCAGCTCCGGCTCTGCGACAGCGGTGGCGGATGCCCGTGCGGCGAGCGCGCGCTCGCGACGCGACATGCCGGGATTCTGGTCCTCTGCGCCTGTCGAATGAGTCATGCGTCCACCCCCAGCTGCGACTCGACGATCTCGCGGTAGGTCGGGCTGGTAGTGAGCAGCTCGTCGTGCGTGCCCACGCCCACCACGGCGCCGTCGTCGAGGACGACGATGCGGTCGGCGTCGGTGATCGTCGAGACGCGCTGCGCGACGACGATCTTGGTGATGTCAGGCAGCTCTCGCCACAGGGCCTGGCGCAATCGGGCATCCGTCGTCAGGTCGAGGGCCGAGAAGGAGTCGTCGAACACGAGGATGCGCGGCCGGTGCACGATGGCCCTGGCGATCGCCAGGCGCTGACGCTGACCGCCGGAGACGTTGGTGCCACCCTGGGCGATGCGCGAGTCGAGTCCGTCGGGCATCGCCTCGACGAAGTCGCGCCCCTGGGCGATCTCGAGCGCCGCCCACAGCTCGTCGTCGGTGGCATCCTTCCGCCCGTAGCGGAGGTTGGATGCCACCGTGCCGGAGAACAGGAAGGGGCGCTGCGGCACGAGCCCGATGCCCTGCCACAGGGTGTCGAGGTCGGCCTCGCGCACGTCGACGCCGCCCACGAGCACCGCGCCGCCGGTGGCGTCGAACAGGCGTGGGATCAGCGAGACCAGAGTCGTCTTACCCGATCCGGTGGATCCGATGATCGCCACCGTCTCGCCCGGCCGGGCGTCGAAGGTGATGTCGGAGAGAACCGGCACCTCGGCGCCCGGATACGTGAACTCGACGTTCCGGAAGGCCACCGCACCCGGCTCGGGGAAGTCGGTGACGCCGTTCTCGGGCCGGGTCATCGACGATTCGGCGTCGAGCACCTCGGTGACGCGCTCGGCCGAGACGGCGGCGCGCGGGATCATCATCGCCATGAAGCTCGACATGATGACGCCCATCATGATCTGGCCGATGTACTGCATGAACGCGAAGATCGTGCCGATCTCGGCGTTGCCTGCGTTGATCTCGACGCCGCCGAACCACACCACCGCGACGATGGTGACGTTGAGCACGAGCATGAACAGCGGGAACATCAGCACGAACAGCGAGCCGATGTTGCGGCCGAGAACCATGAGGTCGGTGTTGACGGTGCGGAACCGACGCTCTTCGATGCGCTCGCGCACGAAGGCGCGCACGACGCGCACACCGGTCAGCTGCTCGCGCATGATGCGGTTGACGTCGTCGAGCTTGGCCTGGTTGCGGCGGAAGAGAGGCACCATCCGGCCGATGATCACGACGGCGATGACCAGCAGCAGCGGCACCGACACGGCGATCAGCCAGCTGAGCCCGACGTCGGTCTGGATGGCCTTGATGATTCCGCCGATCGCGAGCAGCGGGGCGGTGACGAACATCGTCGCGCCCATCATCGCCAGCATCTGCACCTGCTGCACGTCGTTGGTGTTGCGGGTGATCAGCGAGCCGGCGCCGAACTGCGACACCTCACGCTCGGAGAATCCGCTCACCCGTGCGAAGACGTCTGCGCGGATGTCGCGGCCGGCGCTCATCGCCATGCGCGCGGCGAAGAAGGTGGCGAGGATCGAGGCGAGGATCTGCGCCAGCGATACGAGCAGCATGAAGCCGCCGCGGTTCCAGATGTAGCCGATGTCGGCCTTGGCCACGCCGTTGTTGATGATGTCGGCGTTGATCTCGGGCAGGTTCAGCGAGGCCATCACACTGGCGAACTGCAGCACGACGATCGTGATGAGCAGCGGCCAGTATCTGGCCAGATAGCGAATGAGGAGTTTTCCGAGCACAGGTGGACTTCCTTGTGAGAATTCGGAGGGCCGAAACGCGGCCATCACATATGGTGCCACCAACCGCGGACATCCGGATCCCCCTGAAGGCTGACCTTCGCTGTCAGCGGAACAGGATCAGCCGGCGGCCCGATTGCGCTTCAGGAGAAGCTCATCCCGAACATCGTGGATGACGCGACGAACAGCAGCACTCCTCCGGTGGCGAACACGGCCTTGCGCTCGCTCGTTGTCGAATTCACAGCCGCAGTGACGGCGCCGATGACGCCGACCATACCGACGAACGCGAACCCGCGTGCCGCATCCGCATCATCGACGGCGAACATCAACACAGCGGCGATGGCTGCACTGACGACGCCCGCGCCCGCGAGCAATGCCCCGGCCACGGCCATGCGCCCATCTCGACGCTCGATCGACGTGCTCATGAGACCTCCTCGTCACAGCTCACGGTAGCGCACAGCGTCGGGCCGCACGACCCTGAATAGACTCGCTGTCATGCCCTCTGAGAACGCCGCCCGCCCTGCCGTGCTGATGGTGTGCGACTACTCGCTGAAGTACCTCGGCGGTGCGCAGACGGCTTTCATCCGTCAGGCGCAGGCTCTCGCCGGCGAAGGTGTGAGGGTTGTCGTCCTGGCACCGGATGCGGACGCTCTGACGTCAGACGGCATCACCACGGTCTCCCCGTCGAGGCGCGGCACGATCCCGGTGCTCGACCTGCCGCTGCTCGGACGGGCCCGCGATCTCGAGCCGCTGGTCGCCGCGACGATCCGTCGGCACGGTGTCGGTGCGGTCGTCCTGCACTCCGAGTTCGCAGTCGCGGCGGCCGCGATCGACGTGGCGCGCCAGCTGGGGATCCCCTCGCTGCACACCGTGCACACCTTCTTCTGGCGCGCTCCGGCAGCGCTGGCCCCATTCGCGCCGGTGGTCTCGCGCGTGCACCGCTCGCTCACCGGCATCCGGAATGGCGGCCGTTTCACTGGCAGCCATCCGCTGAACAATTCTCTGCGGACCATGACGCTGCGCGTCGCGGAGCGCGCCGACATCGTTCTCTCGCCCTCGAAGCACCAAGCTGTGGCGCTGCGCGATGCGGGCGCAGGGCGGGTCGAGGCGTTCTCGAACGTCGCCCAGCCGCTTCGGGTGGCCCCCGCGCCGGAGGACGAACCGCTGCGCCTGCTGTGGGTGGCGCGCTTCGCGCCCGAGAAGCGCGTCGACGTCGCACTCGACGCGATGCGCCTCGTTGTCGAGCGTCTCGGTGAGGGCCGGGTGCACCTCGACGTCGCCGGCGGCACGCACCGACCCGTGCCGGGCGTGACCTTCCACGGATCGGTTCCGGGTGAACGAGTCGGCGAGCTGATGGATGCCGCGGATGCCGCCCTCATCACCTCGCTCGGCTTCGACAACCAGCCGATGGTCGCGCTCGAGGCGTTCGCGCACGGACGCCCGGTGATCGTCAGCGACCCCGTGCTCGCGACGGAGTTCGGCGACGCCGCGCTCGGCACCCCCAGTCCGGATGCTGAGGGCCTGGCCGACCTGATCATCCGGCTCGCGGCCGACCGCTCGCTGCTCGCGGCCCCGCGCGAGGCCGCCGTCGCGTATGCGAGCGAGCGGGTGGCCGCCGCCCACGTCGCGCGACTGCTGGAGCTCGTCGCCTCGGTCTGACCGCTCATCGCCTCAGTCTGACCACTCATCGGAGGTAGGCGAACCCGCGAACACAGGCGAATACCGCGCAGAATCACCTACGTCAGGCTGCTGACCTACCTCGAGCGGGCGCGCTCAACGACAGCGCCGCCCCAGCGAGCGCCGCCCCAGCGAGCGCCGCCCCAGCGGGCGAAGCACCTGCAAAGGCCCGGCTCAGAACAGCGCCGGCTCGGGCACGTAGGCGCGCGCCGGCGCACCGGCATCCGGCGGCAGGTCGGCGACGGTCGCGGGCTGCCACTTCGGATTGCGGTCCTTGTCGACCAGCTGCGCCCGGATGCCCTCGACCAGGTCGGGATGGCTGTGGCCGAACCACATGACGCGGCGGTACTCGCCCTCGAGCGCCTCCCGCACGCCGCTCATCGCACGCGCCTCGCGCACCGCATCGAGGGTGACGGCGAGCGCGGTGGGCGAGAGCTCCTCCAGCGTGGCCAGCGCAGACGCCGCATCCGCAGCATCCGATTCCCGCAGCCGCTGCATGATCTCGCCCACCGTGTCGGCCGAGAACGCCTCGTCGATCCACGCCCGCGCGGCGGGCAGCTGCGACGGCTCGGGTGTCTCGTCGAACAGCAGGGTCAGCTCGTTCGGAGTGCCCGGGTCGGCGCGGGTGGCGAGCGCGTCGCGCAGCCCGTCGAGGTTCTCCGTCGGCACGTGATGATCGGCGAAGCCAAGGTAAAGGGCATCCGCCGCGTTCATGCTCTGTCCCGTGAGGCCGAAGTACTCCCCCAGCCGGCCCGGTGCCCGGCCGAGCAGCCAGGTGCCGCCGACATCGGGCGTGAAGCCGATGCGCGTCTCGGGCATCGCCAGGCGTGAGCGTTCGGTCACGATGCGCACGGCGGCGTGGCCGGCTAGGCCGATGCCGCCGCCCATCGTGATGCCGTCGGCGAAGACGACGACCGGCTTCGGGTACTCGGCGATCAGGGCGTTCATCGCGTACTCGGCGCGGAAGAAGTCAGCGATGTGATCGGGATGACCCGAGGTGATCGAGTCGTACAGGGCCCGCACGTCCCCTCCCGCGCAGAGGCCCCGCTCACCCGCGCCGTCGATCAGCACGGTCTGCACGTCGGTGTCATCCACCCACGCGGTGAGCGCCGCGGTGATCTGCTCGATCATGCCGACATCCAGGGCGTTGATCGCCCGCGGACGGTTGAGCGTGATGCGCCCGAGCGAGCTGTCGATGCGGACGATGACGGTGGCGGCTTCGGTGTCGGTCACGCCTGTCAGGCTACTCCGCTTCGCGATCTGCACTGATCTGGCCCGATCTGCCGAGATCTGCCGAGATCTGCCGAGATCTGCCGACGAGGATCGCCCGTTACGGCAGGTGAAGCGCGGATTCTCCCAGGTTTCCGCGAAGATGGAAGAGATTGTCCCGAACAGGAGAGGTCGCCATGCCCGAAGGACAGGTGCTCGAGTTCATCCAGGTCACAAAGCGCTTCGGCGCGGTGACCGCCGTTTCCGACCTCTCCGTCCGTGTCGAGCCGGGCGCCGTCACCGGATTCCTCGGTCCGAACGGTGCGGGCAAGACGACCTCGCTGCGCATCCTGCTCGGTCAGATCCGTCCCACCTCGGGCAGCGCGACGATCGGCGGCGCCAACTACGCCGACTTGCGTCACCCGCTGCGCACGATCGGCGCCGTGCTCGAAGAGTCCGCCTATCGCCCGCGCCGCACCGCGAGTCGTCAGCTGATGCTCGCCGCTAAGGCGAACGGCATCCCGTATGCTCGCGTCGATGAGGTGCTGCACCTGGTCGGCCTGCAGGACGACGGCGACACCCGCCTGGGCAGCTACTCGCTGGGGATGCGGCAGCGTCTGGCCGTCGCGTCGGCGCTGCTCGGCGACCCCGGCGTTCTCGTGCTCGACGAGCCCGCTAACGGACTCGACCCCGAGGGCATCCGATGGATGCGGCTGCTGATGCGTCGCCTCGCCGACGAGGGACGCACCGTACTCGTCTCGTCTCACGTGCTGAGCGAGATCGAGCAGGTCGCCGACGACGTCGTGGTGCTCTCGAAGGGCCGCGCCGTGCACGCCGGCCCGATCTCCGAGCTCGCGGATGCCTCGGGCGGTGCCGTCGTGGTGGATGCCGAGAACCGTGCGCCCCTGATCACCGCACTGTCGGCCGCCAAGCTCGACTTCGACGTGCTGCGCTCGGGCGTCACCGTTCGCGACTCCGACTCCGCTGCCGTCGGCGCGGTCGCCGCCGAAGCCGGCGTCGCCCTGACCATGCTGCAGCAGCGTGGCCCCAGCCTCGAGGAGGTCTTCCTCGACCTCGTCTACGGTCGCCGTGCCGACAGCCCGCGCCTCGACACGTCCGCGAACCGAGTCGCCCACGCGTCCGACACGGTGAGCGGTGCAGCCGCCGACGGCCCGGCCGACGCGGATGCCGCGGACGCCGACACCCGCGAGGAGAACGTCGATTCCGACCTCCCCGACGCTGACGCGGGTACTGCTGACGCAGCCCTGGTCGCGGGCGGTGTGCCCCTCGCGGGTGCGGCCGCCGTCGTCGCCGATGGCGGCGCCGTCGCGGCAGCCGGCACCGGGTACGGGGCAGCGCCCACCGACACCATCGCCGCAGACCAGGATGCGTCGGAAGACGGTGACGCGCCCGCCGACACGACATCGTCGGTGGACGACGCCGAGGTCGACGCCACAGAGACCGCAGGCTCTGAGGCAGAAACAGAAGCAGAAGCAGAAGCAGAGACAGACGCCGAGGCAGATGCGTCGTCCGAGCCCGACGAGGCGGCCGCTGCGGCCGCTGTCGAGGATGGCGCCGGTTCCGACGCGAACCACGGAGCGGCAGGCGAGACCTCCCCGTCGGACGAGGCCCGCGCGGCTGAGCACGACGACGACGACGTGATCGACGACGCGACCGACGACGCTCCCGCTGCCGACCACCGGCCTGAGGCAGATGCCGACGAGGCGCGCGGCGAGGACCCCGCCGACGCTCCCGCCGTCGAGATCGTCGGGGGCGACGAGGCGGTCGTCGATCCCTTCGGCGCCGACCACGCCGACCACTCTGAGGCTGACGGCCACGCTGAGGCCGACGGCGACACCGAGGCAGACCACGCCCCTGAGACGGAGGTGCACCCCGCATCCGACGGGAACGCCGACTCGGACGAACAGCCTGAATCGGACGAACAGCCTGAGGCGCACGAGCAGGTCGACTCGCACAAGCAGACCGACGAGCAGACCGACGAGCAGACCGGCCACGTCGACGACCACCACGACGCTGACCACCACGACAACGCCGAGCACGACGACTCCGACGCCCCGTCCGATGAGACGCGCCCGCTCATCCTCCCCCTCGCGACCGACGCGCTCACGATGCCGGCGGCGACCGTCGAGCCGACGTTCACCGAGCTGATCACGGGCCTCCCCGCCTCGGTCACCACCGAGGGGTCAGACCACTCTGCTCCGGCGACCGAGGCCATCTCGATCGTGACGCCCGAGCTCTCGAGCGACGACGACGATGACGCGGTCGACGACGGCGACGACGACCCGCGGCTCGCCGCGATGCGCACGTCGCTCTCGGACGCCGCCAGCCGCTTCTTCGACGGGCCGGCCCCTGACTACCCGTACAGCTCGCGTGCTCAGCGGCGCGAGGAGTCGGCGGAGTCGAACGCCGATGATGCATCCGATCGCACCGACGGCGACTCGAGCGACGACACCGCTCAGCATCACGGCGACCAGAGCCACCACTGACAGCGCGACCTCGCCGGGGCTCTCCGGCCGGCAGCTCGCGCTCCGGCCAGAGACCTCGTGCGGCGCCGGCCGGAAGCTCGCGCTCCGGTCAGACCGTGCGCGGCCGCGGCCGGATGACCGGGCGCTGGCGCTGCTTCTGCACGGGCACCGATCCCGTCGCGATGTCGACGACATCCTCGGGCTGATCGCTGACCTCGAGCCGCAGCGCCTGGGTCAGCGCGAGCCCGTGCCGGGTGGTGAGGATGAGCCGCTGGAACTGGGGATCGCCGTCGAGATCGATCACGACGCTGGGCCTGCGGCGGCGGATGAGCACGAAGTCCGTCGTCTCTGCGGCCTTCCACGTTCCCGCGGCGAGCACGCCGGGGATGTGTGTGCCGGGTCCCGGCACACCGCGCAGCCAGGTCCAGGCATCCTGGGTCAGCTGCACCTTGGTGATGTGGTCGCGCTCGATCCGCAGGTTCTGGCGATGGAAGGTCGACGCCCGCTCGATCGGCGAGAGAACGATCTCAAGGCGCGTCTGATCCAGCAGCAGGGTCACCATGCGTCCAGTCTGCCAAAGCAAGTGAGCGACACGCACGCGACTTGCTGACAGGACGACAGCCATCCTGTTGTGCCGAACCGGCAACACGCTGCGGGGCAGGCGGAACGGTCTGAGAGTTCCGGCCGACGGGTCAGGCGGATGCCGCGGCCGAAGCCGCCGCGGGCAGAGCCGCCTCGATGGCGGCCAGCTCGTCGTCGCCGTGCGCGGCGGTGAGGAACCACGCCTCGAACACGCTGGGCGGCAGGGCAACACCCTGCTCACGCATGGAGTGGAAGAACGGGGCGTACCGGAACGACTCCTGCGTCTGAGCGATCGCGTAGTCGCGCGGCATCTCGGGCAGGAATGCGACGCCGAACAGGCTGCCGGCGCGCGGCACGGAGTGCACCACGCCGGCGTCGGTCAGCGCGGCATCCAGCGGCGTGGCGAGCCGATCGGCCGCGGCGTCGATCCGCGCGTACACCTCGGGGGTCGCGAGACGCAGGGTCGCGATCCCGGCTGCGACCGAGAGCGGGTTCCCCGACAGCGTGCCCGCCTGATACACGGGCCCGACGGGGGCCAGCATGTCCATCACCGCGGCGCTGCCGCCGAGGGCCGCCAGGGGCATCCCGCCGCCGACGACCTTGCCGAACGTGATGATGTCGGGCACGTACTGCTCGCCCGCCGCCTGCTGCAGCCCCCAGAAGCCGGCAGGATGCACGCGGAATCCGGTCAGCACCTCGTCGAGGATCATCAGCGCACCGTGCGCGTGCGCAGTGTCGGCGATGAGCTTGTTGAAGCCGGGCAGCGGAGCGACGACGCCCATGTTGGCCGAGGCGGCCTCCACGATCACCGCGGCGATGCGGTCGCCGTGCTCGGCGAACACCGCTGCCAGGGCATCCGAGTCGTTGTAGTCGATGACGAGCGTCTGCGCGGCGATCGGCGCGGGAACGCCGGCTGAGCCGGGCAGCGCGAGCGTGGCGACGCCGGAGCCGGCTGCGGCCAGCAGCCCGTCGGAGTGTCCGTGGTAGTGGCCGGCGAACTTCACCAGCAAGTCGCGTCCGGTGGCGCCGCGGGCGAGGCGGATCGCCGTCATCGTCGCCTCGGTTCCGGTCGAGACCAGGCGCACACGTTCGACCGGGCGCACGTCGCCGTGGCGCACCCGCTCGGCGATCATCTGCGCGAGCTCGACCTCCCCCTCGGTGGGTGCTCCGAACGACAGGCCGCGGGTCGCGGCATCCTGAACCGCCTGCACCACCTCGGGATGCGCGTGGCCGAGCAGCGCCGGGCCCCATGACGCGACGAGGTCGATGTACTCGCGTCCGGCCGCGTCGGTCACGCGGGCGCCGGAAGCGGATGCCAGGAACCGAGGCGTCCCGCCGACCGACCCGTACGCCCGCACCGGCGAGTTCACGCCGCCCGGGATCACGGAGCGGGCGGCGTCGAACAGGGAGTCGTTGCGGTCCATGCATCCAGCCTACGGATGCCGGCTATGAGCGGCTCCGAGCCAGAGACTCCTCAGCGAAGCCAGCGCGCCGCCTCGGCAGCCCAGTACGTCAGGATCCCATCGGCACCGGCACGGCGGATCGACATGAGCGACTCGAGAACGGCGGCGCGGCGGTCGATCCAGCCGTTGGCCGCGGCGGCCTCGATCATCGCGTACTCGCCCGACACCTGGTACGCCCACACCGGCACGTCGACCGCGTCGCGCACCTCGCGCAGCACGTCCAGGAACGCCATCGCGGGCTTGACCATCACGATGTCGGCGCCCTCGTCCTGATCGAACAGGGCCTCGCGCGCGCCCTCGCGGCGGTTGCCCGGATCCATCTGGTAGGTGCGGCGGTCGCCCTGCAGCTGCGAGTCGACGGCCTCGCGGAACGGTCCGTAGAAGGCGCTGGCGTACTTGGCCGAGTAGGCGAGCAGCAGGGTGTCGTGGAATCCCTCGCCGTCGAGCGCCTCGCGGACGACGGCGACCTGACCGTCCATCATGCCGCTGAGGCCCAGCAGCTGGGATCCTGCGCGGGCCTGCGCCAGAGCCATCGAGGCGTAGCGCTCGAGCGTGGCGTCGTTGTCGACTGCTCCTTCCGGCGTCAGCACGCCGCAGTGACCGTGGTCGGTGAACTCGTCGAGGCAGAGGTCGGTCTGCACCACGAGTGCATCGCCGACCTCCGCGACCAGCGCGCTCGTGGCGACGTTGAGGATGCCGTCGGGGTCGTCGGCGCCCGATCCGATCGCATCGCGCACGGCCGGCACGCCGAACAGCATCACCCCGCCGAGGCCGGCCTCCGCAGCATCCACCGCCGCCGCCTTCAGCGAATCGAGCGAGTGCTGCACGACGCCCGGCATCGAGCCGATGGGTGCGGCTTCGGTGAGACCTTCACGCACGAACATCGGCAGCACCAGCTGACGCGTCTCGAGAGAGGTCTCGCGCACGAGTTCACGAACGGGAGCGGACTGGCGAAGACGGCGCAGCCGCGCGTCGGGGAAGCGGCTCACGGTGCGAACTCGTCCGCCGCGTGCGGCAGGGTGAACCGCGAGACCGTGTCGATCAGCGCATCGACCGTCTGCTTGTCGGCGATGGCTGTGACCGGCAGGCCGGCCTTCTCGGCATCCTTCGCGGTGCGGGGGCCGATCGCGGCGAGCAGGGTCGTGTCGGGAATCTCGGGGAACTGCTCGCGCACCTGCTTGGCCACCGAGCCGCTGGTGACCAGGATCGCATTGATGCGGCCGTTCTCGACGTCGCGGCGGATCCGCTCGGTCACCGGCACTCCGACCGTGCGGTAGGCCACCACGCTGTCGACGTCGTGCCCCGCCTCGGTGAGCATGACCGAGAGGACGGGCTTGGCGATCTCGCTGCGCAGAGAGAGGATGCGCTGCGCGTCGGGCTCGATCGAGATGATCTTCTCGGCCATCCCGGCCGCCGAGTTGTCGAGCTCGGGCATGAGCGCGACGTCGTATCCGACTGCCTGCAGAGCCGCGGCGGTCGTCTCGCCGACGGCGGCGACCTTGGTCTTCGACGGGATGTCGACGCGATGCGCGTACAGCACGTCGACCGTCGTGGCACTGGTGATGGTCAGCCAGTCGTACTCGCCGGCCTGCAGCCGGGCCAGCGCCGCATCGAGGGCGTCCTGGTCAGTGGTCGGGGCGAAGTTGATGAGGGGCGCCACCACGGGCACCGCACCCATCGCGCGCAGGCTGGCGGCGACGCTGTCGCCCCAGGGGCCGCCCCGCGGCACGAGAACGCGCCAGCCGTCGAGCGGCCTGGCGGCCTTGGTTTCGGAAGCAGTCATCTAGATCACTCTCGGGGGAGGAAGTCGGCCGCTCCCTGTTCGAGCAGCCGATGGGCCGCAGAGTCGCCGAGCTCACGAGCCGTGCGCACCGGGTCTGCACCATCGGCAGCATCCGCTTCGTTGCCGCTGCCGTTCCGTCGAATATACCCCCTGTTCAGGGGCTCGGAGACGTCCAGCCCGATTCGGCGGGCCCCGCCGGGCTCGTACACGACGGCACGCAGGCGGATGCTGTCTCCTGTGACGACCGCGTGGGCGGCCATGGGTGCCTGGCATCCGGCGTCGAGTCCGGCCAGCACCGCTCGCTCCACCGTCACCGCGATGCGGGTGTCGAGGTCGTCGAGTCGTGCGAGTGCGTCGAGCAGCTCCGATGGCGCATCGGCCGTGGTCTCCACGGCCAGCGACCCCTGCCCGGGAGCGGTCGGCCATTCGGTGAGACCCAGCTCCTCTCGGCGCAGGGTCGTCTCCGAGCCGAGGCGGGTGAGACCCGCGGCGGCGAGGATCACGGCATCCAGCTCTCCCGACGACACCCGCTCGAGACGGGAGTCGACGTTGCCGCGGATGTCGACCACCTCGGCGCGCGGGGCACGGCGGCGCACCTGGGCGATGCGGCGCGGCGAGCCGGTGCCGACGGTGCTGCCGCGACGCAGCTCGTGCAGGGGCGTGCCGCCGCGCGTGATGACCACGTCTCTGGCATCCGCCCGCCGCGGGGTCGCGGCGATCACGAGTTCGGCGGGGACGGCGGTCGGCAGATCCTTCAGAGAGTGCACGAGGATGTCGCACTCCCCCGCGACCAGCGCCTCACGCAGGCGATTCGCGAAGATGCCGGTGCCACCGATCTCAGACAGGGAGGCCCGGTTCGTGTCGCCCTCCGAGACGATCGGCACGAGCTCGACCGGACGGCCGGAGACCGCGGCGAGCGCAGCGGCGACGTGCCCGGACTGCGCCTGCGCGAGCGCGCTGCGCCGGGTGCCGAGCCGGATCGGGGACGGGGTGCTCACTGAAGCACTTCGGCGATCTCGTCGAGACGCAGGCGGCGCCCGGTGTAGAAGGGCACCTCCTCCTTCACGTAACGACGGGCCTCGGTGTAGCGCAGGTCGCGCATGAGGTCGACGAGCTCGGTCGGCGAATCGGACTCGAGCGGCAGCAGCCACTCGTAGTCGCCGAGCGCGAAGGCCGCGACGGTGTTGGCGATCACTCCGGTGAACGCCGCGCCCTTGCGTCCGTGATCGGCGAGCATCTTGCGGCGCTCGGACTCGTCGATCAGGTACCACTCGGGGGTGCGCACGAACGGGTAGAGGCAGAGCCACTGCTTGGGCTCGACGCCCCGCAGGAAGCCGGGCACGTGTGCACGGTTGAACTCCGCGTCGCGGTGCACGCCCATGACGTTCCACACCGGCAGCAGGTTGCGCAGCAGGTCGGTGCGGCGCAGGCGGCGCAGCGCGCGCTGCAGCTCTTCGACAGTATCGCCGTGCAGCCACACCATCAGATCGGCGTCGGCCTTGAGGCCGCTGACATCGTAGAAGCCGCGGACGCTCACCCCGGAGCTCTCGATGTGACCGACGAGCACCTCGAGCTCGCTCTCGTCGGTCTCGATCGCCGGTGCGTCGGGGTTTCGGCCCCAGACGGCCCACAGGGTAAATCCGGACGGGTTGTCATCGCGCGTTTCGGACATGCATCCAGTCTGCCCCTTCTCAGCGAAGGCGGCGAACTCGACGGCAGGATGCCTGCGAGGACGGCGCGAGATCAGCGCGGAAACGTCAGCGCGAGATCGCGCGGGCGATCACCCACACAAGGCCGCCGACGGCGGCTGCCGCCGCGACGACGGCTGCTCCGGCGCCCGCGGGGTTGCGGTGCGCGAACGCGCGGGCGCGCACGACGCTCCGCGCGGTCGCCTTCTCGATGCGGCGGGGGAAGTTGCCGCGTACCTCGATCGCAGCGAGCGCGGCCCGCAGCTCCGCCCGGGCCGAGGCGACGGGATCGGTGATCCCCGCCGGCACGACCGTTCGCGGAACCTCAGTGGCGGTGAGGGCGGCGTTGGGCAGCGACGTCTTCTCAAGATCGCTCATTGACGGGGTCTCCCTTGATGATGCGCACATCGGTGGCCACGGCCTGGCCCGGGTTCTCTCGCTTCATCACCTTGCGGAACCGCGCCAGGCCGAGCAGGGCGAAGATCACGATGAAGACGAGCAGGACGCCGAACACCGCGAGGGCCGAGAGCCATGCGGGCCACCACGAGCTCAGGCCGATGATGCCGAACGCCAGCAGCACCGGAATCGCCCAGAACAGCAGGAACAGCACGACGACGAACCACAGGCCGCCCATGCCGGCATCCTTCGCCGTGCGCGAGATCCACGCCTTTGCAGCGTTGATCTCGGCAGTGACGAGGTTGCGCACCAGCTCGGGCAGATCTCCGAGCAGGGTCAGCAGGCTGTCATCGGCCCGGTCGCGGTATCCGCGGAACATGCCTCAGGCCTTGTTCTTGGGCGTGACGGCCTCGGAGCCGACCGGCTTGGCGGGAGGCATCGTGCCGCCCGAGGCCGAGTCATGCGACGTCGAGTCGTGCGATTCCTTGGCGTCGGCCACCTTCTCGGCGGCGTCCTTGGTCGCATCGATGGCGCCGTCGAGCTTCTCGCCCGGGGTGGTGCCGGACTTCGAGACGGCCTTCACGACCTTGACGGCACCGGTCCAGACAGCACCGGGAACGGCGGCGGCCTGCGATTTCGCGAAGTCCTGCACGCGGGAGACCTGCTCCTGCACAGGATCGAGATTCCACACCTTGAGCCACTGCGTCTTGACCTGCTCGTAGCGCTCGCGACCTGCTCGACTGCCGAGGACATAGCCTGCGCCGAGTCCGATGACGAGTCCGATCTTCCCCTTCATGAGGGCCTCCTGACGTTGGTTGCGGCCTCTTCTGCGTTCCAGGGTAGCCACATATGCCCGATTCGGCATCTGCCCTTGCGCCGCGGCCCCGTTCGATGTATCACCACGACGCAGGGCCGCGGTCGCACGCGCGCCGGATCAGTCCCACAGAAGGCTCGCACGCAGCCGGTCAGCCTCGGCGACTGCATCCGGAATCACCTGCGCGAGCCCGGTGCCGGCGACCCACGCGCCCACGATGCCGAGGCCCGGGGCGGCGCCCACCGCAGCGCGTACGGCCGCCCGCCGCTCGGTCGCGCCGATGAGCGAGGTGGGCTGGGCCTGCACGTACCGGGCGCGGTGTGCGGCGACCAGCTGCGCCGGGCGCAGCGGAACGCCGAGCAGGGCGGATGCCTCCGACAGCGCGAGCGCGGCAGCCGCGTCGTCATCGAGGGCGGCCGTCGCCGCAGCCTCGCCCTGGCTGCCGAACGACACGCGTACGACGTGGCGGCCCGCCGCCGCATCGCGCAGCCAGCCCCACTTGACCGTGGAGTGGGTGAGGGCCTTGGCGATGTGGCTGCCCGGCACCGTGAGGACTCCGCTGCCGCGGGGCCCGGCGTCGAGTTCGGGTGCGTCGACCAGCAGCGTCACGATCTCGATCTCAGGCGCGTCCCCGACCTCGCCGAGGCCTGAGACGTGCGCGTCGATGAGGGGGCGCGCCGACGGCTCGACTGTCGCGACGATGACGCCGGTGGCGCGCAGTGGGACCGCGGCATCGCCATCCGCCTCCTCTTCGAGCGACGGAGCGATCTCGACGGCCCACTCCGCACCCTCGCGCTCGAGACGGGTCACGCGGGTGCCCGTGCGGATGTCGACCCCGTACGCGACGAGGTCGGCGCGCAGCGCCTCGACCAGCCGGCCCATGCCGCCGGCGAGCCCCAGCACCGCCGCTCCCGGCGCTGTGCCCTTGCGCTCGGCCGCGAGCAGGCCGACCGCTCCGGTCAGCGAGCCGATGCGGGTGAGAGCGGCATTGAGGCCTGGCGCGGCGACATCGGTGTCGACGTCGTCGGGGTCGGCGGAGTAGACGCCCGCAGTCACCGGGGCGACGAGCCTGTCGCGCACGCGGGCACCCATTCGCGAGCCGACCAGCTTGCCGAGGCTGCGCTCGTGCCCGATGGTCAGAGGCGGGCGGAGGCGGTCGAGGTACGCACGCCAGGCGCCGCGCCAGCCGATGATGCGGCGCACGTCGTCCTGGAACGGGTTGGCCGGGATGCCGAGCAGACTGCCTTTGGGAAGAGGCGCGTCCGGGGCATCCGGGATGCCGCTCAGCCAGGCGCCGCCGCCCTGCGGCGACACGACCGCGTCGGCGAGATCCAGCTCGTCGATCAGAGCCTTCACGTGCCCCCCGCGGGTGGCGAAGCTCTCCGCGCCCGCGTCGACGGGGATGCCGTCGAGTTCGGCGGTGCGGATGCTGCCGCCGAGCGCCTCCGATGCCTCCAGCAGCGTCACCCGCATGCCCACCTTCGCGCATTCTCGGGCTGCGACCAGACCGCCGATGCCGCCACCGATCACGACGACGTGCTGCTGCGCCGCTCGCGCGGCGAGTTCGGGAGAATGCTCGGAGGTCATGCGCCGATTCTTCCATCGGGGCCTATGCACCGGATGCCCGTGTGTGGCATTCTCCGGGGCGCGACCACGCTGCCGGGAGCCAGACGCGCGCTACCAGCGCCGCTCAGTCGACATCCGGCTCCTGCACGGACTCGGCGGCGCAACGTACGCGGCGGGAGCCGGGGTCAGAGCTCGCCGTGCGCGACCTGCACGATGCGGGTCAGCTGGTCGGGGTCGGTCTCCGGCGGCACGCCGTGCCCGAGGTTCAGGATGTGACCCTTGGCCCCTCTTCCGCGAGCGATCACGTCGCGCACGTGCGCCTCCAGCACCGTCCACGGCGCCTGCAGCATCGCGGGGTCGATGTTGCCCTGCACGGCGGTGTCCGGCCCGACGATGCGGATCGCCTCGTCGAGCGGCATCCGCCAGTCGACCCCCACGGCGTCGGCGATGCCGTCGAGACGCATGTCGGCGAGGAACGGGCCGGTGCCGACACCGAAGTGGATGCTCGGCAGCCCGATCCCCTCGAGCGCCGCCTTCGAGTGCGGTGCGATGTGCGTTCGATAGTCGGACGTGCTGAGCGAGCCGGCCCACGAGTCGAAGAGCTGCACCACCGAGGCTCCGGCGTCACGCTGGATCTCGAGGAAGCGCCGCGAGATGCGCGAGAGCCATCCGGCCAGCGCGTCCCACGCATCGGGGTCGGCGTGCATCATGGCGCGGGCGCGCAGGTGCTCCTTCGACGGGCCACCCTCGATCAGGTATGCGGCAAGGGTGAACGGCGCGCCGGCGAAGCCGATCAGCGGGGTCTCGCCCAGCTCGGCAACGGACAGGCGCACGGCCTCGGCGACCGCGGTGCCGTCGAGGTCGGCAGGATCGATCTGCGTGATGCGGGCGACGTCGTCTGCGGTGCGCACCGGGTTGGCGAAGACCGGGCCGCGACCGGGCTCGATCTCGACGTCGACGCCTGCGAGACGCAGCGGGATCACGATGTCGCTGAAGAACACCGCCGCGTCGACCCTGTGGCGGCGCACGGGCTGCAGGGTGATCTCGGACGCCAGGTCGGGGGTGAGGCAGGCATCGAGCATCCGGGTGCCGACCCGCAGCTCACGGTACTCGGGCAGCGACCGCCCGGCCTGACGCATGAACCAGACGGGGGTGCGCTCGGGGGTCTCGCCGGCGAGCGCGCGCAGCAGATCACTCATGCCGTCATCCTCGCACCGAGCGCCTATGCATGCGCCGGGTCACGCCCGGGTCGGATGTCGGATCAAGTCACCCTTGGAGGCCTCCCATAGCAACGGCACGTACACTTGCCGGGTGCTGATCTGCGTGACGGCGAGCCACAAGACCGCCCCTTTCGAACTGCTCGAACGCCTCAGCCGCCAACCCGAGACCGTCGCCCCCAGCCTGATGGCTGCGGGCGCGCAGGGAGCCGTCGTGCTCGCAACCTGCAACCGATTCGAAGCCTATGTCGAGGCCGAGGAGACGGATCCGGAGGCGGTCATCGAGACGGTCGCGCAGGCCACCGGCATCCCCTCCGCAGACCTCGAGGGTTCGTACCAGGTGGTCGAGGATCGGCACGTCGCGGAGCACCTGTTCGCCGTCGCGTCCGGCCTGGAGTCCGTCGTTTCGGGCGAGGGCGAGATCGCCGGCCAGGTGCGCCGCGCTCTCAGCGGCGCGCGCGAGCAGGGCACCACGTCACCGCAGCTCGAGCGTCTGTTCCAGCGCGCCAGCCAAGCCCAGCGCAAGGTCAAGAACGTCACCGCCCTGCACCGCGCCGGCCGTTCACTCGTGCGCCTCTCGCTCGAGCTCGCCGACAGCCGCATCGCCGACTGGAGCGCCGAGCGCGTGCTGCTGATCGGCACCGGCTCATACGCCGCGGTCACGCTCGCATCGCTGCGCGAGCGCGGCGCTGTCGACATCTCGGTCTACTCCCCGTCGGGTCGGGCCCTGCCGTTCGCCCAGAAGCACGGCATCCGCCCGGTCGGCGCCGGCGACTATGCGAGCGTGGCGCAGCACTCGTCGCTGCTGATCACCTGCACGTCGGCCGAGATGGTGCTGGGTCCGGCCCAGTTCGATCGCGAATGGGGCGCCGAAGCCGGATGCCCGGTCGGTGCCCACTCGCAGCTCGTCATCGACCTCGGCATGCCGCGCAACGTCGACCCTGCCGTCGCGCAGCTCGAAGGCATCGCCCTGCTCGACCTCGAGACCATCCGCCTGCACGCCCCGCTCGAAGAGCTGCACGCGACTGATGCCGCACGTCACGTCGTGCGGGAGGCCGCGGAGAGCTTCCACCTGGACGGCTCGCGCGAGAGCGTGACCCCCGCGGTCGTGGCGCTGCGCACCCACATCTTCGGCCTGCTCGAGGCGGAGATCGACCGTGCCAGACGTCGCGGCGACGAGAACGGCCGCGTCGAACAGGCCATGCGCCACCTTGCCGGCGTCCTGCTGCACACCCCGACCACGCGCGCTCACGAGCTCGCCGCTGAGGGTCGCGCGGACGAGTTCCATGCGGCACTCGAGGCCCTGTACGGCCTGTCGGCCGAGTCGAGCACCGGCTCAGACGCAGCATCCGCCTGATCACGCCTTCATCGTCGCCGGATCGCGCCAGGCATGCGACGCTGGGAGCATGACGCAGCGCACACCCCTGCGAGCGCGACTGCTCACCGCGCTCAGTGGCGACCCGAACGGCACGCCGCAGTGGGTGCGCGAGCTCGCCGAAGGCGATGACGAGGGCTGGTTCGCCTACGGCGGTGCCGCCTGGACCGTCCACGCCGGGATGGGCACGCTCGTCGCCGGCATCCGGGCGCTGCTGGTTCAAGCCCTGCATCCGGGGGCGATGGCGGGCGTGCACGACTTCTCGCGCTACCGCGAAGACCCCATCTCCCGCCTGAACGGCACCGTGCGGTGGGTGCTGAGCGTCACGTACGGCTCGCGGGCGCAGGCGGAGCGGGAGACGGCGCGAGTGGCTCGCCTGCATCGTCGCGTCAGCGGCGAGTACACCGGCGGGGACGGAACCGAGCGGTCGTACAGCGCATCGTCCGCCGATCTCGTCGAATGGGTGCACCTCGCCTTCGCCGACGCGTTCCTCACCGCGCACGAGGTGTGGGGCGGGCCGATCCCCGGCGGGGCGGACGCCTATGTCGCCGAATGGGCGACCGCCGGGCGCCTGATGCATGTGCCCGATCCGCCCACGAGCGCGGCCCAGCTGCGGGAGCGGCTGCACGGATTCCTCGAGCGAGGCGAGCTGCGCGCAGACGAGCGCACCCGCGATGTGGTCGCGTTCCTGCGTCGTCCGCCGTTCACCGGAACGATGGGCGTCGCCTACCGTGTGCTGTTCGCCGCCGCCGTGGCCACGATCCCCCGCCAGTATCGCCGCATGCTGGGCGTGCGTCGCACTGTTCTCCCGGTCATCACCGCGACGCGGATCGTGCTCGCCGTGGCAGAGCGATCGCTCGGCTCCGGGCCACGCGCGCAGGACTTCGCGCGCCGACGGCTGGCCCGCCTGTCCCTCTCGCGCCCTGCCGGCGAGATCGCGTGAGCACGGATCGGAGCTCGCACACGGGCAGCGCGCGCCTGCCACACTGGAGGCATGGCCCTGCACACGCTGCTGGTGGGTCTGCTGCTGGATCACCCGGTTGCCTAACCACCTGAAGCGGGGTCCACACCCGGCTCGGTTAGAACGGCAGGTCGCGGGATCCCTGAGGGGCGATCAAGAGACCAGTGATCTTGCCAGAACCGTTGTAGGCGACCCGGCCGATCCATTCGCCCGCCTCGTGACGCAGCGTCGCCTGTACGATGGCGCCGTTCGCGAGCACCCTGTTCGCGAACTTGCTGAGCGCGTTCGCGCCGTCGGGAGTCTGCACCGTGAGTTCGCTGGACGACTCGAGCCGTCCGGTCTCGGTGACGACCTGGTTCCACACGCCCTGGATCTTCCGCTTGCTGAGCGTGCGAGCGCAGGCATAGGTCATCTGCGTTCGCACTGCTTCGTAATCGCCCGCATCCAGGCGTTCGAACACCGCGCGAGTTCGATCCATGAGGTCGATCACCTGCTCAGCCATTTCCATCTCCTTCTCGGGGCGCGCAACCGCACCTCCGAATCGCTTGAACGCGGCTTGGCGACTCACGCCGAGCGCATCGCCGATCGCCTGCCACGGGACCCCGGCGGCACGCGTCGCGACGACGAGGTCGGCCAGTTGCGCCTGCGACCGGCGCACCAGTTGATCGGCTTGCCGGATCGCAGCGGCGTCGTCGACCGGAATGCCAACCGCTTGTGCCCCCTCGACCATTGCTGCGAGTGCGGGCAACGAAACCCCGTCATCCGGGAACTGATCGACCATCTCTCAGACCATAGAGACGGTTCGCGTGCGCGTCAACCCATGGTTTACATGCACAGCGCTGTGACCGCCGATCCATAGCGGCAGTGCGGCAATGCCACACTGGTTTCATGGCCCTGCATATCACCGGAGACACCGCCGCCGACGACCTGCTCACGCACAATCCGCTGGCGCTGCTGGTCGGCATGCTGCTCGACCAGCAGGTGCCGATGGAGACCGCGTTCGCCGGTCCGCTCAAGATCGAGCAGCGCACCGGGGCGACGGATGCCTCCGCGATCGCGCGGATGGATCCGGATGCCTTCCTCGAGGCGTTCAGGCAGACGCCGGCCGTGCACCGCTTCCCCGGCTCGATGGCGACCCGCGTGCAGACGCTCTGCCAGACCCTCGTGGACGACTGGGGTGGAGAAGCCGCGGCACTGTGGACCGAGGGCGATCCCGATGGTCCCGAGGTGCTCAAGCGGCTCAAGAAGCTGCCCGGATTCGGCGAGCAGAAGGCGAAGATCTTCCTCGCCCTGCTCGGCAAGCAGTACGGATTCGCCGGTGCCGGCTGGCGCGAGGCATCCGCCCCCTACGGCGAACCGGATGCGTTCCGCAGCGTCGCCGATATCGTCTCGCCCGAGTCGCTCACCAAGGTGCGCGAGCACAAGAAGGCGATGAAGGCGGCCGCGAAGGCCGGGAAGTGAAGGTCACCGTCGTGAGCTGAGCGACGCCTCGTCGCGCGCAGGCGCACGCCGGTCGACGGCCAGTTCTGCGAGACGACCGTCTCGCCCGGACGGGCGCACGGTCATGCGGTCACCTCAGCCGGGTGGGCGCGGGTCGCGCCCGTCAGCCGCGCGCGACGCGCTCGGCTTCCTTCGCGGCGACGATCTTGCGCAGGCCGGAGCTCGAGAAGCGGTGCTCACGGCTGTTGAAGTACAGCTCGATGCCGGCCTCTTCGCAGTAGCTGCGGCCGGTGAAGTCGCGCTCCTCGTACTCGTCGCCGACGATGCGCACATCGATCTTGAACGAGCGCAGGATGTCTTCGAGGTCCTGCTCGGTCGAGTAGGGGACGATCTCGTCGACGTACTCGCAGCCGCGCAGCTGGATGTACCGCTCGACGACCGTCTGCGTCGGGGCGTTCTTCTCGGGTCGATCGAGCGTCGGGTCCATCTGCAGCCCGCAGATGAGGTAGTCGCACTGCCGCTTGGCCTCGGCCAGCATCATGATGTGCCCGGCGTGCAGCAGGTCGAAGGTGGAGAAGGTGATTCCCACCCGCGGCCCGGGGTTGTAGTCCTGGTGCTTCTTGACGGTCTCGCTCATGGCGTCCTTCCGTGTCGCTTCAGACGATTCTATTGCGACACGACACGGGTAGATGTCCGCAGGATCGGACGACATCGATGCGGCGCAACGGTGGGATACGCTCGGCAGCACCGCGACGAGCGCCGGGCGGATGCTCGTCTTCCACCCCGTATACAGGAAGGGGAAGCGATGTTCGCCGAGATCATCCCCGAGGTCGGCCGCTCCTCCAACAACACCGTCGTCTGATCGCCGCAGCATCAGCATCGCGAAGGAGCGCCCCGTGCACGAAGAGACCTCCCTCACCATAGGACGCGTCCACCGGGTGCTCACCGAGCGCGTGCGAGCCGCCATCCACTCGGCTCGGGTGCCGCTCGAGATCGGCGTGCATCAGCTGCCCGGCGAGCCCATCGCCCCCGCTGACGGTCTGGCCCTCGACTTCCAGCCGTTCACGGCAGGCAGCACGTGGGGCCCGGCCTGGGGAACCACCTGGTTCCGCGTGCGCGGAGAGGTGCCCGCGGAGTGGGGCGGCAAGAAGGTGGAGGCGCTCATCGACCTCGGCTTCGACATCAACATGACGGGCTTCCAGTGCGAGGCGCTGGTATATCGCCCGGACGGCACGCCGGTGAAGAGCATCAATCCCCGCAATCAGTGGGTGCCCGTCGACGCCGCCCCCGGGCATCCACTCGAGCTCTACCTCGAGGGCGCGGCCAACCCCGTGCTTCTCGACTACCACCCCTTCCTGCCCACGCAGGAGGGCGACATCCGCACCTCCTCGCCGGAACCGCTGTACCGGGTGCGTCACATGGACCTCGCTGTCTTCGAGCCGGAGGTGTTCGACCTGGCCCTCGACCTCGAGGTGCTGATCGAGCTGCAGGCCGAGCTGCCTGAGACGAGCCCGCGGCGCATGCGCATCCTGCAGGCTCTCGACAATGCACTCGACGTACTCGACCTGCAGCGCATCGTCGCGACCGCAGCAGACGCCCGCGCGCAGCTGGCCGACGTGTTGTCATCTCCCGCCGACGCCAGCGCGCACCGCATCGCCGCGATCGGCCACGCGCACATCGACTCGGCCTGGCTGTGGCCGGTGCGCGAGACCATCCGCAAGGTCGCCCGCACCACCTCGTCGATGACCGCGCTGATCGACGAGCAGCCCGACTTCCTCTACGGCATGTCGAGCGCGCAGCAGTACGCGTGGATCAAAGAGCAGCGCCCTGAGGTCTTCGAGCGGGTTCGCGACGCGGTGAAGGCCGGTCGCTTCCTTCCCCTGGGCGGCATGTGGGTGGAGTCCGACACCGTCATGCCGACCGGCGAGTCGCTGGTGCGCCAGTTCTCGCACGGCCAGCGCTTCTTCGAGCGCGAGTTCGGCATCCGGTCGAAGGGCGTCTGGCTGCCCGACAGCTTCGGCTACTCCGCCGCCCTGCCGCAGCTGATGCGCCGCGCCGGTTTCGAGTGGTTCTTCACCCAGAAGATCTCGTGGAACCAGCGCAACGTCTTCCCGCACCACAGCTTCCTGTGGGAGGGCATCGACGGTTCGCGCATGTTCACGCACTTCCCGTCGATGGACACCTACAACTCGCAGCTGTCGGGCATGGAGGTCGCCAGGGCGTCGCGCCAGTTCAAGGAGAACCGTGTGGCCACGATGTCGATCGCGCCCGTCGGCTGGGGCGACGGCGGCGGCGGCACGACCCGCGAGATGACCGGAAAGGCTGCGCGCCTGGCCGATCTCGAGGGCTCGGCGAGGGTCGAATGGAAGCATCCGGATGCCTTCTTCGACGACGCCAAGGCCGAGCTCACCGACCCGGCGGTCTGGGTCGGCGAGCTGTACCTCGAGCTGCACCGCGGCACGCTCACCAGCCAGCACGCCACCAAGGCGCTGCACCGCTGGGCCGAGCAGGCGCTGATCGAGGCCGAGCTGTGGGCGGCGACCGCCGCCGTGCAGCTGGGCGCCGAGTACGACTACGACGAGTTCGACCGGCTGTGGCAGCTCGTGCTGCTGCACGAGTTCCACGACATCCTGCCCGGCACGTCGATCGCGTGGGTGCACCGCGAGGCCGTCGAGGTGCTCACGAACGTGCTGTCGGATGCCGAGGACATCTCGTCCGCGGCACGCGCTGCGCTCGCCGGCGAGGGCGAGCGCCCGCTCGTGTTCACTCCGACCTCGGTCGGCGGGCGGACGGCGCTCGGCGCGGCGCTCGCGGGCGATGCTTCGACGGGCTCAGCAACCCACAAGGTTGAAACCGTGAGCCTGTCGAAGCGCCCCGATGGCGGCTTCCAGCTGGAGAACGATCTCGTGCGCGTCACCGTCTCGGCCGAGGGTCTGATCACCTCCGCGATCGACGAGGCCACCGGCCGCGACGCCATCCCGGCGGGGAAGCCGGCGAACCTGTTCCAGCTGCACCAGGACTTCCCGAACATGTGGGATGCCTGGGACATCGACCGCTACTACAAGAACCGCGTCGACGACCTCACGCAGGTCTCGTCGATCGAGGCGTACACGGTCGACGGCACGGCCGTCGTGAAGGTCAGCCGCACGTTCTCGCAGTCGACGATCGACCAGACCATCATCCTGCCGGCGGGCTCTCGCACGGTGCACCTGCGCAACGAGATCGACTGGAACGAGACCGAGAAGCTGCTCAAGCTCGCGTTCCCGCTCGACGTCTTCGCCCGCGAGACGCTCGCCGAGACCCAGTTCGGATTCCAGCGCCGCGTCACGCACGTGAACACCAGCTGGGAGGCCGCGAAGTTCGAGACCTCGATGCACCGCTTCGTGCTCGCGCAGGAGGATGACGGCTTCGGCATCGCGCTCGTGAACGACTCGATCTACGGTTACGACACCTCTCGTGACGTCGACGGCGACGACGTCACCACGACCGTGCGGCTGTCGCTGCTGCGCGCTCCGCGCTTCCCCGATCCCGACACCGACCACGGCCACCACCAGATCGAGGTGGGTCTGGTGATCGGAGCGGATGCCGAGATCGCCACAGCCGAGGGCATCAAGCTCAACGCCACCGCCACCCTCGTCCGCGGTGCGAACGAGGTGGAGCCGCTGGTGTGGGTGACCGGCACGGGCATCATCGTCTCGTCGGTGAAGCTCGCCGACGACCGCTCGGGCGATGTGATCGTGCGGGTGTACGAGTCGCTCGGTCGCCGCACGACCGGTTCCCTCTCTGTGGCGTTCGAGCACACCGGCATCCGCGAGGTGTCGCTGCTCGAAGACGACCTCGACGACGCCCGCACGGGCGGCGAGCTCGCTCTGAAGCCGTTCGAGGTGCGCACGATGCGCATCACGCGCGCCTGACGCCCTCGCACTCCCTCGGTTAACGCAGGAGAAGATTCCGAGATTCTTTCACCCGGGTTTCAGCGCAAGAGTGACGAACAGTATCGGATGCTGGAATCACATCCATCCGTCACGCGCGAAGGAGCCGCACAATGGACCGCGAGAACGACCTCATCGATACCGACGCCCTGCTGCACATCGGCCGCCCCTACTGGTTCGACCGTCACCCGTCGCAGGCCGAGGGCGAAGACTTTTGATCACGCGCTGAGCGTCGCGACCCTCCCGGGCATCTGGGAGGGTCTGACTGCGGTGGCCCTTGTTCCAGCCGCCGCCGTGCACCCACACGACGGCGGGCCGCCGCACCCCGGAC
>NZ_JBSHJX010000016.1:0-35670 GCF_053619695.1 Microbacterium sp. NPDC055521 | reverse complement strand
CCCGGTGTTCCGGGCGGCCGCTCTCGTGTCTGCACGGGCCGGGGCTCAGCGCTTCTCGAGCTCCTCCGCGACGAGGAAGGCGAGCTCGAGGCTCTGCATGTGGTTCAGACGGGGGTCGCACAGGCTCTCGTATCGGGTCGCGAGGCCGGCCTCGTCGATCTGCTCCGAGCCGCCGAGGCACTCGGTGACGTCATCACCGGTGAGCTCGACGTGGATGCCGCCGGGGAACGTGCCCACCGCGCGGTGCGACTCGAAGAACCCGCGGACCTCGTCGACGACGTCGTCGAAGCGCCGCGTCTTGTAGCCGCTCGGCGTGGTGATGCCGTTGCCGTGCATGGGGTCGGTGACCCAGAGCGGCGTGGCGCCGGAGTCCCTGACCGCCTCGAGCAGCGGCGGAAGGGCATCCCGGATCTTCCCCGAGCCCATCCGCGTGATGAAGGTGAGCCGCCCCGGCTCGCGGTTCGGGTCGAGCTTGTCGATCAGCGCGAGGGCGGTCTCGGGGGTCGTGGTCGGACCGAGCTTGACGCCGATGGGGTTGCGGATGCGTGAGAAGTAGTCGACGTGCGCGCCGTCGAGCTCGCGCGTGCGCTCCCCGATCCAGAGGAAGTGCGCCGAGGTGTTGTACGGGGTCCCCGTGCGCGAGTCGATGCGGGTCATCGGGCTCTCGTAGTCCATCAGCAGACCCTCGTGGCCCGTGAAGAACTCGACGCGCTTGAGCTCTTCGAAGTCGGCGCCGGCAGCCTCCATGAACTTGATCGCGCGATCGATCTCAGCCGCCATGCGCTCGTAGCGCTGGTTGGCGGGGTTCTGCGCGAAGCCCTTGTTCCACGAGTGCACCTCGCGCAGGTCGGCGAAACCGCCTTGCGTGAAGGCGCGGATGAGGTTCAGGGTCGAGGCGGCCATGTGGTAGCCCTGCAGCAGGCGCCCCGGGTCAGCCGTGCGCGACTTCTCGGTGAAGTCGAAGCCGTTGACGATGTCGCCACGGTAGGCCGGCAGCGTGACGTCACCGCGGGTCTCGCTGTCGCTCGAGCGCGGTTTGGCGAACTGACCTGCCATGCGGCCCATCTTCACCACCGGCATCGATGCGCCGTACGTGAGCACGACCGCCATCTGCAGCACCGTCTTGATCCGGTTGCGGATCTGGTCGGCGGTGGCGCCGGCGAAGGTCTCGGCGCAGTCGCCGCCCTGCAGCAGGAAGGCATTCCCGGATGCCGCGCGGGCGAGCCGCGAGCGGAGGTTGTCGACCTCACCCGCGAACACGAGCGGCGGGAGCGCAGCCAGCTGCGTGGACACCTCGTCGACGCGCTCGGCGTCGGGCCACTGGGGCTGCTGCTTGATGGGAAGGGATCGCCACGCGTCGAGTTCAGGGTGCGAGGGAAGCATGTGCCCAAGCTTAGTGTCGCTGACAGGGCCGATCGGCCCTGTGACGCGGGTCCGGCAATGGGCTGCTCTGACGGGCGGGTCAGGGCGCATCAGAAGGGCTCGGGTCTGGCGGGCGGGTCAGGGGCGTCCGGGCGCCCCGGCCGGCAGGCGGTCCTTCACTGTGGAGGCGTACACGTCGTCGTAGCGCTGCGCTCCGAGGCGCTGCAGCGCGATCATGATCTCGTCGGTGACGGATCGGAGGATGTACCGGTCGTTCTCCATGCCCTCGTAGCGCGAGAAGTCGAGCGGCTCGCCGATCACGATGCCGACGCGCATGATGTTCGGGATGCGTCGACCGATCGGCATCGCCGTGTCGGTGTCGACCATGACCACCGGGATGACCGGGACCTTCGCCTCGAGCGCCATGCGCGCGATCCCCGTGCGCCCGCGGTACAGCCGCCCGTCGGGGCTGCGCGTGCCCTCGGGATAGATCCCCAGCAGGTCGCCGCGCCCGAGGATCTGCAGGCCGGTGTTCAGAGACGCCTCGGACGCCTTCCCGCCGGAGCGGTCGATGGGAATCTGGCCGGTGCCCTTCATGAAGATCCTGGTCGCCCAGCCCTTCGGTCCCCGGCCGGTGAAGTAGTCGCTCTTGGCCAGGAACGACATGGGTCGGTCGATGAGCAGCGGCAGGAAGATCGAGTCGGCGAACGACAGATGATTGCTCGCCAGAATGGCCGCGCCGCTGGTGGGGACGTTGTCGCGCCCCACGATCCAGGGTCGGAAGATCGCTTTGACCAGCGGACCGATCGCGATGTACTTCATCAGCCAGTAGAACATCGTGGGAAGTCTAGCGCCGCCGCGACATCGCGACCGAGTTTCGTTCGAGTTGCGACTGGGTCTCATGCCATACACTTCTAGGACACCCGTCCGATCGGTGCCGAAGGAGCTGCCGTGGCCCAGTTCGAAGTCCCCGCAATCGTCCCTGCCGACCCGGAGGGGAACGTCAGCGATCTGCTCGCCGAGAGGGTCAGGAAGACCCCCGACCTCGCACTGTTCAGTGTGCCCGAGGGCGGAGGATGGCGCGATATCTCCGCGAAGGACTTCGAGACCGCGGTCATCGCCCTCGCCAAGGGTTTCGTCGCCGCCGGTATCCAGCCCGGTGAGAAGGTCGGCTTCATCGCCAAGACGACCTACGAGTGGACCCTCATCGACTTCGCGCTGTTCTACGCCGGCGCGGTGATGGTGCCCATCTACGAGACGAGCTCGCCCGCCCAGATCCAGTGGATCATGGAGGACTCCGGAGCGACCGCGCTCATCGTCGAGTCCGCCGAGCACTTCACCCGCGCCGACGAGGTGCGCGGCGACCTGCCGCTCGTGCGCGAGATCTGGCAGCTGCACCTCGGAGCGATCGACACCCTCACCGCGCGCGGGGCCGAGGTCGATGACGCCGAGATCGAGCGCCGCCGCGGCATCGCCGTGGGCTCGGACATCGCCACGCTGATCTACACCTCGGGCTCGACCGGACGCCCGAAGGGCTGCGTGCTGACGCACAGCAACTTCGTCGAGCTGTCGCGCAACTCCGCCAAGGCCCTCGACGCGGTCGTCTCGGCACCGGGCGCCTCGACCCTGCTGTTCATCACCACCGCGCACGTGTTCGCCCGGTTCATCTCGATCCTGGCCGTGCACTCGGGTGTGCGCACCGGACACCAGCCCGACACGAAGCAGCTGCTCCCCGCGCTCGGCTCGTTCAAGCCGACCTTCCTGCTCGCGGTGCCTCGCGTGTTCGAGAAGGTGTACAACTCCGCCGAGCAGAAGGCAGAGGCCGGGGGCAAGGGCAAGATCTTCCGCGCCGCGGCCGCAGCGGCCATCGAGCACTCCACCCTTCGCGAGGAGGGCAAGCCGATCCCGTTCGGCCTGCGGATGAAGTTCGCACTGTTCAACAAGCTCGTCTACGGCAAGCTGCGCGAGGCCATGGGCGGCAACGTCGCGTTCGCCGTGTCCGGCTCCGCGCCTCTCGGCGCCCGCCTCGGTCACTTCTTCCACAGCCTGGGCGTCGTGATCCTGGAGGGCTACGGCCTGACCGAGACGACCGCTCCGGCGACGGTCAATCTGGCGCACAAGTCGAAGATCGGCACGGTCGGCCCCGCCCTTCCCGGTGTGGGCGTGCGCCTGGCCGACGACGGCGAGATCGAGGTCAGGGGCGTCAACGTCTTCAAGGAGTACTGGAACAACCCCGAGGCCACCGAGGCCGCCTTCGACGACGGCTGGTTCCGCACCGGCGACATCGGCAGCTTCGACTCCGAGGGATTCCTCACGATCACCGGCCGCAAGAAGGAGATCATCGTCACGGCGGGCGGCAAGAACGTCGCCCCGGCGCTGCTCGAGGATCCGATCCGCTCGAACCCGATCGTCAGCCAGGTCGTCGTCCTCGGCGATCAGAAGCCGTTCATCTCGGCCCTGGTCACGCTCGACAGCGAGATGCTGCCGACGTGGCTGGCGAACAACGGGCTTCCCGCCGACATGTCGCTGAGCGAGGCGAGCCGCAATCCGGCGGTGCGCGAGGAGGTGCAGCGCGCGGTCGACCGCGCCAACAAGATGGTCTCCCGCGCCGAGTCGATCCGGAAGTTCACGATCCTCCCCGTGGAGTGGACCGAGGCGAGCGGTCACCTGACCCCGAAGATGTCGATCAAGCGCAACGTCATCCTCGACGACTTCGCCGACGCGGTCACCGAGATCTACGACGCTCCGGTGCAGACGACCACCACGCCGCTCGGCTGAGCGAACGCGAAGGGCCCGCGCACCGCGCGGGCCCTTCGTCGTACCAGCACGACGTCTCGGCCTCCCAGGTCCGCCCGAGGGCGTCCCGGATCAGAACCAGTCGCTCTCGCGCACCTGTCGCATGGCCAGCTTGCGGGTCTCGCCTTCCAGACGGCTCAGGTAGACACGCCCGTCGAGGTGGTCGGTCTCGTGCTGCAGCGCCTGCGCGAGCAGACCATCGCCTTCGAGCACGACCGGAGCGCCGTCGAGGTCGATGCCCTCGACCCGCGCCCACGGGTGCCGCGGGGTGTCGTGCCACTGACCGGGCACCGACAGGCATCCCTCCCCCGTCGGCACGGCCTCGCCGCGCACCTCGGTGAGCATGGGGTTGATGATGTACCCGATCTCGCCGTCGATGTTGTAGCTGAAGGCGCGCACGGCGAAGCCGATCTGGTTGGCGGCCACTCCGGCGCGACCGGGCAATCCGACCGTGTCGATCAGATCCGCGATGAGCGCGCGCACCCCGTCGTCGATCTCGCCGACCGGTTCGCAGACGGTGCGCAGCACGGGGTCGCCGTAGAGGCGGATCTCGCGGACCGTCATCAGGCGGCCTTCGCCCGCAGGCCCTCGACGAGGGCCGCGGCGATCTCGCGGGCAGCCTGCCGGGTGGCCGGCTGCAGGCTGCCGAAGTCGATCGCGCCTCCCCCGGCGATCTGCGGGTCGTACGGGATGCGGAGCACGTGCTTCGCGCGGGTCGAGAAGTGCGCCTCGAGCTCGCTCAGCCGCACCAGCGGAGCGCCGGGGTTCGACTGGTTCAGCACGACGATCGCCTCGCGGGCGAGCGCGGAGTGTCCGTTCGACTCGAGCCAGGTGATCGTCTCGGATGCCAGTCGCGCCTCGTCGACGCTCAGCCCAGACACGATGATGAGCTGGTCGGCGAGATCGAGGGTGGCCCCCATCACGGAGTGCACGATGCCCGTGCCGGAGTCGGTGAGCACCAGCGAGTAGTACTGCGCGGCGACCGTCGCCACATCGCGGTAGTCGCCGTCGCCGAACGCCTCGGACACGCGCGGGTCGGCGTCGGATGCGAGCACGTCGAGACGGGTCTCGTCGCGGGCCACGAATGCCGAGACGTCGTGGTACCCGCGGATGTCGTGCTGTGCGCGCACCAGGTCGCGCACGGACCGGGTGTGCGATCCGACCACGCGCTCGGCGAGCGTGCCGCGATCGGGGTTGGCGTCGACGGCGATGACACGGTCGTCGCGCGCGTCTGCGAGGGCCATGCCGAGCAGGGCGGTGACCGTGGTCTTGCCCACGCCGCCCTTGCGCGAGAGCACCGGCACGAAGCGCGCGGTTCCGGCGAGCGGGGCGGCGATGCGCGCGCTGAGCTGCTTGCGCTCGCGCGCCTTGCGACCGTCGCCGACGTTGATGCGGCCGCCCGAGATCGAGTAGATCAGGTGGCTCCAGGTGCCCTCGGGCTCGGGCCTCGTCATGCGGGCGGGGTCCAGCAGCCGGTCTGCGGTCAGCAGGTCGGCGCTCTCGCTGGTCGCGGCGGACCCGAGGTCGTCGAGTCGCTTCGAGGTCAGGGCGATCTCGGCAGGCTGCGGGACTGCCGGCCGGGACGCGGGGGCAGGATCGTGGGATGCCACAGGATGGGTCTCCTCTGCGGGTTCGGAAGGTCGTGGCGGGTCGAGCAGCAGGGTCGTGCGCTCTGGCGCATGAGTGCGGTCGACATGATCCCGATCTCCCTGTTCGTCGACGTCGTCGTCGCGCCCGTCGACGAGCCCGTGGTCGTCGTCATCGTCGGTGTCGTCATCGTCGGTGTCGTGGACGTAGTCGATCTCTACGCCGTCGAGGTCGTCATCATCGTCATCATCGTCATCATCGTCATCGTCGTCGTCGTCATCGTCATCGTCATCGTCATCGTCGTCATCGTCATCGTCATCGTCGTCGTCGACCTCGATGACGGTCACGTGCGACTCGACAGCGTCGGATGCTCCCTCGGACCCGGCATCCGGTCGGGTCTCCACCGCCGTCTCGGCGGTGTGCTCGTCGTCGGATGCGGTGAGTTCGGGGTCGACCTCGTCGGCGTGGTCGACCTCATCGATGATCTCCGCGACGACCGCGGGCTCGTCGTGCACCTCATCCGGTGCCGGCCGGTCGCTCCCATCCGCGCCGTTCGGCGCCTCAGTGCGGCTGCTCGGAAGGTCCTCGGCCGGCAGCTCGATGACCACGTCCGGCGCTTCCTGCCGGATCCGCGCGAGCACCTCGGCGTCGGCGACAGCCGACGTGTCGATGATGAGGTCGGTGATCACCGCGGCGACCTCGCTGTCGACGATCTCGTCGTCGACGGCCTCGTCATCGGCTTCGTCGTCATACCCGCCGCTCGGGAGGATGACCTCGACATGCGCGGTGCTGCCGAGCAGGCCGATACCCGTCGTGTCCGATGACGGGGTCTCGTCGAGGACGCCCCTCGAATCGTCATCCTCGAGATCGTCGCTCTTCTTCGGGTTCACGGTTCACTCCCAGCTCGCGCCTTTGTAGGCGCCCGACAAGGTTAGTGCTCCCGCCTGATCACCAGCAAAAGGACGGCCCGGTGCAAACGCACCGCGCGACGCTGAGCGCCGCCCGAGGAAGCGCACGGTAACGTGTAGGACGTGCACGTACTCAGCGTCAGCTCCCTCAAGGGAGGCGTCGGCAAGACGACCGTGACTCTCGGTCTCGCCTCCGCCGCCTTCGCCCGCGGCATCCGGACCTTGGTCGTCGACCTCGATCCGCAGTCCGACGTGTCCACCGGCATGGACCTCCAGATCGCCGGACGGCTGAACATCGCCGACGTCCTCGGCAACCCCAAGGAGAAGGTGGTGCGCCAGGCGATCACCACCAGCGGGTGGGCGAAGGTGCACCCCGGCACGATCGATGTGCTCATCGGCAGCCCCTCGGCCATCAACTTCGACGGCCCGCACCCGAGCGTCCGCGACGTCTGGAAACTGGAGGAGGCACTGGCGACCGTCGAGAGCGAGTACGACCTCGTGCTGATCGACTGCGCCCCGTCGCTGAACGCACTCACCCGCACCGCCTGGGCCGCCAGCGACCGCGTGATGGTCGTCACCGAACCGGGGCTCTTCTCGGTCGCCGCCGCCGATCGCGCGCTGCGCGCCATCGAGGAGATCCGTCGCGGTCTCTCCCCACGCCTCCAGCCGCTGGGGATCGTCGTGAACCGCGTGCGCCCGCAGTCGATCGAGCACCAGTTCCGCATCAAGGAGCTGCGCGACATGTTCGGTCCCCTCGTGCTCTCACCGCAGCTGCCCGAGCGCACGTCGCTGCAGCAGGCGCAGGGAGCGGCGAAGCCGCTGCACATCTGGCCGGGCGACTCGGCCCAGGAGCTCGCCGCCGACTTCGACGCTCTGCTCGATCGCATCATCCGCACCGGTCGGGTGCCTGTTCCCGAAGGTGGCGCGACGGCCTGAGAGCCGTGTCCGTGCAGAGAAGCCGCCCCTGGGGGCGGCTTTGTTCGGCTGCGCCCGAAGGAGCCCTGCGCTGGTCCTGAGCCTGTCGAAGATGGGTTCCTGAGCCCGTCGCCTGTACTGAGCGAGCGCAGCGCGTCGAAGTGAAGGATCAGGCGGTGCGCTTGGAACGGCGAGCGGCGAGCTCGTCGACGGGGTCGGGCACCGTGGGGTCGAACTCGACGAGCGTCGACTCCACCTCGCGCAGCACCTTGCCGACGGCGATGCCGAACACGCCCTGTCCGCGGCTGACGAGGTCGATGACCTCGTCGTTCGACGTGCACAGGTAGACCGAGGCGCCGTCGCTCATCAGCGTGGTCCCGGCGAGATCCCGGATGCCCGCGGCGCGGAGCTGCTCGACCGCGGTGCGGATCTGCTGCAGCGAGATGCCGGTGTCGAGCAGCCGCTTGACGAGCTTGAGGACGAGGATGTCGCGGAAGCCGTAAAGGCGCTGCGAACCGGAGCCGGACGCGCCGCGCACGGTCGGGACGACCAGCTCGGTGCGTGCCCAGTAGTCGAGCTGACGGTAGGTGATGCCGGCAGCGCGAGCGGCGACCGCACCGCGGTATCCGACTTCATCGTCCATCGCCGGCAGACCGTCGGTGAACAGGAGTTCGGTCACGAACCGCGGGTCGCCTGGAAGCCCATCCGCACTCATACTCTGTCCCTCCTGAACGGCTTATTCCCCACGGTAGAGCAGGACTCCTGCCCCGGCAACGACATCCGACCCGCGGGGAGGGTGTGTCGCAATCCGTTCGTTACGAAAGTACGCGCTCGAGCGACTGCGCCACGAGCTGACGTCGCACCTCGTCGATGTGCGTGGCGAGTTCGGGAGCGAGTTCCGCCGCCCTCCCCCGCGACGCGGCGTCGGTGCGTCGGAGCAGCGTCGACAGAGCCGATTCGATCAGCGCGGCCTCGCGCTCGGCGTTCTGACGCATGCTGCGCAGATGGCGGGGTTCGATGCCGTGACGCGCGAGCGTCACCAGACCCGACAGCATCGATGCCGCCTGGTCGGTGTAGTGCTCAGCCCCCACGATCAACCCGGCGCTGATCGCGTCGTTGAGCAGCTGCGGTGTCGCACCGGTGTGCAGCAGCAGCTCATCGCGGCGACGACGCCGGGCGGCCGGCGAGATCGACGGCGGAGCGATGCTGCCCCATCCTTCGCCCTTCGCCTCGGCTTCGTCGAGCTGTTCGCGGATGACGCTGAGCGGGAGGTAGTGATCGCGCTGCAGGGTGAGCCCGGCACGCAGACGCTCGACGTCGGAACCGGAGAACTTGCGGTAACCGGACTCGGTGCGCGACGGGGTGACGATGCCCTGCACCTCGAGGAAGCGGAGCTTGCTGGAGGTGAGCTGCGGGAACTCGGGGGTGAGCCGGGCGAGGACCTGACCGATGCTCAGAAGACCCGAGGATGCGGAACGGTCCCTGGCGGCGCCAGCCGCCGCCATCACGCGGTCGCCGTCGCGAGATCGACAGGCGACGCGAAGAAGTTCATCCGGAACTTGCCGATGCGCAGCTCGTAGCCGTTGGCCAGCTCACTGCGGTCGACCCGCTCCCCGTTGACATAGGTGCCGTTCAGCGAACGCTGATCGACGATCTCGAACGCCGTTCCGGAGCGGGTGATCTCGGCGTGACGACGTGAGACGGTGACATCGTCGAAGAAGATGTCGGCCTCGGGATGCCGGCCCACGGTGGTCACATCGGAGTCGAGCAGGTAGCGCGCACCGGCGAGCGCACCGGCTCGCACGAGCAGCAGCGCGGATCCGGACGGCAGCGCGGAGATCGCGGCCGCCTCGGGTTCGGTGAGATCGGCTCCGAAGGGCACGAAGGAGAGATCGGAGTCGTGTCCGAACGTCTGTGTCACGTCGTGGCGCTTCTCGCTGCCGCTGCGGTGGATCGCGCCTCCGGCGCCGATGCTGTCGTCTGTCACGGTTCTCCCTCCTCCGGCACTCCAGACTATCTGATGCGCGGGCCGGGGAGGAGGCCGGGTCCAGGGCTGCTTGCCACTTTCTGTCGGGTCCCGCGCCCGCACCCACCATCAGCCAGGGATTAGGCTGTGGGCATGCCACATTACGATGTCGTCATCCTCGGCGCGGGCCCTGGCGGATACGTCGCCGCCGTCCGCAGCTCCCAGCTCGGCCTGTCCACCGCGATCATCGAGGAGAAGTACTGGGGCGGTGTGTGTCTGAACGTCGGATGCATCCCCTCGAAGTCGCTGCTCAAGAACGCCGAGGTCGCCCACACCTTCACGCACAAGGCCGACTTCTTCGGCATCTCGGGCGACGTGAGCTTCGACTTCGGCGCGGCGTTCGACCGCAGCCGCAAGGTGGCGGAGACGCACGTCAAGGGCATCCACTTCCTGATGAAGAAGAACAAGGTGACCGAGTACGAGGGTCGCGGCACCTTCACCGGCCCGAAGGCGATCACCGTCGCGAAGAGCGACGGCTCGTCCGAGGAGCTCACCTTCGACAACGCGATCATCGCGACCGGGTCGACCGTCCGGCTGCTGCCCGGCGTGCAGCTCAGCGACAACGTCGTGACCTACGAGGAGCAGATCCTCTCGCGCGAGCTCCCCGAGTCGATCGTCATCGTCGGCGCCGGCGCCATCGGCATGGAGTTCGGCTACGTCATGACGAACTACGGCGTGAAGGTCACCATCATCGAGTTCCTCGACCGCGCCCTCCCCAACGAGGACCCGGAGGTCTCGAAGGAGATCCAGAGGCAGTACAAGAAGCTCGGCGTCGACATCCTCACCTCGACCGCGGTGAAGACGGTCACCGACAACGGCTCGTCGGTGCACGTCACCTACGAGACCCGCGACGGCCAGCCGGGCGAGATCACCGCGGGCAAGGTGCTCATGTCGGTCGGCTTCGCGCCGAACATCGAAGGCTTCGGACTCGACAAGACCGGTGTGAAGCTCACCGAACGCGGTGCGATCGACATCGACGACCACATGCGCACCAACGTCGAGGGCATCTACGCGATCGGCGACGTCACGGCGAAGCTGCAGCTGGCCCACGTGGCCGAGGCGCAGGCCGTCGTGGCCGCCGAGACCATCGGCAAGGCCGAGACGCAGACGCTGGGCGACTACCGCATGATGCCCCGTGCCACGTTCTGCCAGCCGCAGGTGGCCAGCTTCGGCCTCACCGAGGAGCAGGCGAAGGCCGAGGGCCGTGAGATCAAGGTCGCCAAGTTCCCGTTCAGCGCGAACGGCAAGGCCAACGGCCTGGGCGAGCCGGTCGGCTTCGTCAAGCTGATCGCCGACGCCGAGCACCTCGAGCTCATCGGCGGTCACCTGATCGGCCCCGACGTGTCGGAGCTGCTGCCCGAGCTGACCCTCGCGCAGAAGTGGGACCTCACCGCTCTCGAGGCCGCACGCAACGTGCACACCCACCCGACGCTGTCCGAGGCGCTGCAGGAGGCCTTCCACGGTCTCGCCGGTCACATGATCAACATGTGACACCCGTCTCGAGGAGGAGGCCCGGTCCGCACGGACCGGGCCTCCTTCTGCATCCGGCGCCTGTGCTCAGTAGAGGTGACCGGCGTGCACCAGCAGCAGCCGCGACGGGAACCGCCGCTGGACGCGCCACTCCGGCGGCGCGACGGCTGCCAGCTCGGCTGCGGTGTACGACCGGCGGATGCTGAGCAGCCCGTCCTCGCGGATGAACGAGCCCTTCAGCAGGGTGCCCGCGATCAGCCGCGTGAGCGCGTCGAAGACAGCGTAGGCGGTGCGGCTTCGGGCGATGTCGCCGTGCACGGCGATCCCCCCGGGCGCGGTGAGGCGCACGGAGTCGTCGAGGAGGCCGGTCAGCTGCGCCGCACTGAGGTGATGCAGCACGTGGTTGGAGAGCACGACGTCGAACTGCTCTCCCTCCGCCACGAGCTGCGAGCTCGACGCGCAGCGCCACCGCACGAGGCCGTCGTCATCGGCATCCGACGCCCACCGGACCGCCCGCGGGTCGATGTCGGCGCCGACCACCTCGGCGCGGATGCCGTCTCTGCGCAGCCGGCGGGCGACGTACCGGGCGATGTCCCCGCCGCCGCAGCCGATGTCGAGCACCCGGATGCTGCCGTGCCGGGCGCGCGGGTCGATCTCGCGGTTGTGCAGGCCCCGTCGCCCCGACAGGATCGCGTTGACGTACGTGAAGAGCGCATACGTGCGCGCGAGCATCTTCGGGTCGGCGTCGTCGGCATCCATCCGCTCGGGCAGATCGACGGCGCGTCGGCGCAGATCGACCGCGCGAGCGCGTTCACCCTTCATCGTCGCGCCCCGCCACGGTGAGCAGCGCGCTCTCGGCGGTGAGGCCGGGGCCGAACGCCATCGCGGCGACGCGCTCGCCCGGCCGCGGCGACTCGTGCTCGAGGATGCGCTGCAGCACGAACAGCACGGTCGCGCTCGACATGTTGCCGCGGGTGCGCAGGACTTCGCGCGCCGGGGCCAGCTGCCCGTCGTCGAGCGCGAGACTCTCCTGCACGCGGTCGAGGATGCTGCGCCCGCCGGGGTGGATCGCCCAGTGCCGGACGACGTCGCCGATCCGGCGCCGGCGGAGCCCGTCGGCGATGTCGTCATCGCTCTGCCACAGCGCCCCCAGCGCGTCGTGGATGTGCGTGCCGATCAGCTGCGGCACCCGTGTGGAGAGCACCATCTCGAATCCGGTGTCGCCGATCGTCCACGCCATGTCGTCCTCCCCGTCGGGGATGAGTGCGGTGTGGAAGGCGTCGATGCGGAACCCCGGCGCGTCGGTGGGCAGACGGCGAGCGGTGACGAGGGCGGCGCCGGCGCCGTCGGCGAACAGCGACGAGGCGATGATCGCGTCGGGGTCGACCGATGAGCGCAGATGCAGGGTGCACAGCTCGACGCTCGCCACCAGGACGACGGCGTCGGGGTCGGCTCGGCAGAACTGGGCGGCGGCGCGCAGCGCCGGAAGCGCGGCGTAGCAGCCCATGAATCCCAGGTGGTAGCGCTGCACGGCGGCGGAGAGCCCCAGGGCGCGGACGATGGCGTAGTCGGGACCCGGGGCGTGGAAGCCGGTGCACGAGACGGTGACGACGTGCGTGATGTCGGACGCCGAGATGTCGGGGTCGGCGGTGATGCTGCGCCGGGCGACCTCGATGAAGAGCCGGTCGGCCTCTCTGGCGTAGATGTCGTTGCGCACGGCCGTGCCGGGCTCGAGAAGTGCGCCGGTCGTGCGATCGAGGAACTGCGGTGCGTCGATCACCGCAGTCGGGTCGAGCTCGTCGAGCACCGTGTGCCGGGTCCGCACCCCGGCGCCGTCGAACGAGGTGGCGATCAGTCGCTGGGCGAGCCGGGAGAGGCCGGGCTGCGCGGCGAACATGTCACGGGCCGTGTGCTGTTCGAGCGTCGCTTCGGGGACCAGGGTCTGGATGGAGCGCAGCTGCACGGCTTGGTTCATGATGCGACTCAAGCACGTCAGACGCGGCGGATGAAAGGGGTTGCGGCGTCGACGCTCCCCCGTCAGTGTCCGAGCGCTCTGGCGAGCTTCGATCCCGACGACGGCTCGCGACCGCCGGCCGCGAACACCGCCCGTTCGACGGCGGTGAAGAAGGCCTCCTGCTGAGCGGAGTCGGCGGGGGCTGCGGGTCCGAGCTCCATCTCCCACTCGCGCCACTCGCGGCGTGTGCCGGTGCGCAGATCCGTCGCACGCACGTGGTCGTCGACGAACTCGGCGATCACGCCGTCGACGCCCATCAGGTGGAACGCGGTGCGGGAGTTCTCGACGCGCGCGAGCGGGTGCAGCTCGGCATCCGTCCACTGTGCGACGGTCTCGGCGACCGCGTCGGGCAGCCGGTCGGTCTCACCGAGCGGCCAGCCCAGTTCGAGCCGGCCGTCACCCTGCCGGGGTCCTTTGATGTGCCAGCCGGCATCGGGCCCGCCGGTGCGCCGGCGCAGGGCGACGCCGTGGCGTGCGAGCGCGGCGTCCGCCGTGTCGAAGTAGCGCGCGTCGAGCTCTCTCGGCTCGCCGTCACTCACCGCGACGACCCCGGGGATCCCCGACCAGTCGGGGAGACGCGTGTCGGCATCCGCGTCGTACTTGCGCTCGATCTCGAACGAGCGCTGCGGTTCTGCACTCACGTGCGCCGCGCGGTCAGTCGTCGCCGGGGCTGATGTCGTCGCCCGACTCGACGAACCAGAAGCCGGTCTCGGTCGGACCGTCGTGCTCGCCGGTGTTCGACGCATCGCCCTCACGCCGGTAGATGAGCTGGGTCTCGCTGTAGGGCAGGATCAGGGAATCCTGATCCGCGTCATCGAGCGGGATGATCTGCCCGTCGAGCGGGCCGCCGTGAAGTCGTGCGATTGCCATGTGCTCACCTTATCCCCACCCGCCGACGGCTCGGCCGATGCGCTCAGGCGAGCCCGATCGCCAGGGCCGCGCCGATGATCATCCACGGCCCGAACGCGATCAGCGTGTGCCGGGTGGCCCGCCGAAGCGCCATCAGCACCAGGGCGTGCAGAGCGCCGAGCAGGAATGCCGCGGCGGCGCCGAGCAGGAGGAACTGCCAGCCGTGCCAGGCGAGCACCAGCCCGATCACGGCCGCGAGCTTCACATCTCCGCCGCCCATGCCCCGCCGTGATGCGAGCCGCAGCACGGCGAAGAACGCGCCGAGCGCGAGGGCGCCGAGCAGGGATCGTGTCAGCCGCCCCACGTCGCCCGTCGCGAGCGCGTCGACGACCACGAGCAGCACCAGCGCGGCCAGCGTGGGCAGCACGATGCGGTTCGGCAGCCGGTGCGTGCGCGCATCGATCGCGATGAGCCACGCGCCGACCGCGGCGAGCGCGAGGTGCACGATCAGCACGACGACGGAGTGGGGTGTCACGATCGCAGGCTAGGCGAAAAGCGGCGAGCGCCGGAGGCGCCTGTGGAGAACTCCGGTCATCGGGGCGTCGGGCTGACGGTGCGGTATGGCGATGTCGGATGTGCGAATTAGTCTTGCATGACGACTTGAAGTGTTCGAAGCTTTATTCGAGGATGGATGCATGGGGATCAGAACGACCGCGGCACTCTCCCCCGCCGATGAACGGGCAGGGGACATTCTGCGCCTGCGTCGCGAGATCGGCCGCATGCAGCGCCGTCGCAGCGACGACGCGCATCTGCCGATGCCGGCCGCGCTGCGGGATCTGCTGCCTCAGGGCGGGCTGCTGACCGGCACCGTGTACTCGGTCTCACCCTCGCCGAGCCTGATCTTCGCGCTGATGAGCGCGCTCTCGCAGCGCGGCGGCTGGTGCGCGGCGGTCGGCATGCCCACGCTCGGCCTCGAGGCGGCGACCGCCTTCGGCGTCGACCTGTCGCGGCTGATCCTCGTGCCCGAACCGGGTGAGCGCTGGCTCGCGGTCGTCTCGGCCCTGGCCGAGGTGGTGCCGCTGATCGCGATGAACCCCGCCTCTCGCGTGCAGGATGCCGATGCCGCACGACTCGCGGCACGGCTGCGCGACCGCGGCTGCACGCTGCTCACCACCTCCCCCTGGCCGCAGGGCGAGGGGCTGATCACGCTGCACGACCCGCACTGGGAAGGCCTCGGCGAGGGATGGGGGCTGCTCTCGGATCGCACGGTCACCGTCACCGCGCAGACCCGCTCCACGCCGGTGCCGAAGAGCCTGCGGGTGCGACTGCCCGATGATCTCGGCCGCATCGACGTCGCCTCCGAGCCCGTGCTCGACCCGCGTGAGTCGCTGCCGACCCACCCGAGCTGGGCTGTGGCGTCATGAGCGCGGATGCGTCCTCGCCGGGCGAGGTGATGCGCGTGCACGTGCTGTGGTTTCCCGACTGGCCGCTGCGGGCCGCGCTCGGCGCCGCACCCCCGCATCCGCCCACCGCTCTCGTGCGCGCCGGCGTCGTGTCGGCCTGCACCGAGTCCGCCCGGGCGCATGGAGTGCGCGTCGGACAGCGCAAGCGGCAGGCGCAGAGCAGCCTGCCGTCGCTGCGGATCCTGCCGCACGACGAGACGGCGGACGAGCGCGCGTTCCTGCCCGTGCTGCGGCTGATCGAGGCGCACGCGCCCGGCGTGCATCTGCTGCGCCCGGGGCTCGCCGCTCTGCGCTCGCGGGGCATCTCCCGCTATCACGACGGCGAGGAGGGGGCGGCGGCCGCGCTGGTGCGGATGCTCTCGGATGCCGGATTCGGCGACGTGCGCATCGGCGTGGGCGACGGCATGTTCACCGCCGAGCTCGCGGCCCGGGCGGCTCCGTCCGGTGGCGACGGGATCGATCCCTGGGCGGTGATCGCACCGGGGGCCTCCCGCGCGTTCCTCGCCCCGCTCCCCCTGCACGTGCTCGGCGAGCCCGCCCTCGCCGACCTGCTGCGGCGGCTGGGGGTGTCGACCCTCGGCGGATTCGCCGCTCTCGACGCACTCTCGGTGCGCTCGCGATTCGGCGAGCACGGGGCACGGCTGCACGACCTGGCATCCGGAGCCGACTCCCGGCCCCTCACCCCGCAACCGCCCGACCCGCAGCTGGCGCGTGAGGTGCAGTTCGACACTCCGCTCGGGCAGTCCGACCAGATCGCGTTCGCCGTGCGGCAGACGGCGGATGCCGTGCTGCTCGCTCTCGCCGACGTCTCGGCCGTGTGCACCGAGGTGCGCATCGACCTCACCGACGACGACGGCGCGGTCTTCTCCCGCACCTGGCTGCATCCGACCTGCTTCGACGCGGGAGACCTGGTCGACCGGGTGCGCTGGCAGCTCGAGACGATCGTCGACGACGCCCCCGACGACGCCGCTCACGCCTTCCGCGGCATCGTGGGGGTGCGGCTCTCGCCGGTCGCGGTCGACGACGCCGCCCATCACCAGCCCGGCCTGTTCGGCTCCGGCACCGACGAGCGACTGCACCATGCCGTCTCGCGCGTGCAGACGCTGCTCGGCCATCGCGGGGTGAGCACGGCTGCGATGGCGGGCGGGCGGATGCTGGCCGACCGTCAGGTGCTCACGCCGTGGGGCGAACGGCCGCTCGTGCAGCGCGATCCCTCGCAGCCGTGGCCGGGCAGCCTGCCCGATCCGCTGCCGACCGAGGTGTACACGCCCATGCGCCCGGTGCGGGTGAGCGGTGCGGCGGGCGCCGAGATCGAGATCGACGAGCGCGGGGCGCTGTCGACCCCGCCCGCGCTGATCGAAGACAGCGAGGTGGTCGGCTGGGCGGGTCCGTGGCCGGTGCACGAGCACCGGTGGGATGCCGAGCGCGCCCGCTCCGGGCATCGTTTCCAGCTGCTCGATGCGGGGCACCGCGCCTGGCTGGTGTTCCATTCGGCGGACGGCTGGTGGGCCGAGGGGCGGTACCGCTGATGGGCTGGCACAACAATCCCGGGCAGACGTGGCATCAGCTCGAGCGCACCCTCGACCTGGAGGGCCCCGCTCCGGTGCAGAGCGAGCCGGTGCGTCCTCGTGCCGACCCGGGTCCGGTGAGCAGGCGTCGTCGCACGACGGCTCACCTCGATGTGCGGCGGCCGGCCGACGCCGTGCCCTACGCCGAGCTGCACGCGCACTCCTGGTACTCGTTCCTCGACGGCGCCTCCTCCCCCGAGGATCTGCTCGCCGAGGCCGAGCGGCTGGGACTCAGCGCGCTCGCGATCACCGATCACGACGGCTTCTACGGGGCATCCCGCTTCGCCGAGGTGGCCGAGGCGATGGATGCCGGGGTGCAGACCGTGTACGGCGCCGAGCTCTCGCTCGGCATCGTGGATGACCCCGTTCGCACCCGCTCCCGTGGGCGGGCGGGCACCCCCGACCCCGAGGGCGATCATCTGCTCGTGCTGGCCCGCGGCGCCGAGGGCTACCACCGCCTCTCCGGGGCCATCTCGGCCGCTCAGCTGCGCGGCGGCGAGAAGGGCCGCCCGGTGTACGACCTCGACGAGCTGGCCGCGCGGGCAGACGGGCACTGGACGGTGCTGAGCGGATGCCGCAAGGGAGCCGTCCGGCGCGGGCTGGAGGCCGGGGATGCCGAGGCTCCGCTGGGGCGGCTCGTCGACCTGTTCGGACACGACCGGGTGGCGGTGGAGCTGTTCGATCACGGCGACCCGCTCGACACCCGCCGCAACGACGCCCTCGCCGAGCTCGCCGCGCGCATGGGGCTGCCGGTGGTCGCGACGAGCAACGCGCACTACGCCTCGCCCGAGACCGCGCGTCTGGCCGAGGCGGTGGCCGCGGTGCGTGCGGTGCGCAGCATGGACGACCTCGACGGCTGGCTGCCCGCGCACGGTGGGGCGCATCTGCGCAGCGGAGCGGAGATGGCAGCCCGGTTCCGCCGCTATCCGGGGGCGATCGAACACGGGCTGCGGCTGGCCGCCGAGTGCGCCTTCCCGCTGCGATCCGCTCGCCCTGCGCTGCCGAAGCAGGAAGTGCCCGACGGACACACGCCGATGAGCTGGCTGCGCCACCTCGTCTGGCAGGCGGTGCCCGAGCGGTATCCGCGTCTCGACGCTGCGGGGCGGGCGAGGATCGAGCGCGAGCTCGACGTCATCGACGAGAAGGACTTCCCGGGGTACTTCCTCATCGTGCACGGCATCGTGCAGGAGGCCAGGCGCCGGGGCATCCTGTGCCAGGGACGGGGGTCGGCCGCGGCGAGCGCGGTCTGCTATCTGCTGGGCATCACCGCGGTCGATCCGATCCTGTACGGGCTGCCGTTCGAGCGCTTCCTCGCCACCACCCGCACCGAGGAGCCCGACATCGACGTGGACTTCGACTCCGACCGCCGCGAGGAGATCATCCAGTGGGTGTACGAGACCTACGGCCGCGAGCGCGCCGCCCAGGTCGCGAACGTGATCCAGTACCGGCCGAAGAACGCCGTGCGCGACATGGCACGGGCGCTGGGGTACTCGCCGGGCCAGCAGGATGCCTGGTCGAAGCAGGTCGACGGGTGGAGCTCGGGGCTGCAGCCGGTGGAGGGCCACGACATCCCCGACGACGTGCTGGGCTATGCCGACGACCTGCTGCGAGCACCGCGGCATCTCGGCATCCACTCCGGCGGGATGGTGCTCACCGACCGTCCGGTCGGCGAGGTGGTGCCGGTCGAGCACGCCCGCATGGAGAAGCGCACGGTGATCCAGTGGGACAAGGACGACGCGGCCTCGATGGGCCTGGTGAAGTTCGACCTGCTGGGGCTCGGCATGCTCGCAGCTCTCCAGCACTGCTTCGACCTGATCCGGGCATCCACCGGCGAGCACTGGACGCTCGAGACGATCCCCAAAGAAGAGGCGGGGGTCTACGACATGCTCTGCCGGGCCGATTCGATCGGGGTGTTCCAGGTCGAGTCGCGGGCGCAGATGGGTCTGCTGCCCCGGCTGCAGCCGCGCTGCTTCTACGACCTCGCCATCCAGATCGCTCTCATCCGGCCCGGTCCCATCCAGGGCGGGGCGGTGCACCCGTTCGTACGTCGCAAGCTCGAGAAGGACAGGGTGGATGCCGAGAACCGCGAGCGGCTGCGCCACGGCGAGCAGCCGGTGCCCTTCGACATCCCCTATCCGCACCGCGATCTGGAGCCGATCCTGAAGCGCACGCTGGGTGTGCCGATCTTCCAGGAGCAGCTGATCCAGATGGCCACCGCGATCGGCGACTGCACCGCCGACGAGGCGGATCTGCTGCGCCGGGCGATGGGCTCGAAGCGCGGGCTGGAGAAGATCGAGAAGGTGAGAGCGAAGCTGTACGCCGGGATGAGCCGGCGAGGGCTGAGCACGGAGGTCTCGGATCGCATCTACGCGCAGATCCAGGCGTTCTCGAACTTCGGCTTCGCCGAGTCGCATTCGCTGTCGTTCGCGCTGCTCGTCTACGCCAGCTCGTGGATCAAGCTGCACTATCCGGCGGCGTTCCTGGCCGGGCTGCTGCGGGCGCAGCCGATGGGGTTCTACTCGGCGGCCTCCCTCACCGCGGATGCCCGCCACCACGGCGTGCAGGTGCGCCGGCCCGACCTGCACGCGTCCGGGGTGGTGGACGGGCTGGAGCCGGTCGGCACGCCCGATTCCGGGGCAGGCCCGGATGCCGGCCCGACCGGCAGGTCATCCTGTGCGGCATTCGACCAGCCGGCCCCTTTGCGGTTCGACAGCTCCGCCCCGGACGAATCGGCTGCGCACCGCCGCGACGGCCGCTTCGCCGTGCGGCTCGGACTGTCGGGGGTGCGCGGGATCGGCGTGAAGCTCGCCGAGCGGATCGTCGCGACACGAGACGAGCACGGGCCGTTCCGCGACCTGCACGATCTGGTGCGGCGCACCGACGCCACCACGGCGCAGATCGAGGCACTGGCCACGGCCGGGGCCTTCGAATGCCTGGGGCTCAGCAGACGCGAGGCCATCTGGCTCGCGGGTGCGGCGGCCGAAGACCGGGCGCGCTTCCTGCCCGGCACGGCTCTCTCGGTGCAGCCGACGCTGTTCTCCGATCAGTCCGGGTACGAGCGCCTGGCAGCCGACCTGTGGGCGACCGGCGTCTCGATCGATGACCATCCGATGTCGCATCTGCGGGCCGCGCTCGACGAGCGGCGCGTGCTGAACTCCGCCCAGCTGCGCACCCACGAGACGGGACGGCGCATCGAGGTCGCCGGAGTGGTCACGCATCGCCAGCGTCCGGCGACGGCCAGCGGAGTCACCTTCTTGAATCTGGAGGACGAGCACGGCCTGATGAACATCATCTGCACGACGGGCGTGTGGGCTCGCTATCGGCGGGTGGCTCGGGACTCCCCCGCGCTCATCGTTCGAGGGCTCCTGGAGCGCTCCCCGGAAGGCGTCACGAACGTGCTCGCCGATGCGTTCGAAGACCTGCGCACCGGCCTCGCGCACCGCTCGCGGGACTTCCGCTGAGCGTGCGCTCCATGCCCATCACCAGAACCGCTCGGGCGCCTCGGCGGGCTGTCTGTCGGCACCGCCCCAGCGATCGGACTCCGCCTTGGCCGCGGCAGCTGCGGCATCCGCCTCGCTGAGCGCCTCCTCGGCCGCCGAGGCCGCATCCGAGAACCCGACGACGAGTACGGTGCGCGGCTCACGCGCCGCCTCGGTCACGCGGCAGTCGCGTACGACCGCGCGCCAGATGTCGAGCTGTTCGCGCGTGGTGTCTCGCACCTCGTACTGGATGCCCCGGTCGAGGTCGCGTACGGCGATGACCGTCCCGTCGGCGGCCTGAGCGATCTCGACGCGATTGCCTCTCGGCACCGGAGCGGATGCCGCGATGACGAGTGTTCTCTGCATGCCCTCATGCTAGGCCTGTCAAGTCCTCGGTCGACCTTTCCGCCGGCCGGTACCGTTGTTCTGACGAGAGGACACCGATGAAGACGCGAGCGCAGCTCCGCACAGAGCGGCAGCAGCAGAGGCAGCAGAAGCCGAAGACGCTCTGGCGTGTGCTGATCTCGGCCGCACTGATCCTGCTCTGGCTCACCGGAGCCGGTCTCGGCGGCCCGCTGTTCGGCAAGATCGACGAGGTCTCCTCGAACGACCGCACCACGTACCTTCCCGACTCGGCCGACGCGACCGAGGTGCAGGCTGCTCTCGACGACTTCCTCGGCTCCGATTCGATCCCGGCAGTGGTGGTCTTCGCCTCCGACGACGAGATCGACGACGCACTGAAGGACGACCTGACGTCCGCGCTGGAGGACGCGACGACCGCTGAAGGCGTGAAGGACGGCTCCTCCCCCGTGATCGTCTCCGATGACGGACGCGCCGCCCAAGCATTCGTGCCGATCGACACCGATGCCGACATCGGCGATGTGTCCACCGCGCTCTCGTCCGACCTGCACGAGAGTGTGCCCGACGGCGTGGACGTGTACATCACGGGTCCGGCCGGCTTCACGGCAGACCTCGTCGCCGGGTTCGCCGGCATCGACGGCATCCTGCTGCTCGTCGCGCTCGCGGCCGTGCTCGTCATCCTCGTGATCGTGTACCGCTCGCTGCTGCTGCCGGTGGTGGTGCTCAGCACCAGCCTGTTCGCGCTGTGCGTGGCGCTGCTGGTGGTGTGGTGGGCGGCGAAGTTCGGCATCCTGCTGCTGAGCGGCCAGACGCAGGGCATCCTGTTCATCCTCGTCATCGGTGCCGCGACCGACTACTCGCTGCTGATGGTCGCGCGCTTCCGCGAAGAGCTGCATCTCACCGAGAGCCGGTGGACGGCGGTTGCGGCGGCCTGGCGCGGCTCGTTCGAGCCGATCCTCGCCTCCGGCGGCACCGTCATCGCGGGCCTGCTGTGCCTGCTGCTGAGCGACTTGAAGTCGAACAGCACGCTCGGGCCGGTCGCCGCGATCGGCATCGTCTTCGCGATGCTCGCCGCACTCACGCTGCTCCCCGCCCTGCTCGGGCTGTTCGGCCGCGCGGCATTCTGGCCCCAGCGCCCGAAGTACGAACCCGCGCGGGTCGCCGACGCGAGCCCGCTGGAGGGCAGCGGCCTGTGGCCCCGGCTCGCGCGCGGCATCCGCACTCGTCCTCGCCTGATCTGGATATCGACGGCAGTCGTGCTGGCGATCGCCGCGGTCGGTGTCGTGCAGCTGGATGCCAAGGGCGTGCCGCAGTCCGATCTCGTGCTCGGCGCCTCCGAGGCGCGCGACGGCCAGGAGGTACTCGGCGAGCACTTCCCGGGCGGGTCGGGCAGTCCCGCGTACGTGCTGGTCGATGAGAGCCGCCTGCAGGACGCCGCCGATGTGCTGCTCTCCGACGATGGCGTCGACGGCGTCAACGTGACCGCCGAGGACTCGCCGTCGGGCAGCGCCCCGGTCACCGCAGACGGCATCACCGCATTCGGCCCTCCCGGCACCCCCGCTCCCAAGCCCACGGTCGTCGACGGGCGCGTGCTGCTGCAGAGCACGCTCACCGACGCCGCCGACTCGGCGGACGCCGAGGCGACCGTCGACCGGCTGCGCGCCGAGCTCGACGAGACGGGAGCCAAGGTCGGAGGCGTCACGGCCACCGCGGTCGACACGAACACAGCATCCATCCACGACCGCAACCTGATCATCCCGGTGATCCTCGGCGTGATCCTCGTGATCCTCATGCTCCTGCTGCGGGCGGTGCTCGCGCCCGTGCTGCTGATCCTCACCACCGTGCTCTCGTTCGGCTCGGCGATGGGCGTCGCCGCGCTGCTGTTCAACGGCGTCTTCCGGTTCCCGGGAGCCGACCCCGCGGTGCCGCTGTTCGGCTTCGTGTTCCTCGTCGCGCTGGGCATCGACTACAACATCTTCCTGATGACCCGTGTGCGCGAGGAATCGAAGCGGCACGGCACGCGCGAGGGCATCCTGCGCGGCCTGGCGGTGACCGGCGGCGTGATCACCTCCGCGGGGCTCGTGCTGGCCGCGACGTTCGCCGCGCTGTCGGTGATTCCCATCCTGTTCCTCGTGCAGCTGGCATTCATCGTCGCCTTCGGCGTGCTGCTCGACACGTTCGTGGTGCGCTCGCTGCTCGTGCCGGCGCTCGGCTACGACATCGGTCGGGCGATCTGGTGGCCGTCGAAGCTCAGCCGCCGCGATGCCGAGCCGGATGCCGCGCGGGACGCTGAGCCGGCTGTCGCGAGCTCGGAGGAGCCGGGCCGCGGGTGAGGATCTGGTCGCTGCACCCCGCGCACCTCGACCGGGCGGCTCTCGTCGCCTGCTGGCGAGAGACGCTGCTCGCCCAGGCGGTTCTCGCGGGGCGCACGAAGGGATACACCAGACATCCGCAGCTCGAGCGGTTCCGCGCGCAGGCCGACCCGCTCGCATCGGTCGGCGCGTATCTGTCATCGGTCGCGGACGAAGCGGATGCCCGGGGCTACCGCTTCGATCGAACGCGCATCCTCGCGCCGGCGTCGCCCGTCGCCCTCATCCCGGTGACCGACGGTCAGCTGGCGCTGGAGTGGCAGCATCTGGGTGCGAAGCTCGATCAGCGCAGCCCTGCGGATGCCGTGCGCTGGCGCGCGTCGGCGCCTACGCCGCACCCGCTGTTCACGGTCGTGCCTGGCACAGTGGAATCGTGGGAACGGGCGGTCTGACGGCTGTCATCGGAGAACCCCTCGTCGTGCGGCGGCGACGGGCGTACCGTCGATGTATGACCATCGAGGCGTCGGATCGCGCGGCCATCGCGCACTTCGTCCGTGTGTGCGGGTCGGGCGTGGTGGCGAGCGTCGGACGTGACGGCGCGCCGCAGGCGGCCTACGTAGGCCTCACCGCCACCGACGACGGCGTGCTCGTGTTCGATGCGTCCGACCAGTCGCGCAAGGTCGGCAACATCCGCGAGCGCCCGAATGTCGCCGTGGCGATCACCGGAGCGGACACGTCGGTGCAGCTGGAGGGCCGCGCCCGCATCACCCACGATGAGGAGCGCTGGCGTCTGGGCGAGGTGTACAGCGAGCGGTTTCCCAACTCCCGCGCGCTGGATGCCGGATTCGAGATCATCGCCGTCGACGTGCACTGGGTGCGGGTGTACGACGCGAGCGGTCATCCGCCGCACATCATCGAAGCAGCCTGGCGGTGAGCCGATAGACCGGGCCATCCGGCGTGTCAAGGCGGTTCGAGCGGGCGGCTGCCGTGCATATGGTCATCCCGAGTCGCCGATCGGCGACGTCCGAAGATCCGAGGAGGCGGCCATGCCGAACCAGCCAGAGCTCAAGGACGAAGAGCTGTACGAGAAGCTGCGCGATGACGGCGCATCGAAGGAGAAGGCCGCGCGCATCTCGAACGCGGCCGCCCGCGACGGCCGCGCGGCGGTCGGACGCCGAGGAGGGAAGTCCGGCGACTACGACGACTGGACGGTTGACGAGCTGAAGAAGCGCGCGAAGGAGCTCGGCATCGAGGGCTACTCCGGCAAGCGCAAGGCCGAGCTCATCACCATGCTGCGCGACCACTGAGCACGCCTGCGCCGGTGCCCGACGGGCCGCCGTACGATGACGGGGTGACTGTCACCTCGCCGATCCGGACGCTCGGCATCATCGGCGCCGGCCGTCTGGGGCGTGTGCTGGCGTCGCTCGCGGTCGATGCCGGCTACCGGGTGGTCGTCGCGCGAGCGGGCGATCCCGCTCCCATCGCACGCGCGATCGCCGCGATCGGAGCCGAGGCGGTGAGCGTCTCCGACCTGGTGACGTTGTCGGATGCCGTGGTGCTGGCGCTGCCGCTCGGCCGGTACCGCACGCTGCCGGCGGCGCAGATGCGCGGGATGCTGGTCATCGACGCCATGAACTACTGGTGGGGCGGTGATGGAGATCGGCCCGACCTCGACGACCCGCGCACCTCGACGAGCGAGCTGGTTCAGCGGCACCTCGCGGGCGCGCGCGTCGTCAAAGGGCTGGGGCACATGGGGTACCACGATCTGGAGGACGAGGCTCGTCCCGCCGGGGCAGCTGGGCGCAAGGCCATCGCGATCGCCGGGGATTCGGTCGACGACCTGGATGCCGTGTCGCGACTGATCGACGACCTGGGATTCGATCCCGTGATCGCCGGCCCTCTGGCATCCGGCATCATGCTCGAGCCGGGAGCCGACGCGTTCGGCGCCGACGTGGGCGCTGCGCAGCTGCGCGAGATGCTGGAGGGGTTCGAGACGTCGCGGCGCGGCATCGTCGTCGCACGGGCGCGGCGCTCCGAGCACCCCTGACGGATCTTCACGGCGCCCGCGCGGCGCCGGACGGCCGCAGGCGGGGCGCCCGTCTTGGTGCTTCGCCGGCGCGGCGACCAGGTCGACGCGTTCGACGGGGCTGAGAAGGCATGGCGGTGCGCGATCTGCTCGAGCAGGTGCACCCACCAGAGGATGATCGCGAAAGCGATCGCCTCGAAGACGGTGAGCGAGATGACCTCGGCCTTCAACGCGGCGAGCGCGACGATCATGATGACTGCACTGGTGATGGTGGCACGGCGCAGTGCCCCATCGAGCTGCCAGAGCAGCACACGGTGCGAGAGCAGCAGGAAGGCGAAAGACAGCACGGCGCCGTTGGTGGCCCGCTCGTGCGCGACCGGGTCGACCGAGAGCGGGTAGGCGCCGATCGCGAGCAGACTGATGCCGAGACCGGCGATCGCCGGGGGCATCAGACGCATGGCGACCCGCGAGCGCCGGGAGTGCGGCAGCACGCCGGCGAGGCGGATCCGCAGCATCCACGACGAGCCGGCGATGATGGCTCCGCTCGCGATGAGTCCTCCGTTGAACGCGAAGCTGGAGAAGTCGCCCATCATGCCGAGTCTGCTGAAGTAGAGGTGCCACCAGTCCGCGTCGGTCGTGGTCGCCGCCGAGACGAGGATGCACCCGCAGAGCAGCAGAGCGGCGCACAGCACCCATGTGAGTCGCGGCACTGCGCCTTCCCTCCGGACCGGCGGGTCTTCCGCTCGGATCTGTGCGGCGCGCACTCCGATCACCGGTATCGTCAGCAGAGCTTGTCCACTCATCGGTCCGCCTAACACCCGCGCAGGAGAGACGCGGGTGTGACCATCCCCCGGAAGCGCGAAACGAGTGCGGAGCGACTCGAGAAAGCTCCGCTTCTTGGAGCCTATTGGGCGATGTCGATTTCGGGCGACGATTATCACGGAATGACACGCGGCGATATGGTTCCCGGCGCTCTCAGAATCGATTTCGGTGAACCGCGGCCGGTGGTCGCGGCTCATCCGTCGCGGTTCACCGGTCGCGGCTCATCCGTCGCGGTTCACCGGGAGCGGCTCACCGTCGCGGTTCACGGGGATCAGCGTGACGTCGAGCGCTCCCCCGTCGATGCGCACGCTCATCATCGTGCATGCCGGCTGACGGCGCCGATCGGTCGGCGACCCGGGATTGAGCAGACGCAGGCCGCGTGGCGTGAGGGTGTCCCACGGGATGTGCGAGTGCCCGAAGATCAGCACGTCAGTGTCGGCGAACACCTGATCCATGCGCTGCTCGCGTTTCGCCGCCGGGCCCGTCTCATGGATGACCGCGAAGCGCAGGTTCCCGACGGTGAAGCGGGCGATCTCGGGGAGCCGCTCGCGATGCTCGGGCCCGTCGTTGTTGCCGTAGACGCCGTGGAATTCTCGGGATCGCGACTCGATGAGGTCGAGTGTGGCGATGTCGACCCAATCCCCCGCGTGCACCACGACGTCGGATGCATCGATCGCGTCGAGCACAGCGCGCGGCAGTCGTCTCGCCCGCGCCGGGATGTGCGTGTCGGCGAGCAGCAGCATCGTCGTCGTCATGGTGCCGCCAGTATCCCATCGACGCCAGACCGAGCGTCTCGCCGCGGTGCACCGCATCCCCGACGACGGGCCTGCGCCCGATCTCACCCGATGGCGGTCAGGGTGAGATCGCGCGAGGCGCCGTCGCGACACGTCACGGTGATCGTCGTCGTGTCGCCGGCCGCGTTCACCGTCACGCCGTCCTCGTCGCACGACCATCGCCCCTGCACGGTGAGGCTGACGTGCGACGGCGCGCTGGTGTTGCGCCGCCACGGGCGGGAATAGCTCGTGTTCGCTCCGACGTAGCTGCCGTCGGCGGCGAATTGATCCGGGTCGTCGCCCTCGTACAGATGCAGGTCGGGGTCGGTCACCGACAGCGAGAGCGTCTGCTCGTCGCTGCGCCACATCAGCAGGCACGGTGCGTCGACGGCGGTGATCGCCGCGTCGAGGTCCGTCACGTCGGCGAAGACCACCGCACCGGTGATCCCGGTGTCGCGATGGTGCACGATGTGCGCGGCGGCATCCTTTCGCACCACGGTGTAGGGCGCGTCGTCGGTGCTCATCCGCGTGGTGAAGTCGGCCGTGCGCTGCACCCCCGCCCCGACGAGCAGGGCGTACTCGTACGCCGCACCGCGGGGCGCCGCTCCGTGATCGATGAGCGCAGTGGCGTACGGAACGGATGCCGTCGTGGTGTCCTTCTCGTCGGGAGCGCTCTGCACCGCACTGATGCGGCGCAGCCGCTGCCCGGCGGGCAGGTGGAAGCCGTTGCCGAGGGGGTCGACGACACCGGTGGGCCGGGTCAGCTGCGCCGCGTCGTCCGTGCCGTCGGCGGCCGGCACGGCGACCTGGAACAGGGTCGTCTCGGTGGTGTGGTGCGGGTCGTCGTTCGCGATGTCGCTGCCCAGGCAGACGATCAGATCGTCGAAGCTGAATCGCGACACCTTCGCTGTGTGCGTGGGGTCGAACGTCGGATGCTCGATCAGGTGCATCCCGAACACGCCGTGCTCGCCCTGGAACGAACCGGCCCCGCCGAACGCCGATCGCGTCAGCGGCATGATCTCGATCGTGCCGCTCAGGTCGCCCTTCAGCAGGTTCCACGGCAGGTGCTTCGTGGTCGCGCCGGGGATGCGGTTCCAGTCCCAGCCCGGGTGAACATAGCCGTTGGCCGGATGCGTGATCTGCCCGCTGTCGTCGGCTCGGGCGAGCACCTCGACCGACGCGTAGGCGAGGTAGCGACCGTAGAGGTTGTCGGTGGCGTAGATCTCACTCGACCACAGGTAGCGGTTGTGTCCGCGCAGCGCGACCAGCCACTCGCCGCGGCGATGCAGCCCACAGGCGGCGTACCCCAGCGCCCAGTGTCCGTTCGGGGCGGGCTCGGCCTCGATGCCCGCCTCGCGCAGGTCGGCGGCGAGGCTGCGCTGCGCGGCCGACGGGTTCGGCGGCAGCAGCCGCAGGAACGCGGCACCGACCTCCGGGTCGAACTGGCCGCCCTCCCCCGGCATGGGTGTCGCTGCGAGCGCCGTGAACGGGTTGAGCGAGAGTCCCTGCCCCCCATCGGGGTGGCGGCCGGTGAGCGCGATCGGCCACTGCGTGGTGTTGGCGTGCAGACGCTGGGTGAGCAGCGCCCGGCGCAGCGAGGCGCGTGCGAGGGTTCCCAGGGCGAAGGCCGTGCCGTGCAGCAGGGCGACCACAGGTGCCATTCCGACCAGCGCATCGCGGCCGTAGTCCGGATACGGACCCATGTGGTGGAAGATCGTGCCGTCGGGCTTGAGCCCTCCCTCGATCCCCGGCGAGGTGCTCAGCGAGCGCTCGGTGAATCGGGTGAGCGCGGCCAGCAGGCGGCACTGCTCGTCGGCGGTTCCGGCGCCGACCGCGCAGATCGCCATCGGCTTGAGCAGAGTGTTCTGCACGTCGATGATGCCGCCGTACTCGGCCGGGTCGCTGAAGTCGTGCGTGAGCCGGCCCAGCCCGACGAACCAGGCGAGGTTGTCCATCGCGCGACGCCACAGCCCGGCTTCGGTCAGCAGCGGCTGCGCGACGAGGAACGAGTCGGCTGCCTCACGGTACTGGTAGCCGATGTGGTGGATCGTGCCCTGCGCGCTGCCCTTCGCGAAGCCCTGGTCTTCGAGGTGTGCGTACATGCGCAGGTAGAGCTCGTCGAACTCCGGCGCGGTGGCGGCCCCGGAGGTCCGTGCCTTCGCCGATGCCGCGGCGATCGCTCGCATGCGGGTGCCGTACGCGCGCAGCGCGACGGCGGATGCGAGCGTCATGACGTCGGCGCGGATCTCGGCGGGCAGGATCGCCGACTGGTAGCCGTTGATGTAGGAGCCGGGGCTGGCCGGGATTCCGGATGCTCGTTGGGGCACGCCGAGCTCGGCGACCTGTTCCTTCGCCTTCGCGAGCCCGGCAGTGGTCACGTCGGCGGCGACCGTCGCGGACTTCAGCAGCGCGGCACGGATGCCGGCGAGATCAGCGGCACCGTCGGCTGCGGGAAGGGACGCCGCGGCGAGGTCGTCATCGAAGCGAACCAGGTCGAGCCAGTGCCGGTTGTCGGCCTCGGCGATCTCGGGCTGCACGAACGGTGCCTGGCGGTCGGGGGTTGGGTGGTCGGGGCGCATCTCGGTGTTGAGCACCACCTGGTCGATGTACAGGCTGCCCGAGCGCGCCGGCGCGACGAAGCGCACCCGGTTCATAGCGTGATGCGGAGTCCCCTCGGTGTCGTAGCCGAGACGCACCCAGCAGGTTCGCCAGCCGGTGAAGTCGAGACCGAACTCGAAGACCATGTCGGTGGTCGCTCCGCGGCCGAACTCGACGCGCAGACGGTCGGTGGTGGGTTCGGAGTTGTACACCCACATAGAGAAGGTGTCGACGGTGCCCATCAGCGCCTGGTCCATGCCCGCGGTGTAGCGGCTGGCCTGGTAGCGCAGGGGCTCCTTGATGGTCAGCACTCCTCGGGCGGCGTGCTCCCACTTCAGGCTGTGGGCGCCGACCTTGCCGCGCTCGGGGCTGATCGAGATCGTGCTTCCCTTGCCCGTGGAGAACTGTCGCGGCACGCGCGTCTCGAGCAGGAAGACCGGCGGCGACAGCGCGAGAGCGCGCGCTTCGACATCCGCCGGGTCGAGCGCACCCGCGGGGCGCAGAGCGGATGCCAGGGCCGGCTGTGCACCGCCTGCGATCAGCGCGGCACTGCCGAAGGCTGCGCCCGCCACCAGGAATCCGCGTCGTGAGATCTCCATTGACACTCCTCTTATCGAACTTCGTCGTCTCGCAGGTGAGGATCGCAGGGGGCGAGGAGGGCATTCAAGATGCATTGCGACGGCGGGTACACTTGTCGCCACAAGGGGAGTACTCCCGCGCGGTGGCTCGTCACCACGGTTGCACGTCGCATCCCGGTCCACCGGTTCCCGGTTCGGGAATGGAGAAGACCTTGGCGTCGATTCGTTCGCCTCAGGTAAGGAGACCCCTTTGGAAGTCAGCCCCCTCGTCTGGATGATCACGGTCGCGGTGACCGTCGCCTTCTTCATCTACGAGTTCTTCACGCATGTGCGCACGCCGCACGAGCCCACGATCGCTGAATCGGCGCGCTGGTCGGCCTTCTACATCGCTCTGGCGCTGGTGTTCGGCGTCGGCGTCGGTGTGGTCTCGGGCTGGACGTTCGGCGGTGAGTACTTCGCGGGCTACCTGACCGAGAAGGCGCTGTCGGTCGACAACCTCTTCGTGTTCCTCATCGTGATGTCGAGCTTCGCCGTGCCGAAGATCTACCAGCAGAAGGTGCTGATGATCGGCATCGTCATCGCACTCATCCTGCGCGGTGTCTTCATCGCGGTCGGTGCGGCGCTGATCGAGAACTTCACCTGGGTCTTCTACCTGTTCGGCGCCCTGCTGCTGGTGCTCGCCTACCAACAGGCGTTCTCGCACGGCGACTCGAACGTCGTCGACGGCAGGTTCATGCGCTTCGTCCGCCGGCGCCTGCCGGTGACGGACGAGTACCACGAGGACAAGCTGACCGTCCGGAAGGACGGCCGGCGCTGGGTGACGCCGATGCTGCTGACGATCGTCGCCATCGGCTTCGTCGACCTCATCTTCGCCGTCGACTCGATCCCCGCGATCTACGGGCTGACCGAGGAGGCGTACCTCGTCTTCACCGCCAACGTGTTCGCGCTGATGGGGCTGCGCCAGCTCTTCTTCCTGATCGGCGGCCTGCTCGAGCGGCTCGTGTACCTCGCCCAGGGCCTGGCGGTGATCCTCGCCTTCATCGGCGTGAAGCTGCTCATCCACGCGCTGCACAAGAACGAGCTGCCGTTCATCAACGGCGGCGAGCCGATCACGGTGATCCCCGAGATCCCGATCTGGCTGTCGCTGCTGTTCATCGCGGGAACGATCGCGGTGGCGACGGTGGCGAGCCTGAGGAAGACGCGGGTCGACGAGCGGTCGGCGGTGGATCGGGGCTGATCCCGGGATGCCGGCGCGCCGGTCTCAGAAGCGGTGGACATGCGCCGTCTGCGAGCGCACCATTGGCTCATGAGCGCATTCACCCCCGAGCGGGTCTTCAGCGGCTTCAGCGTCGACGACCTCGACGCCGCCCGCACGTTCTACGGCGAGACGCTCGGCATGCCGGTCTCGAACAACGCGATGGGCTTCCTCGAGATCGGCCGGCCGCAGGGCGGCTCGATCCTCGTGTACGACAAGCCGGACCACGTTCCGGCGACGTACACCGTTCTCAACTTCGCGGTGGCCGACATCGATGCCGCCGTCGATGATCTGAACGCCCGCGGTGTGGTCACCAAGATCTACACCGACCCCGATTTCGGCACTGACGACAAGGGAATCGCACGGATGGGACCGGACGGCGCGTCGGGCCCCGAGATCGCGTGGTTCAAGGATCCCGCAGGCAACGTGATCTCGGTGCTGGTTGCGGCGTGACGGCTGGCCCGCCGAGGGTTGCATTGACTCGCCCCGGTGGGTCCGGAGAGCTGTTTGCTGGTTTCAGCCGGCTCGTGTGACCGGTTCGTTACGCGCGTAGTCGAGTTGCTCGACCTCGAGAGGTGTGAGGTCGTCGCGCCGCGGGACGCTTCTGACTCGTCACGTGAGGTCGCGACGAAGAGGAACGAGTACCGCCAGAAGCCCAGCGGCGCACGCGTAGGCGAGCAGAATGAAGGCTCCCATCACCGGAGAGGCGAGGGAAGCAGCTCCGAGGGAGGTCTGTTCGGCCAGGGCGTTCGTGAGGAAGGAAAAGCTGGTCAGCGAGGCCGTCGCTCCGCCGGGCAGGATCGGGTACAGAGAGTTCACACCCGGGATCATCATGAGCACGAACTCGAGAACGTAGAAGTAGCCGAGCACGATGGCGATCGCGACCAGCTGGTTCCGGGCGAGCGCGCCGATGCTGACTCCGAGCACCATGTAGACGGCAGCCGCGAGCGCGAGTTGGAGCAGTGGGACCACGACTTCTCCGACCGGGACCGGGATCGCGACTTCTCGCACCGCGGCTCCCGCATACAAAGCCGCTCCGGATGCGGCCGAGCAGATGATGCCGTAGCTCAGACCGAGAAGCGCGTAGACGACGAGCTTCGCACCGAGTACTCGCCCGCGCGTCGGCGCCGCGAGAAACGTCGTGCCGATAGTGCGGTGCCGATACTCGGAGGTGACGGCGATGGTGCCGATGAGGGCGGGCACGAACAGCAGCACCGCGGGAAGGCCGAGCACGATCTCGACGCCTTCGACGGCGTCGAGTCCGGGCATCGGCGGGGTCGCGTTCTCGGGGCCGATCAAGGCGAGTGTGCCCGTCAGCAGCATTCCGCACGCCCCCGCGACGAGCATCGTCCAGAAGGCCAGGCGGAGAGTGACGAGCTTGATCAGCTCACCGTGGACCAGTCTCACAGCGGTGCCCCTTCGTGGGTGGCGCGAAGGAACACGTCTTCCAGTGATTCCCCATTCGAGCGAAGTTCGCAGAGCGGTCCCGTTCGTGTCACTCGGCCTCGGCTGATGAGGACCACGTCATCGGCCGTCTGCTCGACTTCGCCGAGCGCGTGGCTGGACAGCAGGACGGTGCGACCCGACGCCGCGAAAGTCCGCAGGAATGTCCTCAGCCACACGATGCCGGCGGGATCCATACCATTCGAGGGCTCGTCGAGCACAAGGATCTCCGGATCCCCGAGGAGCGCGGTCGCGAGCGAAAGGCGCTGGAGCATCCCGGTCGAGAACGTGCCGATACGACGATCAGCGAACGCGACGGCGCCGGTCTCATCGAGCACCGCATCGACGCGTTTCGAGGAGAGACCAGAGATCGCACTGTAGGTGCGGAGGTGCTGCCGGGCGGTCGTTCTCGGGTGCGCACCGGCGATGTCGAGCACCGCTCCGACGAGGCGGGCCGGACGACGGTGATCCTGATAGCGCTTGCCCAGAATGAGCGCGGTTCCCTGGGAAGGACGGATCAAGCCGAGCAGCACGCGCAGTGTGGTGCTCTTCCCGGCGCCGTTCGGCCCGAGAAAGCCGGTGACGCGCCCCGGCGCCGCACCAAACGTCGCATCCGTCACGGCGTCGGCAGCACCGAAGCGCTTGGCAAGCCCTCTGACCTCGATCGGTGCGGCGCTCATCGGGAGACGCTCCCGTGGATCGCCTGCGCGATTCGGTCCGCGTCTTCAGTGCTGAGCAGGACCTCATCGAATCCGGTTTCGCCCCGGACCGTGCCCAGCCGCAGCAACGGTAGGCCGCGTTTCATCGAGACCAGCCGCCGAGCCCCGGAGGGATGCGTGAAGGTGCCGAGCTTGCGATACCCCGACACGACCAGGCCTGAGCGCAGGCCCAGGATCTCCGAGGTCCATCCGGGCTCGACCCGAGCCGACAGGATGGCGGAGAGGGGCACTCGCGCGAATCCTCGCCCGGCCATCATCGCTTCCCAGCCCGGGAATCGGATGTCCACTCCCTCTTGCTTGTAGCCCACCTGCGTCATCATGCTCACCTCTGCTTCAATGGTCGTTGTCGTGATGAGAACATTATCATAATGATAATGGTTGGGAGAACACTCGTGGCTGAAGAGCATCAGATCGCTGACATCGTCCTCCATCCGGTGCGCATGAAGATCATTCAGCAACTCGGCGGCCGCAGCATGACGACGACCCAGTTGCGTGAAGCTCTGCCCGAGGTCAAACAGGCCACCCTGTACCGGCACGTCGCGGCGCTGCTCGAGGCCGACATCCTGGCTGTCATCGAGGAACGACATGTCCGCGGCGCCATCGAGCGCACACTCGCACTCGGCGACCGACTGGCGCACGTGGACCACGGCGAGTTGCAGGCGATGGATGCCGTGCAACTGCGCTCGGCGTTCACGGTGTTCCTCAGCGGACTCTCGAATGACTTCGAGCGGCTCCTCGACGACGATCGGGTGGACATGCGGGGCTCCCTGGGATTCGCCCGCGCCATACTCCACCTCGACAGTCAGGACCTGGAGAAACTGCAGGCTGAGCTCATGGAGGTGCTCACGCCCTACCTGGAGAAGCGCAAGGAAGGGCAGCGCCGGATAACCCTCGCCACCGTGCTCATCCCCGAGACCGACGACTAGAAGGGAACCATCATGAACGACATGCAGCAGTCGATGTCCGGCGGAAACATGAACACCGTCGTACGCGACGGCGACACGGTCCGTCGTGTGGGCGGGTCATGGACACCGACCGTGCACCGCTACCTGCGTTACCTCAAGCGCGGAGGGATCGACTGGGCGCCGGAGCCGATCGGCTTCGACGGCACGCACGAGACGCTGAGCTTCATCGACGCCTTCGTTCCCGCGTATCCGATGCCGAGCTGGGTATGGACGGATGCGGCACTTGAGCAGGGGGCGCGGATGCTGCGCCGGCTGCATGACGCATCCATCGGCTTCCCGCTCGATGAAAGCGTCTGGCAGTCGTCGACGAAGGTGCCCGTGGAGGTCATCTGCCACAACGATTTCTCCCCGCACAATCTCGCGTTCGACGGTGGCCGGATCGTCGGCGCGATCGATTTCGACATGTGCTCGCCGGGCCCGCGGATCTGGGACATCGCCTATTTCGCCACCCGCATGGTTCCACTCACCGCCGAGCCGCCGGTGGGCGCACCGACTGGTGCCGACGTGCCGCGACGCATCCAGCTGCTGATCGACTCTTATGGATCGGATGCCGGGAGCATCCCTCTCACCGTCGACGCCGTCGTTCAGGTGGCAATCCGCCGGCTCTACCAGCTTGCCGATTTCTCGCGCGTGAAGGCCGCCGAGCTGAGCAAGCCCGGGTTGTGCGACGAAGCCGATGAGTACGACCGTGACGCCGCGTTCCTGTCTCGGCCGTGACTACAGAACTCAGAGAATCAAAGGAGCATCATGCAAGCATCAGGGACGTTCACTGTAGAAGCGTTCTCCCCCGTCGCCCCGCCCATGGATACCGGGCCGGTGACTGCCGCCTCCGTGGCGGTAATGAGAGTGGAGAAGCAGTTCTCGGGAGATATGGCCGGACGCTCGGTGACCGTGTTCACGTACGCTCTGGACGCGGTCACAGACGTCGGCGGGTATGTCGCAATGGAGTCTTTCGAAGGTGTACTCGACCGCCGGTCTGGCACGTTCAATTTCTCACATTCGGCAACGACGGTCGGAGACATCCGGAGTGACGAGTCCTTGGTCATCATTCCCTCCAGCGGCACTGGGGAGTTGACAGGAATCTCGGGCGGAGGCGGAATCGCAGTCGACGCGGATGGGACGCACCGCATCTGGTTCGACTATCAGCTCCCCACATGAGCGGATCCAGACGGTAGTTGAGGAGCAAAGCTGGTGCTCACGCCGAACGCAGGACGAGAGCTTGACCTTCTCGGCCGGAATACGACGGCACGAGCATCGATGTTCCCGTCAGGACTACCGCGGGCAGCGCACGGCAAGAGGAGGGGGGGGGGGAAAGAGGGGGATGGGGCCCCCCCCCCAAACCTCATAAAAAGGGGGAGCGGGTGTTATAAAGCACGCCCCAGAAC
>NZ_JBSHJX010000015.1:0-52363 GCF_053619695.1 Microbacterium sp. NPDC055521 | reverse complement strand
GGCGGATGCCATCGGCATCCGCCCGCTCTTTCGCGTACTGCGGTGTCAGCGGGGATCGTTCCACGACCAGATGTCATCGCCGCGCAGCATGGCATCCGCCCCGCCGTCGTCGTAGATGACCTGACCGGCCAGGTGGGTGTTCTCGACCCCGGTCAGCCAGATCAGCAGGTACGCGATCGACTCGGGCGACTGGTGGCTGTTCAGCGGCATCGGCACGGCGGCGTCGACCATCGCGCGCCCCTCATCGGTGGCGAGCAGCTGCTCGGTCATCGGGGTCAGCACGGTGCCGGGGGCGACCGCGTTGAGCGGGATGCCCGCACCCGCCCACTCGGGCGAGATGGAGCGGCGGCGCACCCAGCGCGACAGTGCGCGCTTCGACGCCGGGTACACCTGGTACGCCTCGGCCGGTCCCTTCGCGGTCAGCTGCTCGGCGATTGCGAGCGTCGCCGCTTCGTCGCCCGACAGCGCCGCCTCGACCAGCTCGGGCGGGCTCGGCTGCAGCGACGCCATCGACGAGACCACGACGGCGCGCGGTGCGTCGGAGCGTTCGAGAGCCGGACGCAACGCCTCGAGCAGCTCGGTCACGCCGAAGTAGTTGACCGAGAGCGTCTTCGCGATCGGCGCCGAGATGCCGGCGCACGCGATCACGGCGTCGACGGTTCCGCCGGCGAGGTCGATCGCCGCAGCGGCAGCCGACTGGCGGCCCTCCGCCGTGCTGAGGTCGGCCTCGATGTCGGCGTCGCGCAGATCGATGCCGATCACCCGCGCGCCGCGGTCGCGCAGCAGCCGCGCGGTGGTCTCGCCGATGCCGGACGCCGATCCGGTGACGACATAGGTGCGGGTCATGACTGATCCTCCTCAGATCTGCGCTCCGGGTGGGAGCGCGGCGGGTCCCCGGCGGAACCGCCGGGGGAGTCGGTGACGCCCAGTCGCGCGACGAGGTCGGCGACCTGAGTGGCCAGGGCGGTGGCGTCGGCGCGCGAGCGGTCGCGCAGCGCGTGTCGCATCATCCGGATGCCCTGCGCGAGCAGTCGCTGATGGGCGGCCGCGCCCTCGGCGGAGAGGGCGACGATGCTCGCCCGGCCGTCGCGCGGATCCGGCTCGCGGGTGATCATCCCGGCGCGCTCGAGGCGGGTCAGCTGCTTGCTCACGGTCGGCCGGCTGCTGTGCATCGCCTCGGCGAGATCGCCGGCGCGCAGCGGCCCGTGCAGGCCCAGGATGTACAGCGCCGAGACGTCGGCGGCGTCGACGGTGACGCCGGCGCTCTGCGCGACGGAGCGCTGCACGCTCGGTGACGACCATCGCGCGACGAGAAGCGTGAGCGCTTCCAGCAGCACGTTCTCCGGGAAGGGTGCGTCTGCGGGCATGCCTTCACTGTACATGTAGTTGCCTGAGGCAATCATCTGAACATCGCGACTCCCAGCAGTCATGCGGATTCGCGGCAGGGCGGTCACTCTAGGGTGGAGCCGTGACAGACTTCCTCGTCCGCCCAGCCCGCAGCACAGATGTGATCGCCATCCACGCCCTGCTCGAACCGCTCGTCGAGCAGCGCATCCTGCTCGGCAAGGACCTCGCCGTGCTCTACGGCGCCGTGCAGGAGTTCGTCGTCGCCGAGGTCGACGGTCAGCTGATCGGGTGCGGCGCCCTGCACGTCATGTGGGAGGACCTGGGCGAGGTGCGCACTCTGCTCGTGCGCGACGAGTACCTGCGCCACGGCGTCGGCCGCGCGATCGTCACGGACCTCGAGCACCGCGCCCGCCAGCTCGGACTCACCCGGCTGTTCTGCCTCACGTTCGAGACCGAGTTCTTCTCGCGCCGCGGCTTCGAGCCGATCGGCGAGCAGGTGGTCGACGCCGACGTGTACTCGCAGCTGCTGCGCAGCGGTGACGCCGGTGTGGAGGAGTTCCTCGATCTCGCCCACGTCAAGCCGAACACGCTCGGCAACACGAGGATGATCAAGCACCTGAATTAGCCTGGACTCATGCCCCGCCAGTCCGCCGCCGTCTACCGTCGCCGCCGGCTTGCGGTGCTGCTGCTTCTCGTTCTCGCGCTCGCCGCCGTCGGCGGCGGCGTGTGGCTCGCGATCGCGAAGCCGTGGTCGGCGTCCGCGCCGACCGACCGCACGCCCACTCCGGATGCCGAGACGCCGACTGCAGACGACAGCCCCAGCGCGTCGCCGGACGCGAGCCCTGAGCCCACCGAGACCCCCGGCATCGCCGCGTGCACCGCGGACGACGTCACGGTGACCGCGGTCACCGACGCCGACGCCTACCCGGCCGAGGCGCTGCCGCAGCTGTCGATCTCGCTGACGAACAAGGGCGCCGCCGACTGCACGCTGAACGTGGGCTCCAGCACGCAGACCTTCACCGTGAGCAGCGGAGACGATGTGTGGTGGCGCTCGACGGACTGCCAGTCCGAGTCGAGCGACATGATCGTGACCCTCGAAGCCGGCTCGTCCGTGACCAGCGCGACGCCGGTCGTCTGGGATCGCACGCGCTCCTCGCCGGAGACCTGCGAGGAGCAGAATCGCCCTCGTGCGCCGGGCGGCGGAGCCTCGTATCACGTCGCCGTATCCATCGGCGGCTTCAACAACGAGGCGCCCAAGCAGATCATGCTGCGCTGAGCGAAACCGCGTTTCGCAATCGACCGTGTTCTCAGACCATGGCTGACATGAACGATATTTTGGGATACCATGGGGGCAAGGTTCTCAGTTCTGTCGCGACAAGCCATCCCCAGTGGTGTCGACCTCAGCGTCCCCAGCGCTTCGACAATCGCCGCGACCGAGAACCGGAGGGCCCTCTCGAGTTCCCCAGTCCCCAATGGAGGACTCGAGAGGGCCCCACTCTTAAGCTGTTGTCATGGCGAAGAAGAAGTCAGGCAGCAAGCGCCCCGCACCCGAGGACTTCCGCTCTGAGGCTCTGGCCCAGGCTCTCGAGAAGCAGGACATGGCGGCCGTCGCCCTGGCGCTGCGCAACGGCAACACGGTCGTGCCGCTGATCAAGCCCGGCGCCCGCGACAACCCGCTCGACAGCGGCGAGGTCTGGACGTACCGCGACGCGAGCACCGGCGACGTCGCCCTGCTGCTGTTCAGCGATGCCAAGCACAAGCCGGCCAACCTGCCGCCCGGCGTCGGCATCTACTCGCCGACGTGGCTGAAGTCGTTCCTGACCACGCACCGCGACACGATCACCACGGTGTTCCTCGACATCGCAGGCCCCCACCCGATGCAGGCGCCGCCCGCAGAGCTGCTCAAAGCGCTCGACGCCTGAGCGTCCGTCAGAACGGCGGGATCGAGGCCTCCGACCGGCGGTCGGTCGCCCGCGAGCGGATGTCGGTCAAGGCCGTGCGCAGCGTCTTCGACCGGTCATCGACGACCTGCTGGTAGCCGAGTCGTGCGGCCTCGCCGCGGCGCTGCGTCGCCTGGGTGACCGGGCGGATCTCGCCTGCCAGCGACAGCTCGCCCACCGCCGCCACCGTGCGCGGCACCGACCAGTGCCGGATCGAACCCGCCACAGCGACGGCGATGGCCAGATCGGCGGCGGGCTCGGTGAAGCGCACGCCACCCACCGTCGACACGTACACGTCGAGCTTCGACGTCGCGATTCCCGCGCGCCGCTCGAGGATCGCCAGCACCATCGCCACCCGTGACGCGTCCAGACCGTGCACCACACGACGCGGGTTCGGGGCGTTCGACTCGATCGTCAGCGCCTGCACCTCGACCGGCATCGCGCGCCGCCCCTCCAGCGCGATCGCCACGCACGTGCCGGGCTCGGCTGCGCCCTGCGAGAGGAAGAGCCCGCTCGGATCGGGCACCTCGGCGATGCCCGCACCCGTCATCTCGAAGCACCCGACCTCGTCGGTCGGGCCGAAGCGGTTCTTCAGCGCGCGGATGAACCGCAGCGCCGTCTGCGGGTCGCCCTCGAAGTGGCACACCACGTCGACCAGGTGCTCGAGCACCCGGGGGCCGGCCACCTGCCCGTCTTTGGTCACGTGCCCGACGATGATCACCGGCAGCCCGCGGTCTTTCGCGACCCTGATGAGCGTCGCCGCGACCTCGCGCACCTGACTCGGCTGACCGGCGGCGCCGTCGATCAGGCCCGATGCCACCGTCTGCACCGAGTCGACGATCACCAGATCGGGCTCCACCTCGTCGATGTGCCCGAGGATGGTGGCGAGGTCGGTCTCGCTCGCGAGATACAGCTCGTCGTGCAGCGCATTCGTGCGCTCGGCGCGCAGCCGCACCTGGGCCGGAGACTCCTCGGCGCTCGCATACAGCACGCGGCGGCCGGTGCGGGCGGTGGATGCCGCCACCTCCAGCAGCAATGTCGACTTGCCGACGCCCGGCTCACCGCTCAGCAGGATCGCCGCGCCCGGCACGATGCCGCCGCCCAGCACGCGGTCGAACTCACCGACGCCACTGCTGCGCCGCGGCGCATCGGCGGTCGTGATCTGTGTGATCGGCCGCGCGGCCCGATTGGCGAGCGGCGCGACGGCCTCGGTCTGCCTCACCAGCCCGGTCTTGACGCCCTGCTCCTGCACGGTGCCCCACTGCTGACACTCGCCGCACCGGCCCACCCACTTCGCCGTCGTCCAGCCGCACTCCGAGCACACGAAAGCGGGAGGGGCGGGTCTGCGGGTGGCCATGCAGCAAGGCTATCCCCGGCATCCGACACGACGGCATCCGACCGCACCCGACCGGGATGCCCGTGATCAGGCGCCCTTGCGGCCCACATCCCGCAGCATGCCGGCGACGACCAGCGCGAACGCTCCGACCAGCACCAGCAGCCACAGGCCCAGGTGGTACGAGTTGGTCGACGCGTCGTAGGTCGCGCCCATCACGAGCGGCGGGAAGTATCCGCCGAGACCGCCGGCCGCTGCGACCACACCGCTCACCGCTCCCACCTTCTCCTTCGGGGTCGATGGGCCGATCCAGGCGAACACGGCGCCCATCCCCAGGCCCATCGCCGACGCCATCAGGATGAACGTGACACCGGTGACGATGCCCTCGGCCGGCTGCTGGCCGACGATGTACGCGAGGCTCACGATCCCGCCCAGAGACACGAGCGAGATCACCTTCGGTCCGAAGCGGTCGGCCAGCACGCCGCCGATCGGGCGGGCGACCACGGCGGCCGCGGCGAACAGCGCGGTGCGCATGCCGGCGCCGAGCGCGTCGACGTCGTCGGGGTAGATCGTCGTGAGGTACTTGGGCAGGAAGGTCGAGAACGCCACGAACCCGCCGAACACGATGCCGTACAGGAACGCCATCTCCCAGGTCACCGGCAGCTTGAGCGCGCCGATCACCTTCGGCACGAGCTTCTCGTGGTTGGGCTGCCACTGGGGGGATTCGCGCATGAAGAACCACACCAGCACCGCCATCACGACCAGCGCGGCGGCGATCAGCAGGTGGGTGGGCAGGTAGCCGATGTCCTGCGCGAGCCGCGGGGTGAACATCGCCGACACGGCGGTGCCGATCATGCCCATGCCGAACACGCCGGTGGCGAAGCCGCGCCTCTCGGGCGGGAACCAGGCGCCCGAGAACGGAACCCCGGCGGCGAAGATCGTGCCGGCCACGCCGAGGTAGAAACCTGCGAGCATCAGCAGCGGGAAGCTCCGGATGCTGCCCGCGAGAGCGACCAGCAGCACCGCCGGCGCCGAGAGCAGCAGCACGACCGTGAACATCTTGCGCCCACCGAAGCGGTCGGTCATCGCGCCGACGACGATGCGGCCCAGCGCGCCGACGAGCACGGGCGTCGCCAGCATGAGGGAGATCTGCCCCTCATCCAGCCCCATCTCGGTGGCGTAGGTCTTCTGCAGCGGCGAGATCGACATCCATGCCCAGAACGCGATGGTCGAGGCGAGTGTGGCGAGCAGCACCTGGCCGAGGCCGCCCCGGAGCTCGGTCGAGGTGCCTGCGGGGGAAGTGGTGGCGGCAGTCATCGTGCATCCCTTCGATACCGGCGACGGTAGCGCGCTTGGCGCGAGTTGGCTACGTCGCGGGCCGGAGAAAAGCGGCGCGGAAGATCGCGGGCGGAAATGAATAAAAACGGTGAACCCTTGTAACGGGTCGGGCATCCGGACAGGATGCTGGAGTACCAGCCGTCCTCCGGAAGGAACAGAGATGACCCCCGGAACCCGTACTCACCGCGACGCCGCGACCGATGGTCCGCTCGCCGACGCGCTTCTCAACATGGGCCGCTTCGTGCGGCCGGGCGAGACCTCCGACGACCTGCGCGCGGTGTTCCTGCAGGGCGGCAGATCGGGGGATTCGTTCTACCGGGACCGCTGGTCGCACGACAAGGTGGTGCGCTCCACGCACGGGGTGAACTGCACCGGATCGTGCTCGTGGAAGGTGTACGTCAAGGACGGCATCATCACCTGGGAGGCGCAGCAGACCGACTACCCGAGCGTCGGTCCGGACTCGCCGGAGTACGAGCCGCGCGGCTGCCCGCGTGGTGCCGCGTTCAGCTGGTACACCTACTCGCCGACCCGGGTGCGGTACCCGTACATCCGCGACACCCTCGCCCGCCTCTACCGTGAGGCCAAGGCGCAGCATCCGGATCCGGTCGACGCCTGGGCGTCGATCGTCGAAGACCCCGAGAAGGCCCGGTCGTACAAGCGCGTCCGCGGCAAGGGCGGACTGGTGCGCACGACCTGGGACGAGGTGATGGAGATCGCCGCGGCCGCCCACGTGCACACGGTGAAGGTCTACGGCCCCGACCGCGTCGCCGGTTTCTCGCCCATTCCGGCGATGTCGATGGTCTCGCACGGCGCCGGATCCCGCTTCATGAACCTCATCGGCGGCACCATGCTGTCGTTCTACGACTGGTACGCCGACCTTCCTGTCGCCAGCCCCCAGGTGTTCGGCGATCAGACCGACGTGCCCGAGTCGGCCGACTGGTTCAACGCCGGCTATCTGATCATGTGGGGCTCGAACGTGCCGGTCACCCGCACCCCCGACGCGCACTTCATGGCCGAGGCCCGCTACCGGGGTCAGAAGGTCATCACCGTCTCGCCCGACTACACCGACAACACGAAGTTCGCCGACGAGTGGGTCGCCCCGCACCCCGGCACAGATGGCGCACTCGCGTTCGCTATGGGGCACGTGATCCTGCGCGAGCACTTCGTCGAGAAGCGCACGGAGCGCTTCGAGGATTACATGCGTCGATACACCGACGCGCCGTTCCTCGTCGAGCTCGAGCAGCGCGACGGCGGCCTGGTGCCGGGCAAGTTCGTCACCGCCTCCGACCTCGACGGCGCCGACGCCGCGCAGCCACGCGCCGACTTCAAGCCCGTGCTGATGGACGCCGACGGCACTGCTGTCGTGCCGAACGGCTCGCTCGGGCACCGTTTCACCCCCGAGGACGAGGGGCGGTGGAACCTCGACCTCGGTGATGTCATCCCGCCGCTGTCGGTCGCCGACCTCGCCGACTGGACCGGCGAGGCGGCAGAGGTGCGCCTGCCCCGCTTCGACCTGAACCCGCAACCCGGTCAGGAGCACGCGGGCGGATCCGGCGCGGTCACCCGCGGCGTGCCGGTGCGCACCGTCGCCGGCAAGACGGTCACCACGGTCTTCGACCTCATGCTCGCGCAGTACGGCGTCGGCCGCGACGGTCTGCCAGGGCAATGGGCCGCCGGTTACGACGACGCGTCCAGCCCCGGAACTCCCGCCTGGCAGGAGGAGCACACCTCCGTCCCGGCCGCGCAGGCCGCCCGCATCGCGCGGGAGTTCGCCGACAACGCCGATCGCTCCGGCGGCCGCTCGATGATCATCATGGGCGCGGGGGCCAACCACTGGTTCCACTCCGACACCATCTACCGCACCTTCCTGGCCCTGACCACCATGACGGGATGCCAGGGCGTGAACGGCGGCGGCTGGGCGCACTACGTCGGGCAGGAGAAGGTGCGCCCGATCACCGGCTACCAGCAGTACGCGGCTGCCGCCGACTGGGGACGGCCACCGCGGCACACCATCGGCACGGCGTTCTTCTACCTCGCCACCGACCAGTGGCGCTACGACGGGCTGCCGGCCGATCAGCTGGCGTCGCCGCTCGGCCTCGGCAGGTTCCAGGGCCGGACCACCGCGGACTGCCTGGTCGAGTCGGTCCAGCGCGGATGGATGCCGAGCTACCCGACCTTCGACCGCAACCCGCTCGACCTGGCCGACGAGGCCGAGGCCGCCGGCAAGGACGCCGCGCAGCACATCGTCGACAGCCTCGACGAGGGCTCGCTGCGCTTCGCGGTGGAGGATCCCGATGCCCCCGAGAACTTCCCCCGGGTGATGAACATCTGGCGCGCGAACGTGCTCGGCTCGTCGGGCAAGGGCAACGAGTACTTCCTGAAGCACCTGCTCGGCACCGACTCATCCGTGCGCGCACACGAAGCTGCAGAGGGCTCCCGCCCGGTCTCCATGACCTGGCACGACAAGGCGCCCGAGGGCAAGCTCGACCTGCTCATGACGGCCGACTTCCGCATGACCAGCACCACGCTGTTCAGCGACATCGTGCTGCCCGCGGCGACCTGGTACGAGAAGCACGACCTGTCGTCGACCGATATGCATCCGTTCATCCACGCCTTCAACCCGGCGATCGCACCGCCCTGGCAGACGAAGACCGACTTCGACACATTCCGCATCCTCGCCGAGAAGTTCAGCGAGATGGCGCGCACCCACCTCGGCGTGCGCCGCGACGTGGTCGCCACACCGCTGCAGCACGACACCCCCGACGTCATGGCGACCCCGCACGGTCGCGTGCAGGATCTGCCCCGCGTGCCGGGGGTCACGATGCCGAAGCTGACCGTCGTCGAGCGCGACTATCCGAACCTCGCCGAGCGGTGGAAGTCGCTCGGCCCGCTGACCGCGAAGCTGGGGCTGACGACCAAGGGCATCACCTATCACGCTGAGCTGGAGATCGAGCGGCTCAAGCGACTCAACGGCACCGTCACCACCGGCCCGTACGCGGGAAGCGTGCGCCTCGACACCGACAAGCGCGCCTGCGAGATGATCCTCGCGATGTCGGGAACGAGCAACGGCCGGCTCGCGGTGCAGGGCTTCGAGAAGCTCGAGAAGCACACCGGGCAGAAGCTGGCCTTCCTCGCCGACGAGCACGAAGGCACGCACCTGAGCTTCCAGGACGTGTCGGTGCAGCCGCGCAGCGTCATCACCTCACCCGAATGGTCGGGATCCGAGCACGGCGGCCGCCGCTACACGGCCTTCGCGATCAACGTCGAGCACCTCAAGCCGTGGCACACCCTCACCGGACGTCAGCACTTCTATCTCGACCACGACTGGATGGACGAGCTGGGCGAGGCGCTGCCGATCTACCGGCCGCCACTGGACATGCACCGGCTGTTCGGCGACGTCATCCCCGGCAAGAGCACGCACACCGAGGTGCACGTGCGGTACCTGACGCCGCACTCGAAGTGGTCGATCCACTCCGAGTACCAAGACAACCTGTTCATGCTCTCGCTCTCGCGCGGCGGCCCCACGATCTGGATGAGTCCGAAGGACGCCGAGAAGATCGGGGTGCGCGACAACGACTGGATCGAGTCGTACAACCGCAACGGCGTCGTCGTCGCCCGCGCGAACGTCTCGCACCGGATGCCCGAGGGCACGGTGTACATGTACCACGCGAAGGACCGCACGGTCGATGTGCCGCTCAGCGAGATGAGCGGTCAGCGCGGCGGCATCCACAACTCCCTGACCCGCATCCTGCTCAAGCCCAGCCACCTCATCGGCGGCTACGCGCAGCTGGCCTGGGCGTTCAACTACCTCGGACCCACAGGCAACCAGCGCGACGAGGTAACCACGATCCGCCGCCGCAATCAGGAGGTGCAGTACCGATGAAGGTCATGGCCCAGATGTCGATGGTGATGAACCTCGACAAGTGCATCGGATGTCACACCTGCTCGGTGACGTGCAAGCAGGCGTGGACGAACCGCACCGGCGTGGAGTACGTCTGGTTCAACAACGTCGAGACCCGACCCGGCGTGGGCTACCCGCGCGGCTACGAGGACCAGGAGAAGTGGGGCGGGGGCTGGGTGCGCGACAAGCGGGGACGGCTGCGGCTGCGCTCGGGCGGGCGCTTGGCGAAGCTGGCGCGCATCTTCTCGAACCCGAAGCTGCCCGAGATCGACGACTACTACGAGCCGTGGACCTACGACTACGACATGCTCGTGAACGCGCCCAGCGGGTCACACACCCCGGTTGCCCGGCCGAAGAGCCTGATCACCGGCAAGGACATGAAGGTCGAGTGGTCGGCGAACTGGGATGACAATCTGGGCGGCTCGATCGAGACCATGCAGGATGACCCGATCCTGCAGAAGATGAGCGAAGAGGTGAAGGCCGAGTTCGAGAAGGCCTTCATGTTCTATCTGCCGCGCATCTGCGAGCACTGCCTGAACCCGTCGTGCGTGGCGTCGTGCCCCTCCGGCGCGATGTACAAGCGCGCCGAGGACGGCATCGTGCTCGTCGATCAGGACGCCTGCCGCGGCTGGCGGATGTGCGTTTCGGGATGCCCGTACAAGAAGGTCTATTTCAACCACAAGACCGGCAAGGCTGAGAAGTGCACCATGTGCTATCCGCGCATCGAGGTCGGCCTGCCGACCGTGTGCTCGGAGACCTGCGTGGGCCGGCTGCGCTACCTGGGCCTGGTGCTCTACGACGCCGACCGCGTCGCGGAGGCCGCCGCCGTCGAGGACGAGCATGAGCTGCTCGCCGCGCAGCGGTCGGTGCTGCTCGACCCGCACGACCCGGCTGTGATCGAGGCGGCGCGGCGCGACGGCATCCCCGAGGACTGGATCGAGGCGGCCCAGCGCAGCCCCGTCTGGCGCCTCATCCACGACTACGAGGTGGCGCTGCCGCTGCACCCCGAGTACCGCACAATGCCGATGGTCTGGTACATCCCGCCGCTCTCGCCGGTCGTCGACGTCGTCACAGGCTCGGGCAACGACGGAGAGGATGCCAGGACGCTTTTCGCCGCGATCGACAAGCTGCGCATCCCGATCGGCTACCTCGCCGAGCTGTTCACTGCGGGCGACATCGCGCCCGTGGACGCGTCACTGCGCAAGCTCGCCGCCATGCGCTCGTACATGCGCGGCGTGAGCATCGACGACGAGCGCGATGAGCGGATCGCGAACGCGGTCGGCATGACCGGCGCGGAGATCGAGGAGATGTACCGACTGCTCGCCATCGCCAAGTACGAGGAGCGCTACGTCATCCCCGCGGCGCACTCCGAACGCGCGCACGAGCTGGAGGAGATGGCCTGCTCGCTCGATTATGACGGCGGACCGGGCATGGGCGGCGCCGGCGGCCCGTTCGGCGCGGCCAGCGGCACATCCGTTCCCGTCGCGGTGGAGAACTTCCACGCGCTCGCCGACCGGCAGACCGCCGACCGGCCCTCGACCGGCGGGCGCATCAACCTGCTGAACTGGGACGGCAACGGTCGCCCGCACGGACTGTTCCCGCCATCGGATCGCGCCGAACCGCGCCAGTACGACGACGACTCGGCGGGCGCCCCGTGAGCACCGTCCTGCCTCCCCGCGTCACACCGCGCCGTCGGCTGCCCGACGCTCTGGCGCCGGCATCCCTTACCCGTGGGCAGCGGCAGACCGTGCACATGCTGGCGTCTCTGCTGCTGGACTACCCCGACGGGCAATGGTTCGACCGGCTCGACGTGTTCGAGGCGCACGTCGCCACGCTGCCCGCGGCCGTCGCCGAGCCGCTGCAGCAGTTCCTGCGTCGGGCGCGCGAAGCCGGGGCATCCGACTGGCAGCAGCGCTACGTGTCCACCTTCGATCTCAAGCGCAAGTGCTCGCTGTACCTCAGCTACTACGCCACCGGCGACACCCGCCGCCGCGGCACGGCGCTGGTGACCTTCCTCGACGCGTACCGGGCTGCCGGCTGGGAGTTCGACGCCGCCGAGCTGCCCGACTACCTGCCCGCCGTGCTGGAGTTCTCGGCACGGTCGCAGTCCGAGGTCGCCGACGCCGTGCTCGCCGCGCATCGTGAGGGCATCGAGGTGCTGCGTGCGGCGCTGGAGGGCATGGACAGCCCGTGGGCCGACGTCGTGCGGGCGATCACGCTGTCGCTGCCGAAGGTCGACCAGCGCACCCGCGACCGCGTGCTCGCGCTCGTCAACGAGGGGCCGCCGACCGAGACCGTCGGGTTGAGCCTGCCCATGCCCGCCTTCCGTCGAACCGGGGAGTGATCATGACCACCATGCCGTTCCTGCTCTGGGTGGCCCTGCCGTACGTGTGCGCGGCCGTGTTCATCCTGGGGCACATCTGGCGCTACCGGTACGACAAGTTCGGCTGGACGACGCGGTCGTCGCAGAGCTACGAGAACCGGATGCTGCGCTGGGGCTCGCCGATGTTCCACCTCGGCATCCTCATGGTCATCGCCGGCCACGTCGTCGGCCTGCTCATTCCACGCGAGTGGCTGTACGCGATCGGGATCAGTGAGCAGATCTACCACATCGGGGCCACAGTGCTCGGCTCGTTCGCCGCCGTGCTCACCCTCGCCGGGCTCGCCATCCTCGTCTTCCGCCGCCGCACCGTGCCCGCGGTGTTCCTCGCGACGACCGTGATGGACAAGATCATGTTCGTCTTCCTCGGCGCGACGCTGGCGTTCGGCACCCTGGCGACCTTCGTGTACCAGGTGTTCGGATCAGGCTTCCACTACCGCGAGACGATCTCGCCGTGGATGCGCGAGCTGATGATCTTCCGCCCCCGGCCCGAGCTGATGCTCGAGGTCCCGCTGCTGTTCCAGCTGCACGTGATCACCGCGTGCCTGCTGTTCGCGCTGTGGCCTTTCACGCGGCTCGTGCACGTGTTCTCGGCGCCGGTCGGGTACCTGTTCCGGCCGTACATCGTGTACCGCTCGCGCGACGATCACCGTGGCTCCCGCTCGCCGAAGCGGGGATGGGACCCCGTGTCGACGCCCGATCCGGCCCGCCTCCGGCGCCCCTGATCTTCTGGGCTCCGGGGCTAGTCCTGGGGAAGGGGCCGGCTCCGGAGTGCTCCGTGCGCTCGCAGAGCGGGTGCCCCTCCCGCTTCGCGGGTCCCTCCCCGATGCTCGCTCCCGGAGCACTCCTGCGCCTCCACGATTTCTCTGCACTCAGCGACGGGCGAGGTAGGGGAGGCTCCCTTCCGGCCTCATGCTGCAAGGAGGAGATCGCGGGGGGTGGGAGGAGAGATACGGGTGTGGCACCCACCGGTCGTTGAGCAACCGAAGCGCGTCGAAACGGCGCTACCGGCTGCTGGAGGTCACCGTGGCGGCGACCGCCTGGGTGAACGGGGTATTCGGCGTGGACAGCACCTCGTGGAGGGGGCCCTCCTGAGAGATGCGGCCGTGCTCGAGGATGAGGAGGCGGTCGGCGAGGGCATGGGCGTCGGCGACCGTGTGCGACACGACGATGGTCGTGGTGCCGTGCAGCTGGTCGCTCACGACCTCGCGCAGCTGCGCGGCGGCCAGCACGTCCAGCGAGCTGAACGGCTCATCGAGCAGCAGCAGCCGCGGCCGTGCGGCGAGGGCACGGGCGAGTGCGACACGCTGGCGCTGACCGCCGGAGAGCTGATCGGGGCGGCGACCGCCCAGGCCGGGCAGTCCGATGCGCGGCATCCATTCCTCGGCGATCGCGACCGCCTCGGCGCGCGACGAGCCGGCCGAACGAGCGGCGAACGCGATGTTCGCGGTCGCGGTCATGTGCGGGAACAGCAGCGGGTCCTGCCCGAGCAGGCCGATCGCGCGCCGCGACGGGGGAGTGTGCCGCGTGGCATCCGCCAGCCGATCGCCGTCGATGTCGACGTGCCCGTCGTCGAGCCGGGTGAGGCCGGCGACGGCGTCCAGCAGTGTCGTCTTGCCGGCGCCGCTCGGGCCCATCACGGCGAGCACCTCGCCGGGCTGCAGCGACAGGTGCACGTCGAGGCCGGCGTGCGCGACGACGACGTGCGCGTCGAGAGCGCCGATCACTTCAGGGCTCCCGGTCGCCAGGCGCGCACGAGCAGCAGCACCGCGATCGCCGTCGCGAGCAGCAGGAGCGACAGTGCGACCGCCGTCTCGCGCCCGGTGCCCGCGCCGTTGAACGCCGTGTAGATCGCCAGCGGCATCGTCTGCGTCACACCGGGGGCGTTCCCGGCGAACAGCGCGGTGGCACCGAACTCGCCGATCGCGCGCGCGAAGCAGAGGATCACGCCGACCACGATCCCCGGAGTCGCGAGGGGCAGCGTCACCTGCCACAGCACCCGCCACGGTCGGGCGCCCAGGGTCGCCGCCGTGCGCTCGTAGCGTCCGCCGACACTGCGGATGCTGCCCTCGACCGCGAGCACGAGGAACGGCAGAGCGACGAAGGCCTGTGCGAGCACGACCGCCGTCGGGGTGAACGGCAAAGTCAGGTCGAAGGCATCCGACAGCATCCGTCCGAGCGGGCTGGTCCTGCCGAACAGGAACAGCAGCGCCACGCCGCCGACCATCGGCGGCAGCACGAGCGGCACGGCGACCAGCGCGCGCAGCAGGGCCGACACGCGCGGTCCGGAACGTGCCATCAGCAGCGCCAGCGGAAGGCCGAGCACCAGGCACAGCCCCGTGGCGGCCAGGCCGCTGACGAGCGACAGCCGCAGCGCATCGAGAGCGACCGGAGCGGTGATGTCCTGCCACAGCGTCGCCCAGGATGCCCGGGTGATCAGCGCCAGCAGCGGCAGGATCAGCAGCGCCACACCGAGCACCGCGGGGGCGATCAGCGTGAACGGCGTGCCGGTGCCGGTGTCGCGGCTCCCGCCGCGACGCGAGGTCGGGCGAGGGGCGGCGGTCGGGGGACGGCCGGTGGTGGGGGCGGGGTCGCCCGTCACGGTGCGCCGAATCCGAGCCGCTTCAGGATCCGCTGTCCCTCGGGCCCTCGCACGAAGTCGGCGAAGAGAGCTCCGGTCTCGTCCGCATCCTTCAACGCGACGATCGGGTAGCGGTTGACGACCTCGTCAGCGCCTTCCGGCGCGAAGCTCTGCACGGCATCGTCGCCGATCACGTCGGTGGCGTAGACGAGTCCGGCATCCGCCTCCCCCGTGGCGACCTTCTGCAGCACTGCCGTGACGTTCTGCTCGAGGCTCGCCGGGGTCACGCGCACGTCAGCGGCCTCGAGCAGCGTCGCGGACGCGACGCCGCAGGGAACCTGGGGCGCGCACACCACGGTGACAGCATCGGCGAGGTCGGCGAGCGTCTCGACATCGCCCGGATTGCCGGTCGGCACCGCCACGACCAGCGTGTTCGTGGCGAACAGCTGCTGGTCGGCCGCGAGCCCGCTGTCGACCAGCGACTGCATGCTGCGCTCGTCGGCGGTGGCGAGCACGTCGGCCCGCGCGCCCTCGATCAGCTGAGTCACCAGCGTGCTGGATCCGTCGTACACGATCGGGTTCACGGTGATACCGGGGTACTGCGTCTCGAACGACTCCGCGATCTCATCGAACGCGGTCCGCAGCGATGCGGCCGCGAATACCGTCACCTCGCCGGTCGGGGCGGTCTGCTCCGTGCCGGATTCGGAGTTCTCCCCCTTCGGATCGAGGCGGTCGTCGCCGGGTGCCGCTGCCGTGCATCCGGTGAGCAGCAGCATGCCGAGCAGCGCGGCGATTGCGATTCCGCGCAGCCTCATCGCAGCGTCTCCTTCGGTGTCTCGACGATCACGTTCGTCGCCTTGATCACGGCAGACGCGAGCGACCCGGGCTGCAGATCGAGCTGGCGAGCAGCCTCGGACGACAGCAGCGACACCACGCGGTGCGGACCGGCTTGGATGTCGACCTGCGCCATCACCCCATCGATCTGCACCCGCGTGACAAGGCCGGTGAAACGGTTGCGTGCGCTGGAGAGCAGATCGGAATCGTCGCCGGGGGCGTCGGCCAGGCGCTGGGCGTGCTCGGCGAGAGCGGCTCCGGGGATGCGCGCGGGGGAGTCACCGGTCACGGGCAGAGCACCATGATCGATCCAGCGCCGCACGGTGTCGTCGCTGACGCCGAGCAGGCGAGCGGCATCGGCAATCCGATACGAGGTCATGGGCTGACTCTAGCCGGGTTTTCCGCATATCCAGACTATGCGGCGTGATAAACCCGCATCTGCGGCTCAGGCAGGGTGGTGTCAACGCGCTCGCGGGGCTGTTTTCGTCGCGATGCTCGCTCGGCGCGCGGCGGAACCGTACGCTCGCAGTATGCCTCTGCCGCCTCTCGTCGAGCCCGTGGACGCCCTGAGCGACGCCGAACGGCTGCGCACCGCTCGCCATCAGGTGCTCGCCGGCCTGGGCGAGATCGGACAGCGCCGCCTGCGCGCCGCCCACGTCGCGGTCGTCGGGGCGGGCGGGCTGGGCGCCCCCGTCGTGCTCGCGCTCGCGGCCGCAGGGATCGGAACCCTGACGATCATCGACGACGACGACGTCGAGCTGTCGAACCTGCAGCGTCAGGTCATGCACCGGCACGGCGATGTGGGCAGCCCGAAGGTCGACAGCGCCGTGCGCGTCGCCGCCGATCTCTCGCCCGAGACGATCGTCAGAGCGCTGCGCGTGCGACTGACATCCGACAACGCCGCAGACCTGCTCGCCGGCGCGGACCTGGTGATCGACGGCACTGACACGTTCGAGACGCGTCTGCTGGTCGCCGCCGCCGCCGAGCGGCTCGGCATCCCGCTGGTGTGGGGCGTGATCCAGGAGTTCGCCGCGCAGATCACCGTCTTCTGGTCGGCACCGCCGCCGGGGGCCGACGCCGTCGTGCTCGGCGACCTGTACCCCGAGGGGAGCGTGGGGGAGCTGCCCACGTGCGCGGCGGTCGGCGTCTTCGGAGCCCTCTGCCTGCAGGCGGGATCGATCCTCGCGATGGAGGCGATCAAGCTCATCACCGGCATCGGCGATCCGCTGCTGGGCCGTGTGCTCGTCATCGATGCGCTGCGGGCCAAGACCGGCGAGGTGCCGCTGCGCTCGTCCCGCGCGCAGGCAGCGCCGGCCGCGCCGGCACCCGCGCCCCGGCCACAGGCGCCGCACATCGCGGTCGCCGACCTCGGTGCCGAGTCAGACGCCGGCGCGCTGCTGCTCGACGTGCGGGAGGATGCCGAGGTCGCCACCGGCATGATCCCCGGTGCGACCCACGTGCCGCTGGCGCAGGTGCTCGCCGATCCGTCGGCGATCGATCCGGGTCGGATCGTCGTGATCTGCCAGGCGGGAGTGCGCGCGCGACGGGCGGCCGAGGCGCTGCGCGCGGTCGGCGCCGATGCCGTCGTGTTGGCAGGCGGAATGGATGCCTGGGACGCTGCGCCGCGCACCGGGGAGGAGAACTCCGGCACGGGAGGAGCGCTCCTCCAGCCGCCTCCTCCGCAAGCTGCGAAGTCCTCCCGATCGGAAGAGCGCGAGAGCGAGGCGACCGCATGAGAACCGTCGAAGAGCAGCTCGAGATCGTGCTCGCACAGGTGCGGCAGCGCCCACCCGTCACCGTCGCGCTCGATGACGCGCACGGACTCACCCTGGCATCCGACGCACGCGCGACCACCGCCGTGCCCGTCTTCGACAACTCCGCCATGGACGGCTTCGCCGTGCGCTGGGCCGATGTCGAAGGCGCGACACCCGAGCATCCGGTCACACTGCGCGTCGTCGCCGACATCCCCGCCGGCAGCGCGCTCGACCCGGCGATCGCGCCGGGAGAAGCCGCGCGCATCATGACCGGCGCGCCGACTCCGACCGCCGCCGACGCCATCGTGCCGTTCGAAGACACCGCCGGGGGGCTCGCCGACTCGCTCGACACGGTCCTCGTGCAGCGGGCACCCAAGGCCAGGAACGCCCACGTCCGTCGCGCGGGTGCCGACATCACGACAGGGGAGGTGGTGCTCACCGCCGGAACCGCGCTCGGCCCGCGGCAGCTGGCCGCACTGGCATCCGCCGGCGTCGCGCACGTCGAGATCGCACCCCGACCTCGGGTCGCCGTCGTCTCGACCGGCTCCGAGCTCGTCGCGCCGGGGGCGCCCCTGCAGCGCGGACAGATCCCCGAGTCGAACGGCATCCTGCTCGCCGGGCTCGCCGCAGAAGCAGGCGCTGAGATCGTGCTGCGCCGCGTCGTCGACGACGAGGGCGACGGGCCGGCCGACGCGGTCGCTGAGGCGAGAAGGCTCGGCGTCGATGCGATCATCTTCTCCGGCGGCGTCAGCGCCGGTGCCTACGAGGTCGTCAAGCAGAGCCTCGGCGACGCCATGGAGTTCACGGAGGTCGCCATGCAGCCCGGCAAGCCGCAGGGGTTCGGCGTGACCGACGACGGGATGCTGATGTTCGGCCTTCCCGGCAACCCTGTCAGCGCGGCCGTCTCGTTCGAGGTCTTCGTGAGGCCGGCGCTGCTGCGCATGCAGGGGCGGGCCAGCATCCACCGGCCCCGCCGGCACCTGCGCGCAGGAGCCGAATGGCGCACTCCGCCCGGGCGCCGGCAGTACCTCCCCGCGGTGATCGACCGCACCGATCCCGCTTGCCCGCTCGTGCGCCCCGCGACCGCCGGCGGATCGGGCTCGCACCTCAGCGTCGGTCTCGGTTCCGCCGAGGCGTACGCGATCGTCCCCGCCGAGGTGGAGCAGGTCTCCGCCGGCGACCTCATCGAAGTCATGGAGCTGTGATGACCTTCACCCACCTGGATTCCGCCGGCCACGCCCGCATGGTCGACGTCACCGAGAAGCAGCCGACCGTGCGCGCCGCCACCGCCCGCGGGTTCGTGCGCTGCGCAGCAGACACGGTCGCCCTGCTGCGCGACGGCTCGATGCCCAAGGGCGATGTGCTCGCGGTGTCGCGCATCGCCGGCATCCAGGCCGCCAAGCGCACTCCCGAGCTGCTGCCCCTCGCGCACGTCATCGGCGTGCACGGCGCCGTCGTCGACCTCGACATCGAAGACGAGGGCGTCGCGATCGAGGCGACCGTGCGCACCGCCGACCGCACCGGCGTCGAGATGGAGGCGCTCACCGCCGTCTCGGTCGCCGCGCTGTCGGTGATCGACATGATCAAGGGCGTCGACAAGTCGGCCTCGATCGAGCACCTGCGCATCACCGCGAAGGAGGGAGGCCGCAGCGGATCGTGGCGCCGGCCCGGCGAATGACCGTGGTGGACCTCGGCGCGATCCTGCTCGTCGGCGGCCGCGCCACCCGCCTGGGCGGCGGCATCAAGCCTCTGCTCGAGGTGGGCGGTGAGACGCTGCTCTCCCGCGCCGTGCGTGCGGTGACGGATGCCGGATGCGCGCCGATCATCGCCGTCGGGCCCGAGCTCGTTCACGACGTCCAGGTGCGCTGGGTGCGGGAGGATCCGCCGTTCTCGGGCCCTGCCGCGGGCATCGCCGCAGGGGTGTCCGCGCTCGACCGGGCCGACCACGCAGACCGCTCGGATCGTCGCGCTGACCGCGGCGAGGCCCCGGAATGGACGCTCGTGCTCGCCGGCGACCTGCCGCACGTCGACCGGATCGCCGCGCGCCTGACGAGGGCGGCGACCTCGGCACCCCGGAGCGCCGATGCGGTCGTGTTCGCCGCGGGCGGGCATCCTCAATGGCTCGCCGGCGTCTACCGCACCGCGGCCCTGCGTGCCGCCGTGCGCGCCGCCGGCGACGGCCTCGCCGGCGCTTCGTGCCGCGCCCTGCTCGGCGGGCTCGAGATAACGTGGCTGGCAGACGAAGATGGGACCACCGCCGACATCGACACCCCGGCGGATCTGACGCGCATGCGCGCCGCATTCGAGGAGGAACCTGTGAGCGATTCGCCCCGTACCCTGCCGCCTGAGGCACTCGACGACTGGGCTCTCGCCCTCCGCGAGCGGTTCGACCTGGATGCCGCAGACGTGCCCGTCAGCCTCATCCTCGACCTCGCGCGCGAAGTCGCCAACGGGGTCGCGAGGCCCGCAGCGCCGGTCAGCGCGTTCGTCGCCGGGCTCGTCGCCGGCCGTGCCGGCGGCACGCCCGACCAGGTGCGCGAGACGGTCGCCGCGGTGGTCGAGCTCGCAGGTGACGGGAAGGAGTCCTGAGATGACGACGACGCAGATCACCACGGTGCGATTCTTCGCCGCAGCGCAGGAGGCCGTCGGTCAGGATTCGCTGACGACGGATGCCGCGACGCTGGGCGCGCTCAAGCAGCACCTGCTCGCCGAGCATCCGGCGCTGGTCGGCATCCTGTCGCGCTGCGCGGTGCTGGTCGACGGCGGCAGGGTCGAAGACGACTTCGCGCTCGCCGGGGCGAGAACCATCGACGTGCTCCCGCCCTTCGCCGGCGGGTGAACGGGTAGCGGTCGCCGCGCTGAGCCGCACGACGGCGGGCTCAGATCAGCCGCCGATGCCCTTCCACGCGGTCGTGCCGTCGGCCTCGACCTGACGCTTCCACACCGGCAGCTCGCGCTTGATCGCTTCGATCACCTCACGGCAGACCGCGAACGCCTCATCGCGGTGCGACGACGCCACGGCGATGACGACGGCCGCCTCGCCCACATCGAGACGCCCGACCCGGTGGCTGACCGCGACGACGGCATCCGTGCCCGCGGCGGCGCCTTCGGCGATGCGGTGCAGCGTCGGCTCGGCATCCGGGTGGGAGGTGTACTCCAGCGCGACGACGGCATCCGCAGCATCCGGATCGTGGTCGCGCACCCGGCCCACGAAGGTCGTCACGGCGCCCGCGGTGGTGCTGTCGACGGCGGCGATGTGCTCATCGAGCGACAGCGCCTGCTCTGAGATGCGCGCGAGGCGGACGGTCATCGGTGGTCCTCTCCATCGAGTTGGCTGAGCACGTGACCGGCGACCGAGAGCACGACCGGCATGCCCTCGGCGACGGCCTTCGGCGAGCCGGGCAGGTTGACAATCAGGGTGTCGCCGACGACGCCTGCGAGGCCGCGGGTGAGCATCGACGCGGGGGTGGCGGCGAGACCGGCGCGGCGCAGCTCTTCGGCGATGCCGGGCAGCTGCTTCTGGATCACGCGGGCGGTTCCCTCGGGTGTCTCGTCGCGCGGACCGACGCCCGTGCCGCCGCTGGTGATGATCAGCCGGGTGCCCGCATCGCGCAGCTCTCGCAGGGCACGCTCGACGGCATCGGCCCCGTCGGGGATCACGGTCGCGTCGCCGCAGGGGAAACCTGCCTCGCGCAGCGCGAGCACGGCCACCGGGCCGGCCGAGTCGGGCCGCACTCCGGCCGCGGAGCGGTCGGAGACGGTGAGGACGGCGGCGGCAGTCATGGCTCCCACACTATCCGCGCGGCCGGTGCGCGCGGCCGGTGATTATTCACGGCCCGCGTCCACCTCCGCGCCGGCGGGTTCTGCGAGCATGGGAGCATGACCACCACTGCGGTCGCGTACGGGCCGATCTCCAGCTACTCGAGGGTGCGCATCCTGCATCTCGTGCAGACCCGGGCCGAGCGCACGATCGGCGAGCTGTGCGAGGCGACCGGCCTGCACGCGAACACCGTGCGCGAGCATCTGCAGCGGCTGATCGAGGGCGGCTACGTCATCCAGGCCCCTGAGCACCGCACCACCCGCGGGCGACCGCGCACCCTCTACAGTGCCGCGACCGGCGCTCCCGAGGCGTCGAGCCCGATCGCTCGCGACAAGGTCGCCGAGGCGGCACGGCGGGGCGACCTGATGCGCCGGATCCTGTCGGAGCCGGACTCCGAGCTGGGGCGCGACGCGACCTACCAGCTGGACGCGCTGGTCGAGCATCTCGAAGAGAGCGGCTTCGAGCCGATCGTCGACGAGAGCCGCATGACGGTCGACCTGACGCCGTGCCCGCATGCCGCGAGCACTCCCGAGCACCGGCCGATGCTGTGCCAGGTGCATCTCGGATTGATGCAGGGCGTGCTGACGCAGGCCGGCGGCCCCATCGCGGCCGAGTGCGTGCGGGCCGCGAGGGGTCCCGAGGAGTGCACGGTTCAGCTGCGCGTCGTCGCCTGATCCGGTCTTCGGATGCCTGCGCGCCCGGCGTGCACGGTCAGCCGTACAGCGACTCGGTCGGCTCCACCACGATCCCGAGGGCCTCGAACGACTGGCGGCGCTCTTCGATGCGCCGGTGCATCTCGGCCTGCGCGTCGGCGACGAGGGTGGCGGGAAGCGGGACGGATGCCGGACGCGGGTTCGCGTTGCCTGCGGCGAGGTACGCGTCGAGCTGGGGGCCCGACGTCCACGAGCAGATCAGCGCGTAGCGCGGCGCGTCGCCCTGGTGCCACACGGCGTGCCAGAAGCGCTGCGTATCGACGATGATGCGCGAGCCGGCATGCAGCGGCAGGCGGATCTCGGTCGCGGGGTCGAAGCGGTCGGAGCGCAGGATGAGCAGCGAGTCGGGGTCATCCGTCAGGTTGAGCCACGCCCGCACGACCCAGCCGGTGCCCTCGGTGTTGAGCCGGTTGTTGTCGTCCTGGTGCAGGTTGTAGATCGCATCGGCGTAGGTGTTCGGCTGCAGCTCGATGACCCGGCAGCGGCCGACATTGGCGCCGGGCTCGAGCGCGCGCGCCTGCAAGGTCGGCGCCTTCGCGACCTGTGAGGCGATCCACACGCCGTCTTTGTCGGTGCGCGGCGGGGTGTGGTTCCAGAACCCGTTGCACTCGACGTCGCCGGCGTGACTCGCCAGCGGGGCGAAGCGGGTAATGCCTGACGAGCGCCAGCCGACATACTCGAGATCGTGCCATTCGGCGGGGTCGTCCGACTGGTCGTGGCGGTCGAGCACGACGTAGCCCGTCTCGCTCAGTGCAGGGGAGGTGAGGAATCCCATCGCGCGTCTCCGTTCCGGCATCCGTTCTCAGCTCGATCCTATTCCGAACCCCGACCGGGCCCGCCGGGCCGGGCCGGGCAAAACGGGCTCGGCGTGGGGCACTCACGGGCGGGTAGGGTGTGGCCATGACGCTGCAGGATGCTCTGAGCGGCTTCGCCTCGCCGCTGGCCCCCGCTGAGAGCCTGCGCGAGCAGATCGAGGACCAGCTGTCGGCGCGGATCGTCGCCGGCGAGATCCCGCCGGGGCGGGTGCTGACTGTGCCGCGTCTGGCGGGTGACTTCGGTGTGAGCGCTACCCCCGTGCGCGAGGCGATGCTCAACCTCACGCGCCGTGGCTTCCTCGCCCCCATCCGCAATCGCGGCTTCGCGGTGACGGAGGTCTCGCGCGACGAGCTGAACGAGCTGTGCGAGGTGCGGATGCTGCTCGAGGCGCCGCCTATGCGCCACATCGCCGGCAGGCTCGACGAGGCAGCGGCCACCGAGCTGCGCGTGCTGGCCGACCGGATCGTGGCCGCGGGCCGGGCGGGACAGTTCGCGGAGTTCCTCGCCGCCGACACCGCCTTCCATCTGCGGGTGCTCGAGGTGTCGGGCAACCGCACCCTGCTCGGCGTCGTGCGCGAGCTGCGTCAGCAGACCCGCCTGGTGGGCCTTGCGCACCTGGTCGAGTCCGACGCGCTCATGCCGACCGCGCTCGAGCATGCACAGCTGGTCGACCTGCTGATCGCCGGCGACGGAGCGGGGGCCGAGGCGCTGATGCGGCGCCACATCGGCCACGTCGGCGGTATCTGGAGCGGGCGCGACGAGAGCTGATCGTCGCTCGTCACCGGATCGGTCACGGATTGGTCTCAAAGGATTCCGTTCCGGCCATGCGCCCAGTAATGTGTCACGTACTATCCGATGGCACATGCAATGAGGCATCCAGGAGGACCATCACATGCATACCCGCACTCCGCGTCTGCGACGCACTCTCTCCCTCGTCGCCGCTCTAGGCGCGATCATCATCACCGCCGGCTGCTCAGGTGGTCTCGGCGCCGGCGACGGTAAGGACGGCGGCGAGTCCGACGGCCCCATCAAGCTCGGTATGCTCGCGCCTTTCTCGGGCAGCGAGTCGGCCTTCGGCGACTACATGAAGAACGGCGCGCAGCTCGCGATCGATGAGATCAACGCCGACGGCGGGATCGACGACCGCAAGCTCGAGCTCGTCGTCGAAGACGACGCCTGCGACGCCACCGCCTCGGTCGCGGCAGCGAACAAGCTCGTCACCAACGGCGTGGTCGCCTCGGTGGGCGGCTACTGCTCGGGCGCGACACTGCCCACCCTGCCGATCTTCGACGAAGCCGGCATCCCGATGGTGATCCCCGCGGCGAACTCGAACGAGCTCGTCAAGCAGAAGCTGCCCGGCGTCTTCCTCATCAACGGCACCGGCACCCAGCAGGCCAAGGCCGCGGTGACGTACGCCGAGAAGATCGGCGCGAAGAACGTGGCGGCGATCGACGACGCCACGGCGTACTCGGCCGACCTCGCCGACTCGTTCGTGCAGCAGGCGAAAGACGCCGGCCTCACCATCTCGTTCGAGGCCACCGTCACGCCGGGCGAGAACGACTACTCGGCCGTGGCCACTCAGCTCGCGTCGGCGAAGCCCGACCTCGTCTACTGGACCGGGTACTACCAGGAGGGCGGCCTGATCGTGCGGCAGTCCACCGACGCCGGCTACGAGGGCGCGTTCCTGGTGGGCGACGGCTCGGTCGACGCGAAGTTCGCCGAGATCGCCGGCAAGGGCTACACCGAGAACGTGGTGGGGACCTTCACCCAGACGCCCGACATGATCCAGGGCGCCGACAAGTGGATCGCCGACTACGAGAAGCTGGCCGGCGGCAAGCCCGGCCCGTACTCCACGCAGTCGTACGATGCCGTGCGCGTGGTCGCGGAGGCGATCGACGAGGCCGACAGCACCGACTTCGACAAGGTCGTCGCGGCGCTGGAGGGGCTGAAGGACTTCAAGACCTTCGCCGGCCCGCTGACCTTCACCAAGGACCACACCCTCTCGGGCGGCGGCTTCGTGATCGTGGGCATCGACCCCGCGAGCGGCAGCTTCGTGCTCAAGGACGACCTGCAGGGCTGAGACCGACGCGGCGGGGCGGCGCGAGCCGCCCCGCCTGCCCGGTATCCGTCTGCCCGGTATCCGTCTGCCCGGTATCCGCCTGCCCGGCGTCCGCCTGCCCGGTATCCGCGCGGTTCGCGCCCGGGACGCTTCCTCCCGCCCCTGACGAGCAAGGACATCCGCAGTGATGCAACTCATCTGGAACGGCCTCATCGTCGGCTCGTTCTACGCCCTCGTCGCGCTCGGCTACAGCATGGTCTACGGGATCATCAAGCTGCTGAACTTCGCGCACGGCGACATCTACATGCTCGGCGCCTTCGCCGGCTTCGCCACCATGTCGGCGTTCGGGATCTCGAACGAGTCGTCGATCCCGCTGCTGCTGGTCATCATGCTGCTGTCGATGGTGACCACCGGTCTCATCGGCGTCGGCATCGAGCGCATCGCGTACCGCCCGCTGCGCAAGAGCCCGCGGCTGGCTGTGCTGATCACCGCCATCGGCGTCTCGTTCACCCTCGAGTACGCCGTGCGCCAGATCTTCGGCCCCAACCCCGAGGCGTTCCCGGTGCGGCTGGAGTCGTCGGGCTTCAACTTCGCCGGCATGCGCATCACCGCCGCGCAGATCGTGCTCGTCGTGATCGCGGCCGCGCTGATGCTCGTGCTCGCGCACATCGTCGAGCGCACACGTCAGGGACGGGCGATGCGCGCGATCGCTCTCGACCCGCAGGGTGCGCAGCTGATGGGCGTCAACGTCAACCGCGTGATCGCCACGGTGTTCTTCATCGGCTCCGCGCTCGCGGGAGCGGCCGGCGTGATGGCCGGCGCCTACTACGGCTCGATCGACTTCCTGATGGGATTCATCATCGGACTGAAGGCATTCACCGCAGCCGTCATCGGCGGCATCGGCAACCTCTACGGCGCCATGCTCGGCGGCCTGCTGCTCGGGCTGCTCGAGTCGTTCGGCTCGGCGTGGTTCGGCGGCGAATGGCGAGACGTCTTCTCGTTCGCCTTCCTCATCCTGTTCCTCACCTTCAAACCCACCGGGCTGCTCGGCGCCCGCGTCGTCGAGAGGATGTGACATGTCCCGCTCCGCATTCAGAGACAGCGCCGCCCTGCGCGCCCCGTCCCCGCTGTTCGATCGCCCGGCCGCGCCGGCGGGCATCCTCTCGTCCAACACCGGCTTCCTGCGCGCGCTCGGCGCGATCAGCATCGTGCTGCTGATCGTGCTGCCGTTCCTCGACGCGTCGCGGTACACCATGTCGATCGCGACGAGTGCGCTGATCTACATCATGCTGTGCATGGGGCTGAACGTCGTCGTCGGCTATGCCGGGCTGCTCGACCTGGGCTACATCGCGTTCTTCGCCGTGGGCGCCTATACCTCCGGGATCTTCACCACGGTTCTCGGCTGGCCGATGTGGGCGGCCCTTCCCGCCACGGTTCTGGCGTGCATCGTCGCCGGCATCATCATCGGCGCGCCCACCCTGCGCCTGCGCAGCGACTACCTCGCCATCGTCACGCTCGGCTTCGGTGAGATCATCCGCATCACCGCGAACAACCTCGACATCACCGGCGGGCCCTCCGGCATCCACGGCATCCCCACCTGGCACTTCGGCGACTGGAGCTTCGCCGACGGCTTCACCGTGTTCGGACTGGAGTTCCCGCAGCGTGTGGTGTTCTACTACTTCGTCGCCGCTGTCGTCGTGCTCGTGGGCGTGATCGGCGCCGGGCGCCTCGCCCGCGGTCGTCTCGGCCGGGCCTGGAAGGCCGTGCGTGACGACGAGGACGCCGCCGAGGCGATGGGCATCAACACGTACATCGCGAAGATCATGGCGTACATCATCGGCGCGGTCTGGGCCGGTCTCGCTGGGCAGCTCATGGCGACGCACCTGTCGGCGATCAGCCCGAACAGCTTCATGTTCCTGTACTCCGCGCTCATCCTCATGGCGGTCGTGCTCGGCGGCATGGGTTCGACTCCGGGTGTGATCATCGGCGCGCTGTTCGTCTCGCTCGCCCCCGAGCTGCTGCGCGACTTCGCCGAGTGGCGCTTCCTCATCTTCGGTGTGCTGCTCGTGGTGGTGATGCTGTTCCGTCCCTCAGGGCTCTGGCCGGCCACCGCCGTGCTGCCCTGGCTGAAGAAGCGCAGGCCGGTGCCGCCCGCGACGGCCGGGTTCATGGCGGTCCCGCCGTCGACGGCCAATGAGGACCTCGAGACCGTGGAAGGCGAGGAGAGCCGATGAGCGCGCTGCTGGAGGTGAAGGACCTGCGCCTGCAGTTCGGGGGCGTGAAGGCCGTCGACGGGCTGAGCTTCTCGGTCGAGGCGGGGGAGATCCTCGCGGTGATCGGGCCCAACGGTGCCGGCAAGACCAGTGCGTTCAACTGCATCTCGGCGTTCTACCTGCCCACATCCGGATCCGTGGTCTTCGACGGCAAGGACATCGTGCGCGAAGCGCCTGGGATCTTCCGCACCCTGCGCCTGGTCGACCTGCTGCAGAGTTTCGGCTTCTACCGCGTCCTGCCCTCGCGGGTGACGAAGTGGGGGATGGCGCGCACGTTCCAGAACCTGCGGCTGTTCCGCGAGCTCAGCGTGCTCGACAACGTCAAGACGGCCATGCACGCCAACCTGCGCGAAGGGTTCTGGGCGACGCTGCTGCACACGCCCGGGTACCGGCGTGCCGAGGCGGAGTGCGCCGAGCAGGCCCGAGGATGGCTGGACTTCGTCGGATTCACCGGCGACGAGAACCTCTACGTCACGCAGCTGCCCTACGGCGAGCAGCGCCGCGTCGAGATCGCTCGCGCCCTCGCCACCGGGCCGAAGCTGCTGCTGCTGGACGAACCGGCAGCCGGACTGAACTTCAACGAGAAGCAGGGCCTGATGCAGCTCATCCGCCGCATCCGCGACCTCGGCGTCGCCGTGGTGCTGATCGAGCACGACATGGGCCTGATCATGGAGCTCGCCGAGCGCATCGTGGTGCTCAACTACGGCAAGGAGATCGCGGTGGGCACGCCCGAGCAGATCAAGCACGATCCGGTGGTCATCGAGGCGTACCTCGGCGTCGAAGACGAGGCACTCGACGACACCAAGCTGCAGACCGGCACCGTGAACCTGTCATCGCTCGATCCTGCCCGACCGGGCCGCACCCGCAAGGGGGGCCGGTCGTGAGCACGCTGACAGTCGATGCGGCCGACGTCTACTACGGTCGCGTGCACGCTCTGCGGGGCCTGAGCTTCGAGGTCCAGGACGGCGAGATCGTGTGCCTGCTCGGCAACAACGGCGCCGGCAAGTCGACGACGATGAACATGCTCTCGGGGCTCGTGCGACCGAAGTCGGGCGCGGTGCGCTGGGGTGAGATGGATCTCACCACCGCCAAGCCCTGGGACATCGTCGCGGCCGGGCTTATCCACGTGCCGGAAGGCCGGCGAATCTTCTCGACCATGACCGTGCACGAGAACCTGCTGCTGGGTGGGTACACCGTGCGGGACGCGAAGCTCATCGCCCAGCGCGTCGAGCAGGTGTACGCGCTGATGCCCCGCCTGGCCGAGCGGCGCCGCCAGCAGGGCGGCACGCTCTCGGGCGGCGAGCAGCAGATGGTCGCGATCGGACGCGCGATCATCGGCGGACCGAAGCTGCTGCTGCTCGACGAGCCGTCGATGGGGCTCGCCCCGCTGGTGGTCAAGCAGGTCATGGAGACGATCCAGGCGGTCAACGCCCAGGGCACCACCGTGCTGCTGGTCGAGCAGAACGCCCGCGCGGCGCTGAAGATCGCCGACCGCGCGTACGTCGTCGAGAGCGGGCAGACCACCCTGTCGGGTCCGGCCGCGGAACTTGCGGCGGACGCCCGGGTGATCGACGCGTATCTCGGGGGCTGACCGACCGCAGTGTGCATGTGACATTGCACTAGACTGGGATCGAGGAGGTGTGATCGATGCGGATCATCGTTATCGGGGCGGGCGCGATCGGCGCCGCCTGCGCGCTCAGCCTCGCCGAAGCGGGAGCCGAGGTGGTCGTGGTCGATCGCACCGGGGTCGCCGGTGAGACGTCGAGCCGCTGCGAAGGCAACATCCTCGTCTCCGACAAGCAGCCGGGAGCCGAAGCGGTCATGGCCATCGAGGCGAACCGCGCGTGGCGTGAGCTCGCCGCCCGTCTCGACGCCGAGCGCGTGCCCGGGCAGCCGGCCACCGAGTTCGAGGCGAAGGGCGGTGTCGTGGTCGCCTTCGCCCAGGGCGCGGAGGCGCTGCAGGGCTTCGCCGCCGCGCAGCGCGAGATGGGCATCCGCGCCGAGGCGCTCGACGCACCGGCACTGCGTGCCGCCGAGCCGCATCTCGCCCCCGAGATCGCCGTCGGCGTGCACTACCCCGACGACGCCCAGGTGCAGCCCAGCCTGGCCACGCAGGCGATGCTCGCCCGCGCCCGTCACCTCGGCGCGCAGCTGCAGATCACCGAGGTCACCGGTGCCGTCGTCGAGGCGGGGCGGGTGCGGGGTGTCCGCACCCCGACCGGCCGCATCGACGCGGATGCCGTGGTGAACTGCGCGGGGCCGTGGGCCGGGGAGATCGCCGCGCTGTTCGGCGCCGTCCTCGACATCCGGCCGCGCCGCGGCACGATCCTGGTGACGACAGCGATGCCGCAGCGCATCTTCCACAAGGTGTACGACGCCGACTACGTGGGCGCGGTCGGATCGGCGGATGCCGCACTGCAGACCTCGACGGTGGTGGAGTCGACCCCCGCCGGCACCGTGCTGATCGGCTCGAGCCGCGAGCGCGTCGGATTCTCGGAGGACGGACTGCTCGCGCCGCTCGCCGAGATCGCCGCGAAGGCCGCCAGGCTGTTCCCCTTCCTGCGCGACACGATGCTGCTGCGCACCTACTTCGGCTTCCGCCCGTACGCGCCCGACCACCTGCCTGCCATCGGCGCGGACGCGCGGGTGCAGGGACTGTTCCATGCCGCCGGGCACGAAGGCGCCGGCATCGGCCTGGCACCCACGACCGGGGCGCTCATCGCGCACGCCGTGCTCGGCGCCTCCGCGCCGCTCGATCCGACGCCCTTCCTTCCCTCGCGCGCCACTCTGCAGGGAGCCGCGGCATGACCGTACAGATCCGATTCGACGGGGAGTCGCTCGAAGGACGCGACGGCCAGAGCATCGCCGGCGTGCTGCTCGCCCACGGGCACCGCACCTGGCGCACCGCCGAGGGCGGCGAACGCGGCATCTTCTGCGGCATCGGGGTCTGCCAGGACTGCGTGCTCACCGTCAACGGCGTCGAGGGCGTGCGCGCATGCCAGCGCACCGCCTGCGACGGCGACGTGATCGAGAAGGAGACCCGCGCATGAGCGATACGGCGCGCCGGGTGATGGTCATCGGCGCCGGCCCCGCCGGCCTCGCCGCCGCCGCAGCCGCCGCAGACGCCGGTGCCGAGGTAGTGCTCGTCGACGAGGGCGAGCGCGTCGGCGGGCAGTTCTGGCGCCACCATCCTGTGCTCACCGACGAGCGTCTGCAGCACCAGCGCCGCCGCTTCGCCGATCTGCGCGACCGGCTCCGTGGGGTGCGCGTGGTGTCGTCGGCGAGCGTGTGGCGCGTCGAGGCGGGCCCGCCCCTGCGCGCGCACGTGCTGATCGGTCCCGCCGACGCGGCGGACCGACGCGCGGAGACCATCGAGGCTGATGCGGTCATCGTCGCCACCGGCGCGCACGATCGCGTGCTGCCGGTGCCAGGGTGGACTCTTCCTGGAGTGACCTCCGCCGGCGCCGCACAGGCGCTGGCCAAGCGCGACGGGCTCGCACCCGGCGTGCGCACCGTGGTCGCCGGCGCCGGTCCGTTCCTGCTGCCGGTCGCGCAGAGCGTGGCACTGATGGGCGGGCAGGTCGCCGAGGTCGTCGAGGCGACCTCGACCGGCCGGATGCTGCGCGGCTGGGGCGCCCGCGCGTGGGAGCTCGCCGCCGCCGTCGGCAAGGCCGGAGAACTCGGCTCGTACCTGCTCTCGCTGGCGCGGCACCGCACCCCGTACCGCTTCGGCAGCGCGGTCACGCGCATCCACGGCGACGCCGGCGTGGAAGCGGTCACCGTGCAGCGGATCGATGCCGACTGGCGTCCGATCGCCGGAACCGAGCGGATCATCGAGTGCGACTCGGTCGCCCTCGGGCACGGATTCACGCCGCGGCTCGAGGCGGCCATCCAGTTCGGCTGCGAGATCGGCTCCGACCGCTTCGTGCAGGTCGGCGACGACCAGGGCACCAGCGTCGCCGGTGTGTACGCCGCGGGCGAGATCACCGGGATCGGCGGCGCGGATGCCGCGCTCGCCGAGGGGGAGATCGCCGGTCTGGCCGCCGCGGGAGTGCCCGAAACGGACCGCCGCTGGAGGGCTCCGCTGGCCGCCCGGCGACGGATGCGCGCGTTCGCCGCGCGCCTGGACGTGCACCGCATCGGCCGGGGGTGGCCGACATGGCTCGAGGACGACACGATCATCTGTCGCTGCGAGAGTGTGCCCAAGGCGCGGATCGACGAGTATTCGTCCGCCTCGTCGCGCGCCATGCGCCTGTCCACCCGCGCCGCGCTCGGCGCCTGTCAGGGCCGTACCTGCGGCCGCAGCGTGGAGGACGTGCTCGGCACGAGCTTCGGCGTCGACCGGCGCCCGGTGCTCTCGTCGGTGCGCATCGGCGAGCTCGCCGCACTCGCCGGCTCGGACGCCACGCGGTCTGGCACGGATGACGCGGCGTCGGCATCCGTGCCCCGCGGGTGAGTTCGAGCGACGACACGGTCTCGAGCGTTGTGTAGCGTGTAACATGTTACACGCCAGTACGCGACGAAGGAGACGCAATGAGCAGCACCGCAACAGAGAACCCGATCGACTCACCCGCTCCCGCCGACGCACGTCGAGTCCGCAAGGTGATGACGTCGTCGGCGATAGGACACTTCGTCGAATGGTTCGACTTCGCGGTGTACGCGTACGCGGCGCCCGTGATCGCCGTGCTCTTCTTTCCGAAGACCGATGCGGCCGCGGCGCTCATGGCGGTGTTCGCCATCTACGCGGTCGGATTCGTCGCGCGCCCCATCGGCGCGTTCCTTCTCGGCTACCTCGGCGACCGGCTCGGCCGCAAGCGCGTGCTGGCCGGGGTGATCCTCGTCATGGGCATCTCCACCACCTTGATCGGCCTGCTGCCGACGTATGCGGCGATCGGCGTCGCGGCACCGGTGCTGCTGGTCGTGCTCCGCATGGTGCAGGGACTCTCGGCCGCCGGCGAGACCATTGGCTCGAACTCGTTCGTCGCCGAGCACTCGCCGACGGCGCGTCGTGGCTTCAACGTCGGCATGGTCTACACGTGGTCGAACCTGCCGCCGGTCATCGCCGCCCTGCTCGTGCTGGCCCTCACCACCGTCCTCTCGCCCGATGCGTACCAGGCGTGGGGGTGGCGGGTGCCCTTCCTGCTGGGTGCGCCGCTGGCCGTCGTCGGTCTGTACATCCGCACGCGAGTCGACGAGTCGCCCGCATTCCTCGAGATGCGCGAGAACCGGCAGGTGGAGTCGGCGCCGATTCGCACCGTGTTCCGCGAGCAGTGGCGCAACATGCTCGTCTGCTTCAGCATCGCCGCCGTCGCCAGCCTGGGCTACTACTCGCTGACGGGCTACTTCTTCTCGTACATGACGGTGACGATCGGGCTCGAGTCGTCGGCCGCCCTGATCTCGAACAGCATCGCCCTGCTCATCACCTTCTTCACCGTGCCTGTCGCCGCTCTCGTGTCGGACCGCATCGGGCGCCGGCGCATGCTGCTGATCGCCGGACTGTTCGGTGCGATCGTCGCCCTGCCGGCGTACCTGCTCGTCGGCGTCGGCACGCTCGGCGCGGCGATCATCAGTCAGGGGCTGCTCGGCCTCGCCCTCGGACTGTTCTTCGGCCCCGCCGGCCCCGCGTTCGTCGAACTCTTCCCGGCCCGAGTGCGCTACACGGGTGCATCGATCAGCTACAACCTGGCTTTCACGATCTTCGGCGGCACGGCACCGCTGCTCGCGACCTGGCTGATCGGCGTGACCGGTTCCACCGTCGCGCCCGCCTGGTACGTCGTGATCATCACGGTGCTCGCGCTGCTTGTGGTCGTCACGATGCCCGAGACGCGACACCGTTCGATGCGCGACTGAGAAGATGCGCGACTGAGAAGATGAACCCGACCCACCCGCGTCCGACCACTGGTCTCACGCCGCCCGATCTCGCAGGAGGAATCTGATGCGCGCCCGTCGAACGATCCAGGCCGTCGACTCGCACACCGAGGGGATGCCGACACGCGTCGTCACCGGCGGGGTGGGACGCATCCCCGGCGCGACGATGAACGACCGCCGCCTGTACGCGATGGAGCACCTCGACGGGCTGCGCGGCTTCCTCATGAATGAGCCGCGCGGTCACGCCGCCATGTCCGGTGTGCTGCTGCAGCCGCCGGCGCGGGACGACGCCGACTGGGGCATCGTGTTCATCGAGGCATCCGGGTTCCTGCCGATGTGCGGCCACGGCACCATCGGGGCGGCGACGGTGCTCGTCGAGACGGGCATGGTCGAGGTCACCGAGCCGGTCACCGAGATCCGCCTCGACGTCCCCGCCGGCCTGGTCATCGCGCGAGTGCGCGTGGAGGACGGCCGGGCCGTCGACGTCACGATCGAGAACGTGCCGAGCTTCGTCGACCGCCTCGACGAGCGCATCGACGTGCCCGGCATCGGCGAGATCAGCTACTCGGTCGCCTTCGGCGGCAACTACTACGCGCTCGTCGAGCTCGAGCAGGTGGGGCTGCCCTTCGACCGCGCCCGGCAGGACGACATCCTCGCCGCGGGCCTCGCGATCATGGACGCGATCAACACTCAGGCCCCGCCCGTGCATCCGGTGCTGCGCGGCGCCGACCACGTGCACCACGTCGAGTTCATCGCCCCCGGCTCGAATGCCGTGCGATCCCGTCATGCGATGGCGATCCACCCGGGCTGGTTCGACCGCTCGCCGTGCGGCACGGGCACGAGCGCGCGGATGGCCGAGCTGCACGCCCGCGGCGAGCTCGCCCTGCACACTCCGTTCGTGAACGAGTCGTTCATCGGCACCGAGTTCACCGGCACGCTGGTGGCCGAGACGCGGGTGGGCGACCGCCCCGCCGTGGTGCCTACGATCACCGGACGCGCGTGGGTGACCGGACTCGGGCAGTACCTGCTCGACCCGGACGACCCGTTCCCCGAGGGATTCGTGTTCTGACCCGCACACCGAACCCCACTTCGACAGCACAGACAGACAGACATCGAAACGAGGAGAGAACAGTGACAGAGAAGCCCATCGACGCCGTCGCCGCCGCCGCGGCCGCCGCCGCCCGCCCGTTCGCCCGCACCAGCCCCCGCGAGCGCGGTGCGGCCCTGGTCGCGGTCGCCGAGGCGCTCGAGGCCGCAGCGCCCGAACTCATCGAGATCGCGATGCGCGAGACCGGCCTCACCGAGGCGCGGCTGGCCGGCGAGCTGCGACGCACGGCCTGGCAGCTGCGCCTGTTCGCCGACACCATCGTCGACGGCGGCTACCTCGACGTGCGCATCGACGCAGCCGACCCCGAGTACGTCATCGGTCCGCGACCGGACCTGCGCCGGATGCTGGAGCCGGTCGGCCCGGTGCTGAACTTCGCCGCATCGAACTTCCCGTTCGCGTTCTCGGTCGCGGGCGGCGACTCGGCCGCCGGACTCGCGGCGGGATGCCCCGTGGTGGTGAAGGCGCATTCCGGGCATCCGGAGCTGTCGCGGCGCACCGCCGAGATCGTCGCCGCGGCCCTCGAGGGCGCGGGGATGCCCGAGGGGACCTTCCAGCTGATCAGCGGGCAGGAGAACGGCCTCGCCCTGCTGAAAGACGAGCGCATCCGTGCCGGGGCGTTCACCGGTTCGACGCACGTCGGCCGGATGCTGGCCGACATCGCGGCATCCCGACCCGTGCCGATCCCGTTCTTCGGCGAGCTGGGCAGCGTGAACCCGGTCTATGCGACGTACGCCGACTCCGAGCTGCTCGAGGCGTTCGTGGCCTCGGCGTCGGGCTCGGCCGGCCAGCTGTGCACCAAGCCCGGGTTCCTGTTCGTCCCGGAGGGGGCCGACCTCAGCGCGGTGACCGACGCCGCGGGCTCCGTCGACGAGCACCGGCTGCTGAACCCCGGCATCGGCCGCGCCTTCTCGCAGCGTCGCGACGACGTGCTGGGCGCCGACGGGGTCACTGTGCTGGCACGGGGCGAGGTGCGCACGGACGACGCGGGGCAGGCCTACGCGACCCCGACCGTGGTGACCGTCGACGTCGACACCCTGATGGGCAACCGCGACGCGCTGCTCGAGGAGTCGTTCGGGCCGCTCTCGGTGATCGTGCAGTACCGCGACCGTGATGCGCTGCCGCAGCTGCACGTCGAGCTGTTCCCCGGCAACCTCACCTCGACCGTGCACGCCCGCCCGGACGAGCTCGCCGACGGATCCCTCGCCCCGCTCGTCGACGCGCTCGCGCAGACCAGCGGACGCGTGCTGTTCGGCGGCTGGCCCACCGGCGTCTCGGTCACTCCGGCGATGCAGCACGGCGGCCCGTACCCGGCGACCACGACGGATGCCACGAGCGTCGGCACCGCCGCGATCACCCGCTTCCTGCGCGGCGTGGCCTACCAGGGTGCCCCGCAGGAGCTGCTGCCCGCACCGCTGCGCGACGGCAACCCGTGGAACGTGCCGCAGCAGCGCAGCGAGGCCGGTCGCTCGCACGAGTGGGGATCGTTCGCCCGCTGACCCGCCGGCTGGTCTCGCCTCTCAGCTGAGACCCGCCTTACGCCGAGACCCCCACGTGTGCGCAGGCGCACGTGGGGGTCTCGGCCTTGGATGGGGGTGTCGCTGAACCGTGGCTGTCGTCGGCTGCGTGGTCAGACGCGGACGCCGGAGCGGATGACGCCGAGGCGTGCGTCCTCGCGCCACAGCGTCGAGGGGTCGGCGAGCGGGTCGGATGCCAGCAGCACGGCGTCCCCGTACGCGCCCGGTCGCAGGTGTCCCAGCGCGGTATCCCCGATCAGCTCGGCGTTCACGACGGTCATCGACTGCAGTGTCCTGGCGGCACCGCTGGCCTCGACCTGCAGACGCGCCCCGGCGAGCTGGTCGTCTTCGAGGTCACCCATCAGGTCGCTGCCGAAGCCGACCCGCACGCCGGCGGCGTGGGCGAGCCGCACGGCATCCTGCCCCTTCGTCAGCACTTCGGCGTTCTTCGCGAGGGAGACGGCGTTCAGCCCGATCTCGGCGCCGCGGCGGTCCATCGCGTCGTACGCGGCCAGGGTGGGCACGAGGAAAGCACCCGCCTCGGCCATCATCTCGGCCGTCGCCTCATCGATGAGGTTGCCGTGCTCGATCGATCGGATGCCGGCGCGCACAGCATGCTGCACGGCCTCGGACGAGTACGCGTGCGCGGCGACGTAGCTGCCGCGGCGGGTGGCCTCGTCGACCACGGCGCGCAGCTCGTCGGGGGAGTACTGCGGGACGCGGATCGGGTCGGTCAGCGAGAACACCCCGCCCGAGGCCATCACCTTGATCGCGTGGGCGCCGGTGCGCAGCCGCTCGCGCACGGCGACGCGCAGGGCGTCGACGCCGTCGATCACCTCGCACATGTGCCCGTGCGAGAAGCACACGTCGACGTGGGCCGCGCGCGGATCGCCGTGCCCGCCGGTCTGGCTGAGCGCCGGGCCAGTGAAGTGGTACCGAGGGGAAGGGAAGAGCCCGGCATCGATCGCCTGAGCCAGCCCGATGTCGCCGCCCGCGACGTCGCGCACGGTCGTGAAACCGCGCTGCAGCGCCCGGGTGAGCCGGCGCGCGCCGTTGAGTGCGGCGTAGCTGAGCGGGCCCCGCTCGTTCTCGAAGCCGTCCATGCTCGTGGCGTAGGCGTGGAAGTGCGCGTCGATGAGTCCGGGCACGACCCAGAGGTCGGCGCCGTCGACCACGTCGGCGTCGGGCTGCGGGCGCTCGCACACCCTTCCCTCGGCGAAGTGCAGGTCGCGGCGCTCGAAGCGCTCGCCGTCCCAGATCTGGGCGCCGGTGATCGTCAGGGGTGCTGCGGGTGCGGACATGCTCATGTCTCCTCGGTTCTCTCGGTCAGCGCAGGCTGAAGCCGTCGGCGACGGGGTCGTTCTCGTCGAGTTCGAACGTGCAGGTGCCGACTCGGTGCGCCATGCCGCGGACTTCGGGGATGACCCCCTCTGTCGTGCGCTCGGCGACGCGCGCGAGGAAGCGGGTGCCGATGATCGAGTCGTGGGTGAGCGTCTCGTCATCGGCCAGCTCTCCGGTCGCCGCGAGCAGCGCCACTCGCGCCGCAGTGCCCGAGCCGCACGGGCTGCGGTCGACCTCGCCGTCGGCGAACACGGTCACGTTGCGCTGGTGGGGACCCGCGTCGGTGCGGCCGAGATCGTCGAACAGGATGGTGCCGTACACCCCCGAGAGACGGTCATCCTCGAGCTGTGCGGTCGGATGCTCGTTGAGCGCCCACTTGATCTCGCGGCCGATCGCGATGAGATCGGTGGTGTGCTGCGGGGTGACCTCGAGCGCGACGGCCGAGGCGGGCAGCGTCGCGTAGACCGCGCCGCCGAAGACGAGGTCGACCTCGACGTCGCCGCGCGACGTGCGCAGCGGGATGCCGCGGGCGAGCACCCGGGATTCGACGTTGCGGAAGACGATCTCGTCGATGCGCCCTGCGCTCTGGCGCACCAGCGCCTGCACGCGTCCGCTCGGAACGTCGATCGTCACCGCCGTCTCGCCGTCGGGGTCGGACGGGACTCGGCCGGTGCGCACCGCCCAGGCGCCGAGGGCGATCGTGCCGTGACCGCACGCGGTCGAGAAGCCGTCCTTGTGCCAGAACAGCACGCCGAAGTCCGCGCCCGCGTCGTCGGGCGGGGTGATGAAGCCGCCGTACATGTCATCATGGCCGCGCGGTTCGAGGCAGAGGAACCTGCGGATGGCATCCGCCTCGCCGTTGATCGCCTCAACCCGGCGTTCTGCGACCGTGCTCCCGTGCGTGGGCACGTTCTCGACGATGCGGAACGGTTCGCCGGCGGTGTGCCAGTCTTCGGTGCTCCACTTCATGTGCTCTCCTTCGAGGTTCCGTGCTGCGGCGGCGCTCAGACGGCCAGCCGGGCGACGGCGAGATCCTGCCAGCCCATGCCGCAGGTCTTGACGATCCGCGGGCGGTCCGTCGCGGCGGTGATCGCACCGGCGAACAGCTCGTGCATGGTCACGACGTCGTCGAGGCGCAGCATCCCGGCCTCGACCGCGACGATCACGTCGCCGGCCTCGGATGCCGCGACCCGCCGGCTCTCCACGACGACCTGGGATCGCCCGACGAGAACCGGATCGAGCTCGGTGCGGTCGGGCTCGTGCGAGCCGATCGCGACGATCGTCGCGTCGTCGCGCACCGAGTCCGAGGGGAACAGGGGAGCGGATGCCGTGGTCGCGCAGACGATGAGGTCGGCGGCCGCGATGTCGTCGAGGGTGCCGATGCCCATGTCGGCGTCCGGCGCATAGGAACGCGACGCCTCCACCGCGGATGCCGCGCGCCCGGCATCCCGCCCGACGATGCGCACTGAGCGCAACGGGCGGATCGCCGCGAACGCCTCGACGTGACGGACCGACTGCGGGCCGGTGCCGACGACCACGAGATCAGCAGCGTCCGGCTCGGCGAGGACATCGGCGCAGGCGGCGGAGACCGCCGGGGTGCGCAGGCTCGTCAGCGCGGTGCCGTCGAGGATGGCCGTGGGTGCGAGAGTCTCGCCGTCGACGAGGATGTAGACGCCCTGGATGCGTTCGAGTCCGCGCGCGGGGTTGCCGGGGGCGACCGTGGCGAATTTCTGACCCACGGCTCCGCCTGCGGCCGCGGGCATGAGCAGCAGCTGCCCGTTGGGAACGTCGAGGATCTGCCGGGCGAGATCGTGCTCGGGGTCGAAGCCCTCTCGCAATGTGCTCTGCACGGCGGCGATGGCGGCGGACATGCTCACCCGCTCGGCGAGCAGCTGCGCGTTGACCAGGGCGAGATCGGCGATGACGTCGGGCATGCTCCCAATCTAGGGTCGATTCAGTAATATGTCACGCGCTATCGCTGCTCGTCGCAGGTGTCGCTGCCGATTCGCGCAGCGGCGACCGGATGTCGTAAGCTGGACGACGGTGACGTGTCCGAGCGGCCGAAGGTGCAACTCTCGAAAAGTTGTGTAGGGTAACCCCCTACCGTGGGTTCAAATCCCACCGTCACCGCCATGAAAACCCCCGAGAAATCGGGGGTTTTCGCGTATCCGACAGCGGCGTGCGACCAGACGGTGCGCTTATCGCCGACCGGTCACTTCCCCCGCGCGTCCGCGCGCTCCGCGTCGGAGTTCGGCGTCCAGCCGAACCAGCCGTCCTCTGCGGGGATCACGCTCCAGTCGCCGCAGGCGAAGACCGTTTTCGCCGCGTAAGGGTCCGGTGCGTCGTCGAGCGTCCACACCGGTGCCGAGCGTCGCTCAACATCCGCGCAGTCGCCGGCGAGAGGGGATTCACCGGTGAGCAGGATGACCACGTCATCGGACTTCTCCGACGTCGAGGTGCGCACGGTGATGTCGGTGGCATCCGCGGGGAGCCACGGCGCGTCGACCTCGGCCTCCGCACGGAACGCGGCGAGGTCGTCGAAGGTGTGCGTGGACTGCTGGTGGACGAGCTCCTCGTGCACCGCGCATCCGGTCAGGGAGAACCCCGCTGCGGCAATCAGGGCGGAAGCGGCGAGGGCTGTGCGTGCGTTCATGCTTCCAGCCTCGCCGCAGCGGATCCGCACCGCGTCGTGCATGCGAGGTATCCGTGTACCTCGCACGGATGATCCGCCACGCGGGCGAGCAGGCGTCAGCTGCCGGCTTCGGGCCGTCCCGCCCACCAGCCGATGACGTGGCCGATGTGCTGGTGCATGAGGCGCTCGGCGCGCTCACCCTCGCCCGCCGCGAGCAGGTCCAGCAGCTCGTGGTGCTCCGCGGCCGAGCGTGACAGCTCCTCCGTGGCCAGCAGATCGGCCAGGCCAGGCAGGCGGGTCTCCTTGCGCAGCTGCGAGATGAGCGTGGCCAGGCGCGGGTTGCCGCTGTGCACGTTGATCGCCTCGTGGAAGGCGCGGTCGGCCTCGAGGTAGGTGGTGAGGTCGCCGCTGGAGGCACCGTCGACGATGGCATCCGCCGTCGCGCGCAGCTTCTCGATGGCATCCGCGGGGATCTTCCCCGCCAGCTCGCGCATCACCGGCGGCTCGAGCAGCCGCCGCACCGCGACGATGTTCGCCACCTCGTCATCGCGCACCTCGGTGACGCGGAATCCCTTGTTGCGCACTGCTTCGACGAAGCCCAGCTTCTCGAGGTTCAGCATGGCCTCGCGCACCGGTGTGGCCGAGACGTTGAACCGGGCAGCGAGCGCGGGCGCCGAGAACAGCTCGCCGGGAGCCATCTCCCCGGCGCGGATCGCGGCCTCGAGCGCCACCTCCACGCGCTCCCGAAGATTCATCACCGGCTGCAGGGCAGTGACGACGGAGGGAAGAGCCATGAGCGACCACCGATCAAAAAGCGTAGGCAGTGCCATGCGGCATGGCACTGCCTACGAAACTACCGGATGCCGTGGGGCACGGAGGCAAGGCGCCGCCGTTCCCCACGGCACGGGTCACTTCCCGTAGCCCTTGGCGGCGGCCTCTTCGGTGTCGGCGACGATGCGGTCGGCGACGTCCTTCGGAAGGGGCAGGCGCGGCGGTCGGCTGGGACCGCCGTACAGGCCGAGCACGTCCATGGACAGCTTGATGGACTCGACGAACTCCGTCTTGGTGTCCCAGCGCAGCAGCTTGTGCAGGTCGCGGTAGATCACCTTGGCGCGCTCGAGGTCGCGCACGTCGCCCGAGGTCGACAGCCGGAACAGCTCGACGGTGGCCTGCGGGATGGCGTTGGGGTAGCCGGCCACCCAGCCGACGGCCCCGGCGATGCCGATCTCGAGAACGCTGTCGTCGGTGCCGATGAGGATGTCGATGTCGGGAGCGAGCTCCTTGATCTCGTAGATGCGGCGCGGGTCACCGGTGAACTCCTTCACGCCCACCATGTGACCGGCCGCGTGGATCTCGGCGATGAGGTCGGGCACGAGGTCGACCTTGGTGTCGATCGGGTTGTTGTATCCCACGATCGGCAGACCCACCTCGGCGACGGTCGCGTAGTGGTGCTTCACCTGCTCGCGGTTCGCGCGGTAGGTGTTCGGGGGCAGCAGCATGACGCAGTCCGCGCCGGCCTTCGCGGCCTGCTCGGCCCAGTGCGCCGACTGCAGCGCGCCGTACGCGCCGACACCCGCCATCACCGAGAAGCCCTCGGGGGCGGCATCCACCGCGACCTCGATCACCTTCGCGCGCTCCTGCTCGCTGAGGTTCTGGTATTCACCGAGGGAGCCGTTCGGCGCGATCCCGTCGCAGCCGTTCTCGGCGAGGAAGCGCACGTGATCGGCGAAACGGTCGTAGTCGACCGAGAGGTCGTCCTTGAACGGCAGGGCGGATGCGACGATCACGCCATGCCAGGGAGCCTTCTGAGACATCTTTGTTCCTTTCCAGCTTTCGCGGCGCTGAAGCCGTTGGTCATATGTAACATATTACAGTACGGAGGCCATCCAGTGCTCCAACCCTGCGGAATCGATCGGCAGCGCGTCGCTGAGCACCTCGATCCCGCTGTCGGTCACGACGACGTCGTCCTCGATGCGCACGCCGATGCCGCGCAACTCGGGCGGCACCGTCTCGTCCCACGCGTGGAAGTACAGGCCCGGCTCGACGGTGAGCGCCATGCCCGGCTGCATGGTGGCTTCGAAGTACTGCGCGTACGACGACGCGCCGCAGTCGTGCACGTCGAGCCCGAGGTGGTGCCCGACGCCGCACACGATGTACCGGCGGTGGTGCTGACCGTCCGCGGCGAGCGCCTCGTCGACCGAGACCGGCAGCAGCCCCCAGTCGGAGAGCCCCTGCGCGAGCACCTCCATGCAAGCCACGTGGAAATCGCGCCAGTCGCGACCCGGCCCCACCGCGGCGAGCCCGGCGCGGTGCGAGCGCTCGACCAGATCGTGCACCTCGCGCTGCGCAGTCGTGAAGCGCCCGCTCGCGGGGAGCGTGCGCGTCACATCCGCGGTGTACCCGCTGCGGTTCTCCACTCCCATGTCCAGCAGCAGCAGAGCCTCGGGATCGACCGGGCTGTCGGCGCGCACCCAGTGCAGGATCGGCGCATTCGCTCCCGAGCCCACGATGCTCGCGTACCCGGGTGCCTGGCCGACCGTGCGGGCGTGCCGGTCGAAGGTCCCCTGCAGCCAGCGCTCGCCGCCGTGCTGCACGGCGTGGGGGATCTCTCGGCGCACCTGGGCGAATCCCTCGACGGTGTGCTGCACGGCCGCGCGCAGCTCGGCGAGCTCCCACGCGTCCTTCTGCATTCGCAGCGCGGAGAGCATCTGGGCGAGCTCGGCTGAGCGCGCCCGGCCGCCCAGCTGCCGACCGGGCACGGCGCCCACGACCGCACTGCCCGCGATGAGTGCGTCGTCGGGCACAGTCAGCTCGTCCAGCTCGCGTGTGCGCAGGTCCAAGGCGTCGGCCAGTTCAGCGGTGCCGGCGAGCGGACCGACCCAGAGCTCGCCGTGGGTGGGGTCGGCGTGGAAGGCAGCGGCGCCGGGGCGCGCGGGCGGGATGATGTACAGCGTCGCGTCATGTCCCCCGGCACGGGGGGTGAGCACGAGCACCCCGTCCTCCACGCCGAAGCCCACCAGCCAGAGGAAGTCGCTGTGTGCGCGGAATTCGAAGAAGAAGTCGTTCAGCCGTGCGTGTGCGCGCCCCGCGGCGACGACGAGAGTGCGACCCGGAAGGGCGGTCGAGAGGCGCTCGCGGTGACGGGCGGCCGCCTGCGCGGCGCCAGGCTCCACCCGCGGCGTGCGGTCTGCATCACCCCAGCCGGTCCTGATCCAGTCGGTGAAGCCCGAGGCGGCCGCGAGTGACGGCATCCGCGGATCCTGCGAGTCGGAACGGGCGTTCGGGATGCCGCTCTCCCAGTCGACGACGTGCACCTCGGCGCCATAGCCGGCGGGCTGGTGGTTGTGACTGCTCATGCTGATCTCCAGAAGGTCGTCGGGCGGGGAAGAGGTGCGCGATGCCGCGCCGGCCCGCTCAGGGCCGGTCGCGGCCGCCGAGGCGCCATTCGAGCGCGGTGAACAGTCGCTCGGCGACGCCGTCCTTGACGATGCCGTCGTGTTCGTGCTCATTGGTGACCCACGCGTGCAGTCCGCCCACGCGGGCCGCCGTGTCGAGTGAGAGGCCGGCGTCGACGTACATGTCGTCGAAGTAGACCACCGCCTCGACGGGGACCTCGTTCGCGCCCAGCCGCGCGGTGTCGTACAGCTCGATCGGCCATTCCCGTCCGGCGAGCAGCTCGACGCCGGCGCGGAAGCCGCGCAGCGCACGGATCTCGTCGAACATCCAGGGGAACACCATCTCGCCGGTGAACAGCACCGGTCGCGCGTCCTCGGCGAACTCCGGATGCCGCTCCCGCTCGCGCTGCGCCGCCCAGCCGGTCGGGCCTGCGCCGTAGATGCTCTCCTGCAGGGCGATGAACAGCGGATTGGTGTCGAACGCGGTGGCCGCGCCGACCGAGGCGAGGAAGGTGTCGCTCAGGTGAGTCTCGGCGCGGTCGGCGAACGCCTCGTCGAACAGCCAGTGCACCCGGTCGAACCCCGGGCCCATGCCGAAGTCGAACCCCAGTGTCTGCAGGCGGCGCACGGTGAGGCGGTCGCCGTCGGCGAGGCGCACATTCTGCGCCTGCAGGATGTCGGCGACCCGCCCGATGCGATCGGCGAGGTGCGGGGCGCGTTCGCGGAAGAGCCGGTTCTTCGCCACGACGCGGGGGAATGTGCGTCGGTAGACCTCGCCGGGGTCGGGATCGAGCGACGGCAGTCCGCCGGCCACCGCCGAGGCCACGACCGCCTCCGGGAAGGCCGAGAGGTAGCGCAGCGTGAGGAAGCCGCCGTAGCTCTGCCCGATCGTCCACCAGCGGCGCCCCCCGTAGTGCGCGGCGCGCAGCGCCTCGAAGTCGCGCACGATCGAGTCGGCCCGGTGCAGCGACAGCCGTCGTGCAGCCTCCTCGGCCGGCATGTCGGCGAACTGTGACCCCGAGAGCGGAGTGGATCGGCCGGTGCCACGCTGGTCGGGGACGATGAGCCGGAAGCGCGACAGTGCCGCGGCGACCCAGTCGCCGCGGCCCACCGGGCGCACGCCCTTGCCGCCGGGGCCGCCCTGCAGGTGCAGCAGCAGGGGGAGGTCGTCGTGGCGGCGCTCGGCGGCGACGAACTCGCGGGCGAAGATCTCGATGGTCTCGCCGTCGGGGTCGTTCCAGTCCAGCGGCACGGTCGTCCACACGTCGCGGGCGACGATGTCCTTGCCGACGAAGTACGTGCTGTCAGAGGTCATGCAGGTCACCTTGCCTTCCGATGGGGGTGCCCGTGAGTCGCAGGCACGGATCCGGCCTGCCCACCGGCACCGGGGGCGCGCTCACTGCGCCCGGGTGCGCACCCGGGAATCGAGCAGCGCATAGAAGAGGTCGACGATGAGGTTCGAGAGCACGACGAACAGTCCGCCGAGCAGCACGATGGCGATCACGACCGGGCGATCCTGCATGGCGACGCTGGTCACCGCCAGCGCGCCGACGCCCTGCAGTCCGAAGACCTGCTCGATCACGATCACGCCGCCCAGCAGCAGGCCGATGTCGATGCCGAGCTGGGTGACCAGGGGCGGCATGGCGCTGCGGAACGCGTGCACGTAGATCACGCGCCGCTCGGTGAGACCCTTCGCCCGCGCCGTGCGCACGTAGTCCTCGCCGAGCACGTCGAGCATCTGCCCGCGGGTGAGCCGCGCGTACACGGCCGCGGTCACCATCGCGAGGGTCATCCACGGCAGCGCGAGATGCCACGCCCACTGCAGCGGGTCGGTCGCGAAGGGCACGTACCCCGACGGCGGGAACAGGTTCATCCCGAAGCGGGTCGGCAGGTAGTACAGCAGGTACAGCGCCAGCATGCCCAGCACGAAGGTGGGGAAGCTGATGCCCACCAGCGCGAAGCCCTGACCGAGGCGGTCGCGCACGCTGCCCGGGCGCTTGGCCGAGGCGATGCCGATCGGGATGCCGATCGCGAGCCACACGACGACTGCGCCGAAGACGAGCGACATGGTCGCCGGGATGCGGGCGAGCACGAGATCGGCGACGGGCAGGCTCGAGCGGTACGAGAAGCCGAGATCGCCCTGCAGGAGCTTGCCGATGAAGATGAGGTACTGCTCCCAGATCGGCTTGTCGAGGCCGAGGTTCGTCCGGATCTGCGCCATGAGCGCTTCGGTCGCCTTATCGCCGGCGATGATGCGCGCCGGGTCCGAGGGCGTGACGTAGAACAGCACGAAGATGAAGACGCTGAGCAGGAACAGCACCAGCAGGCCGAAGCCGATGCGCGACATCAGGAAGCGGATCATGCCCGCGCTCCCTTCGCAGAGGACGGATCGAGCGCATCGCGCAGACCGTCGCCGAGCAGGTTGAATGTGAGGGTCAGGGCCAGCAGCGCGAGGCCCGGCACGAGCACCATCCACGGCGCGACGATGTACATCGACCCGTTCGAGGCGTCCGCGAGCATGTTGCCCCAGCTGGGCGTGGGCGGCACGGTGCCCAGGCCCAGGAACGACAGGGTGGCCTCGAACACGATCGCGGCGGGGATCATCAGGGTCGTGTAGACCACGATCGGCACGACGAGGTTGGGCAGCACGTCACGGAACATCGTGGCGATGGGGGACTGACCGAGCGAGCGGGCCGTCTCGATGAACTCCCGCTCGCGCAGTGCGAGCACCTGGCCGCGGATCACGCGGGCGAGACCAGCCCAGCTGAAGAACACGATCACCGAGATCGACAGCTGCAGGCTGGGCCCGAGCACCGACACCGTGGCGATCGCGACGAGCAGGAACGGCACGCTCATCACGAGATCGATGACGCGGCTGAGAACGGTGTCGACCACGCCGCCGAAGAAACCGGCGGTCATGCCGATCAGGATGCCGATGGCGGACGCGGCGAGCGACGCGACGACGCCGACCAGCAGCGACACCTGCGCGCCGTAGGCCAGGCGCACCAGCACATCGCGGCCGAGCTGGTCGGTGCCGAGCAGGAACTCGCCGTTCGGCGGCACGGGCATGCCGACCGGTGACAGTCCGGTCTCGCGGAACTGCTCGGTGGGGCCGTGCCCGGTCCACTGCGCGATCAGGGGGGCGGCGAGCGCGAAAGCGACGATGAGTACGATCACCACCGCCGAGCCCACGCTGGCCGGGTCACGGCGCAGGCGGCGCAGGGTGAGCTGCCACGAGCTCTTCACCCCGGATGCCGCGTCGGCGGCGCCCTTGGATGGAATGAGCAGGGTCAGAGTCTCTTTCGAGAACGGAGTCATGAGTGCGCCTCCGACGCTGTGGTGTCACCGGCATCGCTCAGCGCGCCGAGGAAGGCGGCGGCGAGCAGCTTCTTCGTGAAGGGCTGCTGCGGGCTGCGATAGATGGTCTCCGCTTCGTCGAGCTCGACGATGCGGCCGTTCTCCATCACCGCGATGCGATCGCACATGTGCCGCACCACGGCGAGATCGTGCGAGATGAACAGATAGGTGAGCCCCAGCTCGCGCTGCAGCTCGTCCAGCAGCTGCAGCACCTGGGCCTGCACGGTGACGTCGAGCGCCGAGACCGGTTCGTCGAGGATGATGAGGTCGGGGTTGAGCGCGATGGCCCGCGCGATGCCGATGCGCTGGCGCTGGCCTCCCGAGAACTGCGCCGGAAAGCGGTTGTAGTGGTCGGGGTCGAGCCCGACCTGGTCGAGCAGCTCGAGCACGCGGCCCTCGCGCTCGCGTGGGCTGCCCACGCCGTGGATGCGCAGCGGGTCTCCGATGATCGACCCGACGCGGCGCTTGGGGTTCAGCGATGAGAACGGGTCTTGGAAGACCACCTGCACGCGCTGGCGCATCCGCCGCCATTCGGCGCCGCTGATGCTGCGCAGGTCGGTGCCGTCGAAGCGCACGGTGCCCTCGGACGGCGGCACGAGCCCGGCGATGGTGCGCGCGAGCGTGGTCTTGCCGCATCCGCTCTCACCCACCAGGCCCAGCGTCTCGCCGCGGCGCACCTCGAGACTGATCCCGTCCAGCACCTTCCGCTCGACGCCGCGGCGCGCGGAGAACGAGACGCTGACATCCGACACCTCCGCAATCGGTGCAACGGCGGACGGGCCCTGCGCGGCGGCGGTCTCGCCGGGGCCCACATCGGCGAGCTGACCGAGCGGAGCGCGGCGCTCGCTCTGCGTGAATGAGGACGATGCGATCAGCGCACGGGTGTACGGCTCACGCGGGTGGCGCAGCACCTCGTCGCTCGTGCCGACCTCGACCTGCTCGCCGCGGTACATCACCATCACGCGGTCGGCGACACTGGCCATCACGCTGAGGTCGTGGCTGATCATCAGCACCGTCGCCCCGAAGTCCTGCTTCATCTCGCCCAGCAGCTGCAGGATCTGCGCCTGCACCGTCGAGTCGAGCGCGGTGGTCGGCTCATCCGCGATGATCAGCGCCGGGTCGAGGGAGAGGCTCATGGCGATCATCACGCGCTGGCGCATGCCGCCGGAGAACTGGTGCGGGTAAGCGTCGAACCGCGACGCCGCATCGCTGATGTGCACCTTGTCGAGCAGCTGGATCGCGCGCGCCTTCGCCGCCTGACGCGAGACGTTCTCGTGGGCGCGGATCTGCTCGACGATCTGCCATCCCACCGTGTACTGGGGGTGCAGGCTCGACAGCGGATCCTGGAAGATCATGCTGATCTCGCGCCCGCGTTTGCGGCGCAGCCGCTCGGGTCCGAGCGTGAGCAGGTCCTCGCCCTGGAAGCGCACCGCGCCGGAGGTGCGCGCCTGGGGAATGAGGCCCATCACCGATTGCACGAGCACCGATTTGCCCGAGCCGGATTCACCGACGATGCCGAAGAACTCGCCCTCGGCCACATCGAACGAGACGTCCTTGACGGCGTGCACGTCGCCGCCCTCGGTGGGGATGTCGACTCGCAGGTGGGACACCTCGAGAATGGGCATTCGTTCTCTTCTCTTCCGAGGGCGAGCTGCTGCGGCGCGAGCGAGTCGCGCCGCAGCAGCAGGACGAGCAGCGGCTACTTCGTCAGCCAGACGTTGGCCCAGTCGCCGTTCTGCGCGAGCGCGTAGATCGAGAAGTTCTGCACGCGCGCGGAGTGGTAGTTCGCCTTCTTCTTGGCGGCGATGCTGACGATCGGGGAATCCTTCATGACCGTCTCATCGACCTTGTGCCACAGCTCGCCGGCCTCTTCGGGCGTGCTTGCGGCGAGGGCCTGATCGGCCAGGGCGTTCGCCTCGTCGTTGTTGTAGTCGACGTAGTTGTACGCCTGGGGCGTGCCGTCGAAGGTGAACTGCGGCTGGTACACGCTGCGCGCGGCACCGCCGACCCAGTCCGGCGACCAGCCGACCAGCGCGATGTCCCACTCGCCGTTGGACGCGTTCTCGGGGTTGGTCATGAAGTTCGCGTAGTAGTCGGTCGGCGGCACGGGGAAGAGCTCGACGGTGATGCCGGCCTTCTCGAGGCTCGCCTGCACGGTCTGGGCGATGTCGGGCTGCGAGCCGAGGTTGCGGTACGGGAACTTCAGGGTGAGGTTCTGCACGCCGGCCTGTGCGAGCAGCTCCTTCGCCTTCTCGGGATCCGCCTTGCCGCTCTTGTCGCCGTACGGGGAGTACTCCTCGTACCCGTTGATGCCGGGGCCGAAGATTCCGTGCGTGACGGTGGCGATCTCGGTGCCGCCCATGACCTGCACGACGGCGCTCTTGTCGATCGCGTACTGCAGCGCCTGGCGCACCTCGGGCTTCTGCAGCGCTCCGCCGTTGTTGTCGGTCTTGGTGTTGATCCACATGAACTGGTCGACGCCGCCGTTCTCCAGCGTCGAGAACTTCTCGTCGTTGGTGGCGGTCAGCTGCTGGATGTTCGCGGGGCCCGGCTGGATGTCGAAGAGCATGTCGGCGGAACCTGCCTGGAGCTGCTGCATGGCGGCATCCACCTCCACACCCATCGTCATCTCGATGCTGTCGACGTACGCCTTGCGCAGCGGATCGCTCTTCGCCTTCCACGACGGGTTGCGCGTGAGGGTGAGCTTCACGTCGGGCTTGTGCTCGTCGATCGTGTACGGGCCCGACGAGATGAAGTTGTTGCGGTACTCCGGGGAGTCGGGGAGGTAGTCCAGCACCTCGACCGGGGCCGGGTTGGCGGTCGTCAGGCTGAGCATGGACGTGAAGTCGGATGCCGGCTCGGTGAGGCGGAACACGACGGTCTTTTCGTCGGGCGTCTCGATTCCGGCGATGTCGTTGGCTTCGATGTACTCCTTCATGGCGCCGGCCTCGGGGGCGACGCCGGCGAAGCCGTCGCAGAACTGCGCCATGCCGTCGATGAGCGTGATGAAGTAGCTGCCCAGTGCGGCACCGATGTGCGGGTTGCAGATGCGCTTGATGCCGCGCTCGACGTCTTCCGAGACGATCGCTCGGGCGCCGTCGGGGGCGTCCCACGTCGCGCCGTCGCGCAGGGTGATGGTGTAAGTCAGCCCGTCATCGGTCGGCTTGGGCACCTCGGTGGCGAGGTCGCCGACGAGCTTCGAGCGCTTGTCGGCGTCGTTGGATGCCTCGTAGCTGAGCAGCGAGCGGGAGATGACGCGCGTGATGCTGTTCGACGGCACGTAGGCGATCAGCTGCGGGTCGATGCGATCGGTGTCGCCGTTGGAGAGCACCTTGAGGGTGCCGCCGGTCTGCGGTTCGCCGTCGGCAGCGCCGCCGCCGTCGCCGGCGGACGAGCAGCCGCTGAGCACCAGCGCGAACGCCGATGCGACGACCAGTGGAGCGAGAGGGGAGAGCTTGTAGCGAGCCATAGAGTCGTCCTTGATTCTCGGGTCGGGTGCGCCCGCAACTTCGACGGGCGAACGTCACGGGCGGGCCGTGCACGCATGTAACATAGCACATGTCAGATGCGCACCTTTGAGACGCGGTCGTCGCCTGACAGCCAGTCATGTCTGGATGCTGAAGCATCGCGACCCGGTGACGGATTGGTGGAGATGAGAGCCCTACCCGTCAGGAGGACGCTGCCACTGCGGGCATGGGCTGCGCTCAGCGTCGCAGCGCTGGGCCTCGGCATCCTGCTCTCGCCGATCTTCACGCCGACCGACGGCGGCACGGTGACCGACGACAGTGAGGCCGAGCCGGTCGCCTTCGTCGGGGAGGCGTCCACCGTCGCGGACACATCCCGTACCGACGGGGCGACAGCGCTCGAAGTGCTCGCCACGCTTCCCGTGAAGGGTCGCGCCGCGAAGACCGGCTACGACCGCGGCCTGTTCGGCCAGCGCTGGCTCGACGTCGATCGCAACGGCTGCGACACCCGGAACGACATCCTGTTCCGTGACCTGACCGCCAGCACGCGTGCCGGCTCATGCCGGGTACTCACAGGCACCCTCGACGACCCGTTCACCGGCCAGGTGATCGCGTTCACGCGCGGACAGGGCACGAGCGAGCTCGTCCAGATCGACCACGTGGTCGCGCTCTCCGACGCCTGGCAGAAGGGTGCGCAGCAGCTCACCGCGGATCAGCGAGCCACCCTCGCGAACGACCCGCTCAACCTTCTCGCCGTCGACGGGCCCGCGAACGCGCAGAAGGGTGACGGCGACGCCGCCACCTGGCTGCCCGGGAACAAGGGCTTCCGCTGCTCGTACGTCGCGCGTCAGGTGGCGGTGAAAGCCACGTACGGGCTGTGGGTCACGCAGCCGGAGCATGACGCGATCGCCGCCGTGCTCCGTGCGTGCCCGGACGAGCCGGCGCCGACCTCGACCTTCGCGAAGGTGGCGCCCGAGCCAGCGCCGGCACCCGTGGCTGAAGAGCCGGCACCTGCGCCCGCCCCCGCACCGCCCGCCCCGGCACCGGCTGCGCCCGCACCACCCGCTCCCGCGCCGGCAGCCCCCGCTCCGGTCGCGCCGAGCACGGTCTACTACGAGAACTGCACAGCTGTTCGGGCGGCAGGAGAATGATCGCGCTCGCCGTCGCGATGGTCGATGTGGGGACATCGACCATCATGACGCGCGGCCTCGGTCGGTCCGGCTGTGACCGGAGGGCGTCTGCCGCCATGGAGATCGACGCGTAAGCTCGAATCCATGGCGGCAGGCGCGACGATCCACACGTTCGATGTGCAGCTGGCGGACGTCGACCGCGGTGTCTACGACGAGTTGACCCTGCGCCTCGCGCGTCATCCGTCCGAGACCGACGCGTACATGCTCACGCGGCTGCTGGCGTACTGCCTCGAGTATGAAGAGGGCATCGCCTTCACCGAGGGCGTGGCGGCGACCGATGAGCCGGCGGTGCTCGTGCGCGACCTCACCGGCCGAGTCACCGCGTGGATCGAGGTCGGGGCGCCGGACGCCGGCCGCCTGCACTACGGCAGCAAGCTCGCCGACCGCACGGTCGTCTACACGTACCGCGACCCGGCGAGGGTGATCGCCAACTGGGCGGGCAAGACCATCCACGACGCGGATGCCATCGTGCTGCACAGCTTCGACGACGCTTTCCTCGCCGACGCGGCGACGGCGCTCACCCGCCGCAACGCCATGACCGTCTCGGTGACCGAGCGCCAGCTCTATCTCGAACTCAACGGCACGCGTCTGAGCACAGCCGTACACGAGCAGCCGATCCGCCCCAGCTGAGCCGCAGGCGGCGGTGCGCCCGGGGATAGGATCGGGGCGTGCTCGAGCATCCGCAGGACCCGTCGCGTAGCGGCTCGCGGGGGCGAGGCCTGACCCGCGAATCGATCGTCTCCGCAGCGCTCGCACAGATCGACGAGCTCGGCATGAGCGCGCTCTCGATGCGCTCGCTCGCCGAGCGCCTCGACGTCGAGGCGATGTCGCTCTACCGCTACATCCACGGCAGGGAAGACCTGCTCGAGGGAGTGGTCGACCTGCTCATCGGCGACCTGATGGACTCACTCGATGGCGAAGTCGCCGAGCACTGGCAGGGATTCCTGCAGGCGATGGCGCATCAGGTGCGTCAGATCGCCGTCGAGCATCCACGCGCCTTCCCGCTTCTCGCGTCGCCGAATCCCGCGGCGCCGTGGCTGCGTCCGCCGCTGCGCAGCGTCGAGCTGGTCGACGCCTTCCTCACTGCCCTTCTCGATCGAGGATTCAGTGACGCGCAGGCGGTTGTGACGTATCGCTCGTTCTCGAGCTTCCTGCTGGGCCAGCTCCTGCTGCAGGCCGCCGCGCACGACACGGTGACCGCGCCGCCGCCCGACAGCACGGCAGAGCAGGACGAACCGGATGCCGCAATCCGAGCTCCCCAGGTGTTCCGCCTGCGCCAGAAGCTGAGCGAGGACCACAGCCGGGAGGAGTTCGAGGCCGCACTCGAGACGCTCCTCGACCGTCTCGAGAACAGCCTCGCCCGCCACCACTGACAGCGAAGGGCGGGCGGGCTCCGGAATCGGAG
>NZ_JBSHJX010000014.1:0-77284 GCF_053619695.1 Microbacterium sp. NPDC055521 | reverse complement strand
CCGCCGATCGGCGGGGCCTCTTCGCTTTCCGTCAGGCGTCGACGGTCTTGATCAGGTTCGTGATGCGGATGGTGGAGCAGCGTCGGCCCTGCTCGTCGGAGACGGCGATCTCGTGCACGGTCATGCTGCGCCCGAGGTGCACGGGCGTGCAGACTCCCGTGACGACGCCCGAGGTGGCCGAACGGGTGTGGGTCGCGTTGATGTCGATGCCGACCGCGAGACGGCCGGGCCCGGCGTGCAGGTTCGCCGCCATCGACCCGAGCGACTCTCCCAGCACCACGTACGCACCGCCGTGCATCAGGCCGACCGGCTGAGTGTTCCCCTCCACCGGCATCGTCGCGACCGCGCGCTCGACGGTGAACTCGGTGAACTCGATGCCCATCTTCTCCGCGAGCGCGCCCATGCCGCGGTGCGTGGCCCACTCGAGGCCGGTCATCTCGGTCTGCTCGGTCAATGCTCCTCCTCAGCACGTGTCCGCCGCCCTCGTTAGGCTTGCAGGGTGACGGACTCCGCAAAGCCTACCCTCATGGTCGTCGACGGCCATTCACTCGCGTACCGGGCCTTCTTCGCCCTCCCGGTCGAGAATTTCACCACGAAGGACAACCAGCACACGAACGCCATCTACGGCTTCCTGTCGATGCTGGTCAACCTGATCAAGGCCGAGAAGCCGACGCACATGGCGATCGCCTTCGACACGTCACGCCACTCGTTCCGAACCGAGGAGTACCCCGAGTACAAGGCGACGCGCTCCGAGACACCGGGCGAGTTCAAGGGTCAGATCCCGCTGCTTCAGGACTGCCTTGCCGCGATGTCGATCCCCGTGCTGACGCAGGAGGGGATCGAGGCCGACGACATCCTCGCGACGCTCGCCAAGCAGGGATCCGACCAGGGATACGACGTTCTGGTGGTCTCGGGTGACCGCGACACCATCCAGCTCGTGAACGATGACGTCACCCTGCTGTATCCGTCGGTGCAGGGTGTGTCGCAGCTCAAGCGCTACGACCCCGTGACCGTGCACGAGCGCTACGGGGTGCGGCCCGAGCAGTACCCCGACATCGCCGCCCTCGTCGGCGAGACGAGCGACAACCTGCGCGGCGTTCCGAAGGTCGGCGAGAAGACGGCCGTCAAGTGGCTCACGCAGTTCGGCAGCCTCGACGAGCTGCTGGCCCGTGCCGAGGAGATCAAGGGTGTCGTCGGCGGCAACCTGCGCGATCACCTCGACGTCGTGCGCCGCAACCGCAAGCTCAACCGCCTGCTGAACGACGTCGAGCTGCCCGTCACCCCTGCCGAACTGGTCGTCAAGCCGATCGACGCGCAGGCGGTGCGCGACATCTTCGCGCGCCTCGAGTTCCGGACGCTGCTGCCCCGCGTCTTCGAGGCGGTGGGTGCGCCCGACGAGCCGGTTCACGACGCGCCCGCCGTCGAGGTGCCGGCGCCGACCGAATCATCCGCCGCCGATCTCGCCGCCTGGCTCGGTGAGCAGAAGGCCGAGGTGGGTCTGCTGCTCACCCTCGTCAGCGGGGCGATCACCCGCGTCGGGGTAGCCACCGAGACAGAGCTGCGCGAGTGCAGCTGGAGCCCCGAGACGGCCGAGGCCCTGACCGCATGGCTCGAGTCCGATGCGCCGAAGGTGCTGAATGACGCGAAGCCGCAGGTCAAGGCGCTGCTGCGCAACGGCATCCGGCTGGGCGGACTCGCCCACGACACCCTGCTCGCCGGCTGGCTCATGCGCCCGAGCTTCCCCGACAAGACGCTTGCGCACCTCGTCGGCCGCTACCTCGACGAGAAGCTCCCCGAGGCCGACCCCACGCAGCTCGTTCCCGAGACCGACGGCGCCACCCCGGCGCAGGAGGCGTGGTTCACGCTGCGCACCGCGGTCGCCGTGCGCGAGGCCATGCCCGAATCGGTCGCGACCGTGCTGACCGACATCGAGCTGCCTGCGGTCATCGCCCTCGCCGACATGGAGTCCGCGGGCGTGTCCGTGTCGCACGACGTGCTCTCGACCTTCTCGGGCGAGCTGCTCGCCCGCACCGACGTGCTCGCCGCCGAGGCGTTCGCGCTCGTCGGGCGGGAGTTCAACCTCGGCTCGCCGAAGCAGCTGCAGGAAGTGCTGTTCGAAGACCTGCAGCTGCCGAAGACGCGCAAGACCAAGACGGGGTACTCGACGGATGCCGCGGTGCTCGCGGATCTGCAGGAGACGAACCCGCACCCGTTCCTCGCCCTGCTGCTGCAGCACCGCGAGGCCACCAAGCTGCGCCAGATCATCGAGACCCTCGACACGGCGATCCGGGACGACCACCGCATCCACACCACCTATGTGCAGACCGGAAGCCAGACCGGGCGACTCTCGAGCACCGACCCGAACCTGCAGAACATCCCGGTGCGCACCGAGGAGTCCCGCCGCATCCGGAGCGCCTTCCAGGTCGGTGAGGGTTACGAGACCCTGCTGACCGCCGACTACTCGCAGATCGAGATGCGCATCATGGCGCATCTGTCGGGCGATCCCGGGCTGATCGAGGCATTCAACTCGGGCGAGGACCTGCACCGGTTCGTGGGCGCCCGGGTGTTCGGAGTCCAGCCCGAAGAGGTCACCTCGGCGATGCGCACGAAGGTGAAGGCCATGTCGTACGGTCTCGTCTACGGCCTCAGCGCGTTCGGACTGTCGAAGCAGCTGCGCATCGAGCAGTCCGAGGCGAAGCAGCTGATGCTCGAGTACTTCGCCCGCTTCGGAGCCGTGCGCGACTACCTGCGCGCATCGGTCATGCAGGCGAAGGAAGACGGCTACACCGAGACGATCTTCGGGCGCCGGCGCCCGTTCCCCGACCTCGCGAGCCCCAACCGCGTACTGCGCGAGAACGCCGAGCGCGCGGCGCTGAACGCGCCGATCCAGGGCAGCGCCGCCGACATCATGAAGATCGCCCTGAACCGGATCCACGCAGACCTGCGCGAGCGCGAGCTCGCCTCGCGCGCCCTGCTGCAGATCCACGACGAACTCGTCGTCGAGGTCGCCGCGGGGGAGTGGGACGCTGTCGAGAGCATCGTGCGCGAGCGCATGGCCGGCGCGGCAGAGCTGACCGTGCCGCTGGACGTGCAGGTCGGACGCGGTCGCGACTGGAACGAAGCCGCGCACTGATCTCCTGCGCAGAGGGGTGCGGGGTTAGGCTCGAGACCATGAGTTCAGCGCCGCGCACTCCCTCTGCCATCGACCGGATCGCCGAGAACTGGGTCGACACCCTGGTCGACCTCTCGCCCATCCTCGGCACCTACATCGGACGCAACGAGGCAGGTGCCCGCCTCGATGATGTGAGCCCGGAAGGGCACGAGCGCAGCATCGCCGCCACACGCGAGACGCTGGCCGCATTGGATGCGGCCACCCCCGCCGACAGCGTCGACGAGATCACGAAGACGGACCTCTCGGCCGAGCTGCGCCTGCAGCTCGAGCTGCACGACGCGCAATGGCACCTGCGCGACCTGAACGTGATCGCGTCGGCGCCGCAGGACTTCCGCCAGGCGTTCGACCTCATGCCCACCGAGACGATCGACGACTGGGCGGTCGTCAGCGAGCGGCTCGCCGCCGTGCCGACAGCGCTCAAGGGGTACGTCGAGACGCTGCGCGAGGGCATCAAGCGCGGCGTCGTCCCCGCTCGTCGCCAGGTCGCCGAAGTCGCCACGCAGATCGCCCGGTACAGCGCCGACGAGGGCTTCTTCGCGTCATTCGCGGTGACAGCGGCACCGGCTGACGGCCAACTGCCGGCATCCCTCGCCCGCGATATCGCCGACCACGCCGCCGCGGCGCGCGTGGCCTACGACGACCTGCGCCAGTTCTTGTCCGGCGAGCTGGCACCGGTCGCCGGCGAGCAGGACGCCGTCGGGCGCGACCTGTACGCCTTGAACTCCCGCCGGTTCCTCGGTGCGACCATCGATCTCGACGAGACCTACGAGTGGGGCCGCGATGAGCTGCAGCGGATGATCACCGAGCAGGAGGCGATCGCGAACGAGATCCTGCCCGGCGCGAGCGTCGACGAGGCCGTGGCGCACCTCGAGGCCGACCCCTCGCGCAAGCTGCACGGCACCGAAGCGCTGCAGAGGTGGATGCAGCAGACGAGCGATCGGGCGATCGCCGAGCTCGGCGCCAGCCACTTCGACATCCCCGAGCAGATCCGCGAGCTGGAGTGCATGATCGCCCCCACTCAGGAGGGTGGGATCTACTACACCGGCCCGACCGACGACTTCTCGAGGCCCGGCCGCATGTGGTGGTCGGTGCCCGAGGGCGTGACCGAGTTCGACACGTGGCGCGAGCTGACCACCGTGTACCACGAGGGTGTTCCCGGCCACCACCTGCAGATCGCGCAGGCGACGTACAACCGCGCCGAGCTGAACACCTGGCGGCGGGTGCTCGCCGGCACCTCGGGTCACGCCGAGGGCTGGGCGCTGTACGCCGAACGGCTGATGGAGCAGCTCGGCTACCTCGACGACCCGGCAGACCGCCTCGGCATGCTCGACGGCCAGCGCATGCGCGCGCTGCGCGTGGTACTCGACATCGGTGTGCACCTCGGCAAGCCGCGCCTGTCGGGCGAGGGGATCTGGGACCACGATTACGCGCTCGAGGAGATGCGCCGCAACGTGAACATGCCGGACGAGTTCCGCCGATTCGAGGTCAACCGGTACCTCGGATGGCCGGGACAGGCGCCGTCGTACAAGGTGGGCCAGCGCATCTGGGAGCAGGTGCGCGACGCCGTGCAGCAGAAGCAGGGCGAGGCGTTCTCGTTCAAGGACTTCCACAAGCGCGCGCTCGACATCGGCGGCGTCGGCCTCGACACGCTCCGCACCGCGGTCACCGGCTGAGGGGATTGCGCAGAGCGCGTGACGCGACCTCGTCCGCGCCGCAATAGGCTGAGATCATGGCGGCTGTGCGGTTCGTGGCGATCGGAGACTCCTTCACCGAGGGGGTCGGCGACGAGCTGCCCGACGGCAGCGTGCGCGGCTGGGCCGACCTGGCCGCGCAGGGCTGGGCGCACGCCATCGGTGAGCCGATCCAGTACGCCAACCTCGCGATCCGCGGTCGTCTGATCTGGCCGATCGTCGAAGAGCAGCTCGAGCCGGCGCTCGCGCTGCGCCCGACGCACCTGTCGTTCAACGGCGGCGGCAACGACATCCTCCGCCCGAACGCCGACACCGAGCACATCGCCGATGCGTTCTCCCGCGTCCTGCGGCGCTGCGACGAGGAGGGCGTCACGCTGATCCTGCTCTCGGGTGCCAACCCGAGCGCTCAGCTGCCGCTGGGCCCGGTCTTCCAGCGTCGCGGCGATGCGCTGTCGGCCGCGGTGCTGCGCCGCGTCGAGGACCGCCCCGACGTGATCCGCGCGCTGAACTGGCCGGATGCCGAGCTCTCCCGCCCTCGCTACTGGTCACAGGACCGCCTGCACATGAACGCGAACGGCCACCACCGCGTCGCCGCCCGCGTGCTGCACGCGCTGGGTCTGGAGCCGCCGGAGGAGTGGTGGTCGCCGAGCACCGATCACCCTGCCGGCCCGGCCGGGCTCGCGTACTACCGGCAGTTCGTCGGACCCTGGGTGCGACGACGCGTGACGCGCACGTCGTCCGGCGACGGGCGGGTGGCGAAGTTCCCCGCCTGGGTCGAGATGGTGCCGCAGTGATCTCTTCCCGCCGCACACGGATGCCACGCCGCATCACGCAGCTGCTCGTCGGGGTGTTCCTGTACGGCATCGGCATCGCCTTCCTCGTGCGCAGCGCTCTGGGCGCCGCGCCGTGGGACGTGCTGACGCAGGGCGTCACCCGCCACGTCCCGCTGAGCTTCGGAATCGTGACGACCATCGTCAGCGGCATCGTGCTGCTGCTGTGGATCCCGATCCGGCAGAAGCCCGGGGCGGGCACGGTGATCAACGCGCTTCTGGTCGGCCCGTCAGCCGACGTGGGCTTCCTCTTCATCCCGGTCGGAGAACAGCTGTGGCAGCAGGCGCTGCTCTTCACGATCGGGCTGCTCGTGCTCTCCGCCGCCACCGGGCTCTACATCGGAGCGCACTTCGGCCCAGGCCCTCGCGACGGGCTGATGACCGGTCTGCATGTGCGGCTGCGCCGCCCGATCTGGCTGGTGCGCACCTGCCTCGAGGTGACGGTCGTGCTCATCGGCTGGGCGCTCGGCGGCGTCGTGGGCATCGGCACCCTGCTGTTCGCCCTGCTCGTCGGCCCGCTCTGCCAGTTCTTCCTGCGCGTGTTCGCCGTTCCGCTGACGCCGCAGACAGGCGCCGCGTCGAGCACCGGACCCGTGACCGTTCAAGGGTGACGGTGGATCTCTGGGAGATGCGGGCGCTGCCCGGCGGCCGCGTCGCATTGCACGATGCACGCCGCAAGGAGCACCGGACCGTCGAGCTCGAACCCTTCGAGATCGGCGCGTTCGCCGTCACCGAGAGTCAGTTCGCCGAGGTGCTGGGTATCGCCGCCCAGCATCCGCGACGCCCGGCCAGGGATCTCAGCTGGTACCGCGCCATCCGGTTCTGCAACGCAGCCTCCGAGTGGGAGGGGCTCGACCGGGCCTATTCCTTCGACGGCGAGGAGGTCACCTGGCACGTCGACAGCGACGGCTATCGCCTGCCGACCGAAGCCGAATGGGAGTACGCCTGCCGAGCCGGATCGGTCGGGCCGCAGTACGGTCCGCTGGATGAGATCGCCTGGACGTCACTCGACGGCGTCGGAGCGCCGCGGGATGTCGGCATGAAGCTGCCGAACCTGAACGGACTCTTCGACACACTCGGCAACGTGTGGGAGTGGTGCTGGGACTTCCTCGACCCTGAACGCTACGACGACTACCGCGTGTTCCGCGGCGGAGGATTCGCCGACGACACCTGGAGCGTTCGGGCATCCGTGCGCCGCGGAGGGGCTCCGCGCATGCACCACGACGACCTCGGCATGCGGCTCGCGCGCGGCGGCTTCGACGGCCCGGATGCCGCGCAGGGCTGGTCTGCGCATGCCGATGTCGAACGTGGCGGGCGCGGGGGAGCGCGGCCGATCGGCTGGACCCCGCGCCGCTGACCCGCCGCCCGCGCCCCGGGTTCAGCGGCGTCGCTTGCGCTCGGGATCGAGGCCCATCCGGATGCGGGTGCTCTTGCGCTCACGGATGATGAACGACGCGCCCAGCAGCCAGAGCGGGATCTGGGTGGCGAACGCCCAGCGGAATGCGTCGAGCGAGTAGGTGTCGGGGGTGCCGGCGCCCTGCAGGTCGAGCGTGAGTCCGATGAAGAAGATCGCGATGAGCGCGGCGAGGAACCCGCCGGAGTTGGTCACGCCGGTCGCGGTGCTCAGGCGGTGGGCCGGGTTGTGCGTGCGGGCGTGGTCGAAGGCGATCATCGATGCCGGGCCGCCCGCGGCCAGGCACACTACCAGCACGATGAGCAGCCAGATCGGCGCGGGCCCCGGCCAGAGGATCACCGTGGTCCATGCGGCCACCTGAACGGCGATGCTCGGCAGCACGAGGGCGAGCGACCGGCGGGTGGGGATGCGCCGCGACAGCATGCCGAGCACCGGGCTCAGTGCCATGCTGACGAGGACGGTGATCGACAGGATGCCGGCGGCGCCGGCGGGTGTGAGCCCCTGACCGGCCGTGAGGAACGGCATGCCCCACAGCAGCAGGAACGCCGTGCTGGCGAACGGGGTGGTGAAGTGCGACCAGAATGCCAGTCGGGTGCCGGGGTGCGCCCAGGCCGCGCGGATGCCGACACCGGTGTCGATCGCCGAGGTGATCACCTGCACGACACCCGTCTCGGTGTTCACCGTCACGTCGGCGCTGCGCTCGGGCGGGTGGTTGCGCACCAGCATCCAGACGAGGATGGCGAAGAGCAGGCCGAGCCCGGCGACGCTGCCGAAGGTGATCGTCCAGTTCGTGGAGTGCAGCAGCACGGCCAGGGGAGTGAGCGCGATGAGCTGGCCGGTCTGGCCGACGAGGCCCGTCAGCTGCCCCATCACGGGTCCGCGCTGGGCGGGGAACCATGTGGCGACGAGGCGCAGCACGGCGGGGAAGATCGCCGCATCTCCCGCGCCGAGCAGAACACGCGCGATGAGGGCGATGCCGATGCTGGGTGACACCGCCATCACGAACTGCCCGAGCGCCATGAGCAGCATCCCGATCACCATGATCGGACGCGAGCCGTACCTGTCGAGCAGCACCCCGATGGGGATCTGCAGCCCGCCGTACACGGCGAGCTGCACGACCGCGAACAGGGAGAGCGTCGCCGCGTCGGCCTGAAAGCGCTCGGCCGCGTCCACGCCCACCGCGCTGAGCGAGCTGCGGTTCATGATCGCGAGCACGTACGCCGCGGCCGCCACGCCCCACACCATCCACCCTCGCCATCCGGGAGTCGTGCGGGGGAGGGGAATATCGCTCACACATCAAGGTTAGTCCTGGCCGGCGGGTGACATGACGCAGCGGGCGGCGCAGACTCGAGACATGAGGCCGTGGGTGCTGCACGTCGACATGGACCAGTTCATCGCTGCTGTCGAGGTGCTGCAGCATCCCGAGCTCGCCGGACGTCCGGTGATCATCGGCGGCAACGGCGACCCCACCGAGCGGGCTGTCGTGGCGACGGCATCGTACGAGGCGCGCGAGTTCGGGATCGGTTCGGGCATGCCGATGAAGATCGCGGCGCGCAAGGCACCCGAGGACGCCGTCTTCCTGCCGGTGGATCACGCCGCCTACGAGCGCGTGTCGGCGGCAGTGATGGCGACATTGCGGGCATTGCCCGGCGTGACGCTCGAGATCATCGGGTGGGACGAGTGCTTTCTCGGGGTGACGACCGACGACCCCGAGTCCGTGGCGCTGCGGGCACAGGAGGCGGTGCTGGCGGCCACCGCGCTGCACTGCTCGATCGGGATCGGCGACAACAAGATCCGCGCGAAGATCGCGACCGGGTTCGGCAAGCCGCGGGGAGTCTTCCGCCTCACCGAGCAGAACTGGTTCGAGGTCATGGGGGAGCGGTCGACGCGCGAGCTGTGGGGCATCGGTCCGCGAGTGCAGAAACGGCTCGCCGGTCACGGCATCCGCACCGTGCGAGAGCTGGCGGATGCCGACCGCGCAGAGCTCATCGCGGAGTTCGGACCGAGAATGGGCGTCTGGTACACAGACCTCGGCTACGGGCCCGGACCTGCCGTCGTCGACGACACCCCCTGGGTGGCGCGCGGTCACAGCAGAGAGACGACGTATCAGCAGAACCTCACGACGACCGAGCAGATCACCGCGGCGGTTCGTGACCTGGCACTCCGGGCGTTCGATGACTGCGCGGCGGAAGGACGGCCGGTCGCGCGCGCGCACCTCAAGGTGAGGTACGCGCCCTTCGACACCAGGACGCTCGGTCGCAAGCTGCCGGCCCCGACGTCCGATCGCGAGGACTTCGTGCGCGCCGCACTGGAGCTTGCTGCAGCAGTGGATCCGGGGCGCGAGGTGCGTCTGCTCGGAGTGCGCGCGGAGATGACCATGCCTGCAGACGGCGACCCTGCCGAACGCACCCCGGTGCGCGGGCGAATCTGATCGACCGCGGGCTCGTCGACTGTCAAGGCCATCGGGCTGCGACCCACGTCGGCTTAGAGTGATCTCGTCGCTGGGCCCCGAACAGGCGGCGGGAGGACTCGATGGCCGACGACGATGCGCTGCCCCCCTCTGACCTGATCGACGGTCGCTATCAGATCCTCGAATGCGTCGGCCAGGGCGGGATGGCGCGGGTCTATCGGGCGAAGGACACCCTCCTCGGACGCATCGTCGCGGTCAAAGTGCTGCGCGCCGAGCTGGAGGGCGATGACGCATCGGCCGCTCGTGCACGGGGCGAGATGACGGCGCTCGCCTCGCTCAATCATCCTGCCCTCGTCACGCTCTACGACGCGCAGCTGGTGCCGGGACGCCCCGAGTACCTGGTGATGGAGTACGTCGACGGCCCCACGCTGGCCGAACGCATCGCACAGGGGCCCCTTCCCGCCGCCGCGGTGGCGGCGCTCGGGGCCGACCTGGCAGAGGCGCTGCACGTCGTGCACAGTGCCGGCATCGTGCATCGCGACATCAAGCCGTCGAACGTGCTCATGTCGCAGGCGCCGTTTCCCGCCGGCCGATCGGGCGCGAAGCTCGCCGACTTCGGCATCTCGGCCCTGGTGGATGCCGCCGGCATCGTGATCGGAACGGCCGCCTACATCGCGCCTGAGCAGCTGCAGGGCGCGATGCCCGCGCCCGGGGCAGACATCTACTCGCTCGGGCTGGTGATGCTCGAGGCGCTCACCGGCGTACGCGCCTTCCCCCAGTCCGACGGCATCGGCGCCGCGATGGCGAGATTGACCTCAGCCCCCGAGGTGCCGGCAGATCTCGGGCCCGCCTGGACCCACCTGCTGACAGGGATGACGGCGACCGATCCGAGCGAACGCCCGATCGCATCGGAGGTCTTCGCCGCAGCATCCGAACTCGCGGCCGCCTCGGCGCCGCCGCCGCGCCCCACGATGCCCGCGGCTTCCGCCGCCGCCGCGCTGGCCGCTCGCGCGGCTGCGGGTGCGGCCTCAGCGGAGGGCGCGACTGCCGCGATGACCACGCCGACGCGCCTGCTCCCCGGCGAGGCGGGGACTCCGGTGCCGACCCGTGTGCTGCCGCAGGAGTCCGGCGTCGAGAGCCGTGCGAAGCGCCGCCGAGTCGGGGCCATCGGCGCCGCCGCGGCCGCAGCCGTCGTCGCTGCAGGCCTCGCGGGAGCATGGATGCTGGGCAGCGGCGGGCCCGAACCCGCGGCACCCGATCCGGCCGCCACCCAACCATCCGCACCATTGACGCCGCCGCCGCCTTCGCCCTCGGGCCCGCCCGAGGATGAGGCAGACACCCCGCAGACGGACACGGGGACTAAGGAAGACCGCAAAGCGCAGGAGAAGGCGACGAAAGAAGCCGAGAAAGCGGCCGAAGCGCGGCGAAAGGCGGCCGAGAAGGCCGAGAAGGCGGCGGAGAAGGAGGCCGAGAAGGAGGCCGAGAAGGAGGCCGAGAAGGAGGCGGAGAAGGCGCGGCAGGAAGCCGAGGACGTGGAGGAGCGGTGAGAGCATCACAGGGAGACAGTGGTCGTGCGGGAGCGATTCTCGTCACCCGCGTCGTGCGGCGAATGGGATTGCGTGCCCCCACCTCGGCCGCGCTGCGACGCGCGCGTCTGCTGCCGCTGTGGGTGCGCCGGATGGATGCGCGCGCGGCGCGGAGGATCAATGGGCACCGGCATCTCCCTGAACTCGATGTCGCCCTGGCCCGCCTCTCGCAGCGTGCGGATCGCAGCAGGCTCTGGTTCGCAATCGCCGGTGTGCTGTACGCGATCGGCGGATCGCCGCGCCGAGGCGCCGTGCGCGGGATCGCATCCCTCATCATCGGCAGCGCTCTGGCCAACCTGGTCGGCAAACGGGTCTTCGGCGGGGATCGGCCGCTGCTCAAGGACGTGCCGATGCCGCGACGGCTGACGAGCACGCCGACGTCCGGATCCTTCCCGTCGGGACACTCCGCATCTGCCGCCGGCTTCGTCACCGGTGTCGCCCTCGAGTCGGGCCGATCGGGTGCGGTGCTGGCGCCTCTCGGCGCCGCGGTGGCGTACTCGCGGCTGCACACCGGAGCGCACTGGCTGTCGGACGTGATCGGGGGAGCGGCGCTGGGGTCGGCGGTTGCGATCGTCGGGCGTATGCTCGTACCTGCACGTCCGCGGCCCGAGCCGACGCACCGAGGGGCGACGATCGAACTGCCGCCACTGCCCGACGGTTCCGGGGTGCTGATCTTCGTGAACTCAGCGTCGGGGATCGATCCGCTGCGCCCCGAGCCGGTGGCCTTCCTCTCCCAGGAGCTGCCGTCGGCGGCGGTGCACGTGCTGGGGGAGGGGGAGAAGATCGCACTGCTCGTGCGCGACGCGGTGGCCTCCGAGAACCCGCCGCGGGTGATCGGTGTCTGGGGTGGCGACGGCACGGTGGCCAGCACCGCCGACGCTGCCCGCCATGCGCACCTGCCGCTGGTGATCTTCCCCGGCGGTACCTTCAACCATTTCGCTCGCACGGCAGGGGCGGCAACGCTCGAAGACGCTGTTCAGGCGCTGCGCGATGGAGTCGGCAGCCGCGTCGATGTCGCCGAGCTCACGATCGACGGCGGGCCGCCGATGACGGTGATGAATGTCGCGTCCATCGGGGTGTATCCCGGGTTCGTCGCGGAGCGGGAGCAGATGGAGGAACCGCTGGGCAAGCCCGTCGCCGCGCTGATCGCCGCTGTGCGCGTGCTGGCGCGAGCGCACACGCTGCATGTGCGGATCGACGGGCGCTCCGCGCGGGTGTGGTCGATCGCGGTCGCCGCGGGTCAGAACTCGTCGGCGTCGATGGTTCCGCTCCAGCGGCGTCGCCTCGACGATGGCGTTCTCGACGTGCGAGTGCTGCATGCGCGGGGGCGGATGCCACGTCTGCGCGGACTCGTCGCACTGGCGTTCGGAGTGCGGGCATCCGCTGTGCTCGACCGGGTGCCGGGGCGCGCCGCACTCGCGACGATCGAGGCGTTCACCGCCGAGCAGGTGAGCATCGAGGCGCGATCGTCGACGGGCAAAGAAGTGAATGTGGCACATGACGGCGAGGTGTCCGTGCTCGAGCAGGGCAGCACCGTCGCGACGGTGCGGATCGTTCCCGGTGGGCTTGACGTCTACGGTGCTCCCGCCTAGCGCGGGCGGATGCCGGAGCATGAACGGACTGCCCGAGATCCGCAGGCCTGCGTGGCGGGATCCGGAGCGCCGATGGCGCACCCTGAAGCCTCCGTATCGAGCCGGCCCTGCAGCGTGAGTGACACAGTCGGCGCGCCGCGCCTCGAGAGGAGCATGATCACTCGTTCTGACATAATGTGCATTATCAGTTATTCCTCAGGCGGAACCAGATCGGGTTTCCGCAGGTGGCTCCGCGCCCGAATACCTGTTGCGGGCGGCTCGCGCTGAGTAGGCTCACGACCGTGAACGGGAGCAACCTCAGCATCGATTGGGAATCCGCGCGGCAGGTCAACCGCGAGAACTGGAACGACCGCGTCCCGCTGCATGAAGTCGCGTACGGTCTCGAGCGCTTTGACGATCCTGCACATCTGAGCGATGTCGTCCGCGAGGATCTGCCGGTGCTGCAGCGCTTCCTGCCCGATCGAAGCCTACAAGGACTGGATCTCTGTCACCTGCAGTGCCACATCGGCACAGACACCGTTTCGCTGGCGCGAGCCGGTGCGAACGTGACCGGGATGGACTTCTCCGGACCGGCGCTGGCGGCAGCATCCGCGCTGGCTGCTCGCGCCGGCGTGCAGGCTCGCTGGGTGGAGACCGACGTGCTCGATGCGCGCCGCGCCGTCGACGGGGATTTCGACGTCGTGTACACCAGCATCGGAACGATCACGTGGCTCGAAGACCTGCATCGCTGGGCCGAGCAGATCCACGGGCTGCTGCGCCCCGGCGGCATCTTCTATATCCGCGACGGGCATCCCGCTCTGTACGCGATCGACGAGGAGGCCCCCGATCTGACGACCCGGTACCGCTACTTCGGTGACGGGCGCGCGCAGCTGTGGGACGACCCGTCGACCTACGTGGGCGACGGCACTGTCGAGCATTCCCGCACCTACGAGTGGCCGCATCCCCTCTCGGAGATCCTCGGAGTGCTGCTGGCCGCCGGGTTGCAGCTCGTGCACTTCGATGAGGGACGCACGCTGCCGTGGAAGTTCAGCCCGCGCATGGTCGATGTGCCCGGTGGCTACGCCTGGCCCGAGTCCGAGCGCGATCTCATCCCGTGCACGTACACGATCGTCGCGCAGCGCGACTCATGACGGCACCCGGGCAACCGCCATGAGGTGAGCACTCATGTCTCGGATGCCACCGGGTGCTGAGCCGCGCCTCCTCATCGAAGAGATCGCCGTAACAGCTCAGGACGCGGGCGTCGATGGCATCCTGATCCGTCACGCGACGTACTCCGCGAGGTGCTCGCCGGTGAGGGTCGACCGATTCGCGACGAGATCGGCCGGAGTCCCCTCGAAGACCACCTGCCCGCCGTCGTGACCGGCACCCGGCCCGATGTCGATGATCCAGTCGGCGTGGGCCATGACCGCCTGGTGGTGCTCGATGACGATCACCGTCTTACCCGAGTCGACCAGGCGGTCGAGAAGCCCCAGCAGGTTGTCGACATCCGCAAGGTGCAGACCCGTGGTCGGCTCGTCGAGCACATAGATGTCGGCCTTCTCCCCCATCTGGATCGCGAGCTTGAGGCGCTGACGCTCGCCGCCCGACAGGGTGGAGAGCGGCTGACCGATGGTCAGGTAGCCGAGTCCCACGTCCTCCATCCGCGACAGGATCGAGACGACGGCAGGAATCCTCGTCTCGGGCGCGGAGAAGAACGCGTGCGCCTCGGTGACCGGCAGGTCGAGAACCTCGGTGATGTCGAGCCCGCCGAGCTTGTATTCGAGAACGCCCAGTTGGAAGCGCTTGCCGCCGCAGTCCTCGCAGGGCGTCTCGATCGTGTCCATGAACCCGAGCTCGGTGATGATCACGCCAGAACCCTTGCAGCTCGGGCAGGCACCCTCGCTGTTCGCGCTGAACAGAGCCGGCTTCACACCGTTGGCTTTGGCGAACGCCTTGCGGATCGGCTCCAGCATTCCCGTGTAGGTGGCCGGGTTGCTGCGGCGTGAGCCCTTGATGGCCGTCTGATCGATCGCGACCACCCCGTCCATCGGACTGATGGAGCCGTGCACGAGCGAGCTCTTCCCCGACCCCGCCACTCCCGTCACGACGGTGAGCACGCCGGTGGGCACGTCGACGTCCACGTCCTTCAGGTTGTTGGCATCCGCTCCCCTCACCTGCAGAGCGCCGGATGACGTGCGCACCGCATCCTTCAGCGCCGCACGGTCGTTCAGGTGACGTCCGGTCAACGTTCCGCTCGCGGTGAGCTCATCGACGGTGCCCTCGAAGCACACCTCTCCCCCGCCGCTGCCGGCTCCCGGTCCGAGGTCGACGACGCGATCGGCGATCGCGATCGTCTCGGGCTTGTGCTCGACGACGAGCACGGTGTTGCCCTTGTCGCGCAGCTGCAGCAGCAGGGTGTTCATCCGCTGGATGTCATGCGGATGCAGACCGATCGTCGGCTCATCGAACACGTAGGTCACGTCGGTGAGCGACGAGCCGAGGTGTCGCAGCAGCTTGATGCGCTGCGCCTCTCCCCCGCTCAGCGTTCCCGACGGACGCTCGAGGCTCAGATAGCCCAGCCCCAGGGTGACGAACGAATCGAGGTTCGCGCGCAGGGTGTCGAGCAGGGGACCTGCCCCGCTCACCGACAGGCCGCGCACCCACGCCGCCAGATCCGTGATCTGCATGCGGCAGGCGTCGGCGATGCTCGTGCCGTCGATCTTCGATGATCGCGCGCCCTCGGTGAGGCGTGTGCCGTCGCACTCCGGACATGTCTTGAACGTCGCCACACGCTCGACGAACGCCCGGATGTGCGGCTGCAGGGCGTCGATGTCCTTCGACAGCATCGACTTCGTGATCTTCGGGATCAGACCTTCGTAGGTCATGTTGATGCCCGAGATCTTCACCTTGGTCACCTCACCGTAGAGGAACATCTGGCGCTGCTTCTCGGTGAACTCCGCGATGGGCTTGTCGGCCGGATAGAAGCCCGACTGCGAGAAGCCCTTCACCATCCAGCCGTCGGCGGTGTAGCCGGGCACCCTGATCGCGCCGTCGTCGAGCGACTTCGTCTCGTCGACGACCTGGGTCAGGTCGATGTCCGACACCGCTCCCCTGCCCTCGCAGCGCGGGCACATGCCGCCGAGATACACGACATCCTTGACGATCTTCTTCTCGCCCTTCGGCCCGGTCATCACCCCGCTGGCCTTCTGCGTCGGGATGTTGAACGAGAACGCCGTCGGCCCGCCGATGTACGGCTCGCCGAACCGCGAGAACAGGATGCGCAGCATCGCATTGGCATCCGTGACCGTCCCCACGGTCGAACGCGGGTTCGCGCCGAGGCGCTCCTGATCGACGATGATCGCGGTGGTGAGCCCTTCGAGCACGTCGACGTCGGGCCGGGGCACCGAGGGCATGAAACCCTGCACGAAGGCGCTGTAGGTCTCATCGATCATCCGGCGGGACTCTGCGGCGATGGTGTCGAACACCAGCGAGCTCTTGCCCGACCCGGAGACGCCTGTGAACACTGTCAGGCGTCGCTTCGGCAGGCTGACCGAGACGTCCTTGAGATTGTTCTCGCGCGCGCCCTCGACGCGGATGACGTCGTGACTGTCGGCGGGGTGGTCCTGTGGCACGGTGCTTCCTTCGACGGGGTGGATTCGGATGCCGGGCGGCGCACGCGTCAGGCGATGGACTGATTGATACGGACGAAATTACCGGCAGGATCGCGGAACGCGCAGTCGCGCACGCCGTAGGGCTGATCGATGGGCTCCTGCACGACATCCGCGCCCTTCGCCTCGATCTCGGCGAAGGCGGCATCCACGTCGTCGGCGGTGAGCACGACGCCCGCGTAGCTGCCCTTCGCCATGAGCTCGAGGATGGTGCGGCGCTCATCGTCGCTGATCCCCGGGTCGACCGCAGGAGGGGTGAGCACGATCGACGTGTCGGGCTGCCCGGCCGGTCCCACCGTGATCCACCGCATGTCTTCGTATCCGACATCTTTGCGGACTTCGAATCCGAGGATGTCGCGGTAGAAGGCGAGGGACGCCTCCGGGTCGATGTGCGGGAGGAAGCTGACGCTGATGGTGATGTTGTTCATGGCGTCGACGCTACTCACGCCCGTGCGACGTCGCTTCTCGATTCCTGATCGGTCTGGTCGCCTGCTTCTCGACCCACGACGGGATGCCCGGGCCCAGTCCCGGATCCCGCCGGTAGGCGCTCGGAGAGACGCCGACGAGTTCGCTGAAACGGGTGCTGAACGTGCCGAGCGACGAGAAGCCGACGGCGAAGCACGCCTCGGTCACCCCCACGTCTCCGCGGCGCAGCAGCGCCATGGCCCGCTCGATGCGCCGCGTCATCAGATACGAGTAAGGGGACTCTCCGAAGACCTGACGAAATCGGCGGCTGAGGTGACCGGCCGACATGTGCTCCCCCCGCGCGAGCGTCTCGACGTCGAGCGGGCGAGCGTACTCGCGATCGATCCGGTCGCGCACCCGACGCAGCCTGGTCAGCTCGGCAAGTCGATACGCGTCCTCAGCACACTGTCCCACATCCCGATCCTGGCATCCGATAGCGTGTGCGCGAAGGGTCCGCTCCACGAAAGGATCATCATGACCGCTCTCCGCTTCACCGAGCCAGGCTTCCTGCGCTCCGTCCGTCTGTTCCTCGGCATCGCCGGCGCGATCACCCTCATCGCCGGTATCGTGCTGCTCGTCTGGCCTGCGAAGTCGGCGGTGATCGTCACCGGCATCTTCGCCAGCTACCTCATCATCGGCGGTCTCGTCTATCTCGGTCTCGCCGTGTTCTCCAGCAGAGGCGGCGGGTGGGTGCGCACCGGCCATGTCGTCCTGGGGCTGCTGTACATCGCCACCGGCATCATCGCCTTCGCGAACCTCAGTGCCGCCACTGTCACCCTCGCGATCGTCGTGGCGATCTTCATCGGCGTGAGCTGGATCGCCGACGGGGTCGTGGCGCTGAGCCTGATGGGACACGACGCGTCGCGGGTGTGGACGCTGCTCTACGCACTGCTCGGCATCATCGCCGGCGTCGCCGTGCTGTTCTCGCCGCTCTACGCCGCGACGGTGCTCTGGCTGATCCTCGGCATCTCGCTGGTCGCGCTCGGAGTCGTGCAGCTGGTGCGCGCGTTCACCCTCAAGCAGGTCGAGTCCGCGCAGACGCCTGACGTCGTCGTCTGAGCCGACGCCACGAAATGATGAGGGATGCCACCCGGCGGTGTGGCCTTTCTCATCACGTGGACGTCACTCGGCGGTGAAGTCCGAGGTGTCGCCGACGAGGCGGGTGTTGTCAGCGGGCACCGGCTCAACGGCGGCCTTGGCCACCTCGGCGGCGAACTCCGAGACGTTGTAGAGCTTTCCCGCCGACTCGCGGCGCCCCGCGATCGCTCCGGGGTTGGCGCGCTCGAGCAGAGTCGCCGTGATGGTGCCTTCGATCATGTCGCCCGAGACGACCGTGAATCCGACGCCCTTCTCGGCGAGGCCGGGAATGAGCTCCCGCAGGGCGTCCTCACCCGCCCGCTTCGAGCGGGCGACCGGCTCGTACTCGGGCATGGTCGGCGTGGTGCGGATGAAGTGGGCCTGGTGGCTGGTGACGAAGACCACCCTGGCCTCGTCGCTCAGCAGCGGCTCAGCGGTCTGCAGCACGTTCACCTGTGCGTCGCGGTTGAGCGTCAGGGCGTAGTCCTCGACCATGCCCGACTCCATGCCGCCCGACGCGTTGAGCACGAGCACGTCGAGGCGCCCGAACTCCTCGCGCACGCGGTCGAACATCGCGGACACGGACTCGGGATCGGTGAGGTCGGCGCCGACGACCAGAGCGCGGCGGCCGAGGGCGCGCAGCTCGTTCGCGAGCTTCTCGGCGCGGGGGGCCTTGTTGCGGAAGTTGATGACCACGTCGGCGCCCGCCTCGGCGAAGTAGCGGACGGTGTCGGCGCCGATGCCACGCGACGATCCGGTGACGAGGGCCACCTTGCCGTCGAGGGATCCGGCGGGAAGGACCTGGGTCATCTCTGCTCCTCGGGATGCGCGTGTTCGCCCGGTTGGCGACATCCCACCCTACAACGGGGGCTTGTCACGACCGGGCCGCGAGCCCCGTGGTAGGTTGACGCCAGGAGGGCGAATGGACGGTCTGGCGACATTCTTAGCCGACATCGGGCAGTGGGCGTGGATCGCGTGGCTGGTGCTGATCGCCGTCTTCCTGGTGATCGAGATGCTCACCCTCGACTTCACCTTCCTCATGCTGTCGTTCGGCGGCCTTCTCGGACTCGTGGCGGGACTCGTGGGCCTTCCATGGTGGGCGCAGCTGATCGTCGCCTCTGCCGCCGCGGCGATGTTCATCTTCTTCCTCCGCCCTCCTCTGCTGCACCGCCTGCGCCGCGGCGAGGATCCGGCGAAGTCGAACGTCGACGCATTGACGGGCCTTCGCGGCACCGCCCTGCTCGACATCACCCAGATCACCGGTCAGGTCAAGCTCAGCAACGGCGACATCTGGACCGCGCGCAGCGCCGACGGCACGCCGATCATCACCGGCACCCGCATCGCGGTCGTCGACATCAGCGGCGCCACCGCCATCGTCCGTCCCGTCACCGAATAGGAGCATGATGAACGACTCCTCGTTCATTCCGACCGCCATCGCGTGGGTCCTCGCCATCGCGGTCATCATCTTCGTGCTGGTCACGATCGCCCGCGCGATCCGGATCATCCCGCAGGCCACGGCCGGCGTCGTCGAGCGCCTCGGTCGCTATCACAAGACCCTGCAGCCCGGGCTGAACATCCTCGTGCCGTTCATCGACCGGCTGCGTCCCCTGATCGACATGCGCGAGCAGGTCGTGTCGTTCCCGCCGCAGCCCGTCATCACCGAGGACAACCTGGTGGTGTCGATCGACACCGTCGTCTACTTCCAGGTGACCGATGCCCGTGCCGCGACCTACGAGATCGCCAATTACCTCGGTGCGGTCGAGCAGCTCACCACGACGACGCTGCGCAACGTCGTGGGTGGACTGAATCTCGAGGAGGCGCTCACCAGCCGTGACAACATCAACGGTCAGCTGCGCGTCGTGCTCGACGAGGCGACCGGCAAGTGGGGCATCCGCGTCTCGCGCGTCGAGCTGAAGGCGATCGACCCGCCCGTCTCGATCCAGGACTCGATGGAGAAACAGATGCGCGCCGAGCGCGAGCGCCGTGCCACGATCCTGACCGCGGAAGGATCGAAGCAGTCGCAGATCCTCGAGGCGGAGGGACAGCGCCAGGCGGCGATCCTCAAGGCCGAGGGAGACAAGCAGGCGGCCGTGCTGCGCGCTCAGGGTGAGGCCGAGGCCATCCAGAACGTCTTCAGTGCGATCCATCAGGGCCGGCCCGACGACAAGCTGCTCGCCTACCAGTACCTGCAGATGCTGCCCAAGATCAGCGAGAGCGAGTCGAGCAAGCTCTGGATCATCCCGAGCGAGCTGACCGAGGCCCTCAAGGGTATCGGATCGGCGTTCACTCCTCGCGGCGACGCCGCCGGCGAGCCACCGCGCAGCACGTGACGCACCCGTTCTTCGCGGGTACCGGAAGTCCTCGCGTCTTCGCGCACCGCGGACTGGTGCTCGCCGACAGCGGACATGCGACGGTATGGGAGAACACGGCGGCCGCGTTCGCCGCCGCCCACGCGGCCGGTGCGGAGTACATCGAGACCGATTGCCGGGTCACCGCCGACGGCGACGTCGTGCTCGTCCATGACGAGACGCTGCAACGTATCGCGGGCGAGCCGCGCCCTGTGCGCTCGGTGCGCACCAGAGAGCTCGAGCGTCTCTTCGCCTCGCACGGCGGCCTGCTCACCGTGGCGGCCGCTCTGGATGCCTTCCCCGACACCAGGTTCAACATCGACGTGAAGACCGCCGAGGCATCCGTCCCGCTCGGCGCTGTGCTCGCGCCGCACGCGCACCGGGTTCTGGTCACGAGCTTCTCCGACCGGCACCGACTGGCCGCGCTGCGGGCGACGCTGCAGGCGAGAGCGGAGATCACGCCCGCCACCTCGGGCGGTCGATCGGTGATCGCGCAGCTGCGCGCTCTCTCGGCAGCCCGCCTCTCCCCCGCCCGGGTGCTGCGAGATGTCGACGCCGTGCAGATCCCGGAGTCGCACGGCGGCATCCGCCTCTTCACGCCTTCGCTGTTGCGGGCCGCTCGCAGACACGGGGTCGAGGTGCACGTCTGGACGGTGAACGACCCTGCTGACATGACGCGACTGGTGGCGGACGGCGCTGACGGCATCGTGACCGATCGGGCCGATGTGGCGGTACGCGTCCTCTCCTGACTGGCCTCCACGCCGACGGATGCCCTGGGATTCCCCTGTGAGTCAGCGTGGGTTCTCGTCGCTGTGGATGATTCGCACAGGCGCGAGCGTTATACCTGACAGCGACGAGAGGACCACACAATGGCAGATCGCAGCCTTCGCGGCATCCGGCTGGGTGCCCAGAGCCTTCAGAGCGAGGAGGGCGTCGTCTTCATGGAGCGACGCTCCACCGCGTACAAGTGCGACACGTGCGGCCAGGAGACCACACTGATGTTCGCGGCCGACGCCGAAGCACCGCAGACCTGGGAGTGCCGTCACTGCGGCGCCGAGGCGGTGCTGCAGATCGACGGCGCGTCGGTCAAGCTCGAGGACAGCGACCAGAAGGTGGCACGCACCCACTGGGACATGCTGCTCGAGCGTCGCACCCGCGACGAGCTCGAAGAGCTGCTCGCAGAGCGGCTCGCCTACATCCGCGCCCGCCGTGGCGCGGGAGACGACCCCACGCGCCACCGCATCGGCGCCTGATCAGCGTCGTCGTCGCGACAGCAGTCCGGCGACGACCAGCACGGCCGGAGAGATCAGCATCCCCAGTTGGATCCACGGCCCGAGTACGACCCCCGCCGTGAGGCCGGAACGCAGTTCGACATCCTCGACCAGCGCTCCGGCCTCATCGGCGTCCAGGGCGGCGACGGTCGACCCGTCAGGCCGGATGATCTGGCTCGTTCCCACGGTCGAGACGTTCACCACACTGCGACCGGTCTCGATCGCACGCATGCGGGCGAAGGCGAGCTGCTGCAGATTCTCGTCCGTCCCACGGAAGTCGGCGTTGTTCGTCTGGAAGACCAGCACCTCGGCTCCCCCGGTCACGCTCTCGCGGATGACCTCGTCGTAGATCACGTCGAAGCAGATCGCGAGGCCGACCCCGGTTCCGTCCACCCGCACGAGCGGCGGGTTGCTGCCCGGGGTGTACTCGCGGCCGATGAGCCCGATGAGGTCGGGGGCGAGCGCGTAGTAGAAGTCACGGTCGGGGACGTACTCGCCGAAGGGCACCGGATGCCGCTTGTCGTGCAGCTGCGAGGCATCGCCCTGCTGCGTCCACAGGAACGACGTGTTGAAGATGTCTTCACCGCGCTCGGTGGCGGTGTTGGCGAGCAGCGGCGCGCCGAACTCGTTGACGAGGCGGGTGAGCCGCCGTGCGGTCGTCTCGTCTTGCAACGGGTCGTAGTCGACGCCGCCCTCCGGCCAGACGAGCAGGTCGACGTCCGCATCGCCGATCGTCCTGGTGGCGTCGGTCTGAGCGCTGATCACCCCATACGGCTCGCGCTCGTCGAAGTACCCCGTCGGGCCGTCGCCCTGCACCGCCGCGATGCGCATCTCCCCGGATCGCGCCGTCGGGAACAGCGGAGTCAGCAGCAGCACGAGAAGGGTCACCGCCGGCGCGATGAGGTCGGTCGCGCGCCTCCATCCCCGCATCCGGAACAGCTCGATCAGCAGCGCGACGAGGGCGACCATCAGAAACGTCAGCCCGCTCACCCCCATCCAGGAGGCGACCGGCGCGAACGGCCCCTGCGCTTGCGACATCCCCAGCCGCGCCCACGGGAAGCCTCCGTACGGCCAATTGCCGAGGAAGAGCTCGTGCGTCGTCCAGAGGCCGGCCACGACGAAGGGCAGCGCCAGACGTGTGCCGCGGGGCCAGACGCGGGGCAGCCAGCGGTACGCCAGCGTGATCGGGATCAGCGCCACGGCGGTGAGAACACCCTCCACGACGGTCAGCGCGATCCACGGCACCGGACCGAGATAACGCGCCGTGAACGAGACCTGCAGGGCGAAGAACACCAGTCCGTACGAGAGGCCGACCAGCAGAGCCCCGCCGACGCGTCGTCCGCGCAGAGCGGGCAGCAGCAGAGCCAGCGCCACGAACACCAGCGGCCAGATCGCCGCGGCGGGGAAGGCCAGCGCCATGAGCACCCCGGCGACCGCCGCCATGCCGGCCGCGGCCCACAGGGGCAGGGCGGGGCGCGCCGACGGCGGGTTGGTGACGCTCATCCGGTCACACCGCGGTGTAGACGACGATGCCGCGCCGCACGCCGTCGAGCGCCCGGCGAGCCGTCCGGGCGAGGTCCCCGTCCTCGGCGACGATCGAGAGCTGGTCGAGCAGATCGATGGTCTGCTTGGCCCAGCGCACGAAGTCGCCGGCCGCCATGTCGGCGTCGATCAGCACGCGATCCAGCGAGCCTCCGCGGGCCCAGGCGTGCATCGCGGCGGCGAGACCGGGCGCGAGCGGCTCGGTGCGCGGCAGCGAGTAGTCGTGCTCGAGGTCGTCGAGCTCGGCCCAGAGCCTCGTGGTCGCGTCGTAGGCGATGCGGAATGCGCCGCGAGGCAGGCCCCGTTCCCCCATGTTCTGCTCGTCGCGTCGCGGCTCGTAGACCAGGCAGCTGGCCATCGCGGCCAGCGACGGCGCATCCAGCGTGCGCCACAGCCCCTGCCGCAGCGACTCGGCGACGAGCAGGTCGCGCTCACCGTAGATGCGACGCATCGTGCGGCCCGCGTCGGTCAGCGACAGACGATCGCCCTCGCCGTCGAGATAGCCGACCACCTGCAGCACATCGATCACCCGGTCGAAGATCCGGGCCACCGTGCCGGTGCGCGTCTCGATCTGACGGCGGATGCGGTCGGTGTCGCGCTTGAGTGAGAAGTACCGTTCGGCCCAGCGCGCATGCGCCTCCCGATCGGGGCAGCTGTGGCAGGCGTGTCGCCGCATTCGGGTGCGCAGCCCCTGGATCTTCTTGAGCCGCTTGTCGCGTGCGGCGCGCCCTCCGGCATCTCGTCGATCCTTCTTCTCGAGATCGCTGAGCTCGCGCCGCATCGCGGCGTACTCGAGGAAGTCGCCGTGCTCGCACGTCATCGCCTCGCGATAGCCGGCCAGCGAGTCCTCCGCCTCGCGCACCTTGCGGGCGAGCCCGACGACCGACCGGTCGGCCTGGAACTGCGCGAACGACGACTCGAGGATCTCGCGCGCCCTCGACCTGCCGAACCGGTCGATGAGGTTGACCGCCATGTTGTAGGTCGGGCGGAAGCTGGAGTTGAGCGGGTAGGTGCGGCGGGATGCCAGTGCCGCGACGGCCTGCGGATCCATGCCCTCGGTCCACTGGACCACGGCGTGACCTTCGATGTCGATCCCGCGACGGCCGGCGCGGCCGGTGAGCTGGGTGTACTCCCCCGACGTGATCGCGACCCTCGCCTCGCCGTTGAACTTCTCCATCTTCTCGAGCACCACTGTGCGGGCGGGCATGTTGATGCCGAGCGCCAGCGTCTCGGTCGCGAAGACGGCCTTCACCAGCTTGCGCTGGAAGAGCTCTTCGACGACCTCCTTGAACGCGGGCAGCATGCCGGCGTGGTGTGCGGCGACGCCGCGCTCGAGGTCGTCGCGCCACTGCCAGAAGCCCAGCACGTCGAGATCCTCGTCGAGCAGCGCGCGGGTGCGGTCGGTGACGATCTCGCGGATCAGCGTGCGCTCCTCCTGCGTGGTCAGACGCACGCCGGAGCGGCGCACCTGCTGCACGGCGGCGTCGCACCCGACCCGGCTGAAGATGAAGAAGATCGCCGGCAGCAGGTTCGCCCGCTCGAGCAGGCGCACCACCTCGGGCCGGTCCATCCGCTCGATCCGGCGCATGTTCGACGCCCGCACGGGGCGCTTGCCACCGCGCGGCGGACGGTGCGCCTCCCGCCCGGCGTGCCGGGCGCTGCGGTAGTCCTGCGCGCGACTGTTGCTGTCGTGGCGTGAGCCGGTGAAGGAGCGGATGCGCAGCAGCTCCTGATTCACCTGAGCGGTCGCGATGCCCGCACGTTCGTCGAAGAGCGGCAGCAGGTCGTCGCGCACGAGGACGTGCTGCTCGAGTGGCACCGGGCGGATCTCCGACACGATCACATCGGTGTCGCCGCGCACGGTGTCGAGCCAGTCGCCGAACTCCTCGGCGTTCGACACGGTCGCGCTCAGCGAGACGAGGCGCACGTGCTCGGGTAGGTGCAGGATGACCTCTTCCCACACCGGGCCGCGGAACCGGTCGGCGAGGTAGTGCACCTCGTCCATCACGACGTAGCGCAGCCCGCGTAGCGCGTCGGAGTCGGCGTACAGCATGTTGCGCAGCACCTCGGTGGTCATCACCACGATGCGCGCGTTGCCGTTGATGTTCGTGTCGCCCGTGAGCAGACCGACCTGATCCGCGCCGTACACGTCGACGAGCTCACGGAACTTCTGGTTCGACAGCGCCTTCATCGGCGTGGTGTAGAACGCCTTGTCGTTCGCGGTCTGCATGGCGAGGTGGATCGCGAACTCGCCGACGATCGTCTTCCCCGCACCCGTGGGAGCGGCGACCAGCACGCTGCGGCCGCGCTCGAGGGCATAGCAGGCGTCGACCTGGAACGGGTCGAGCGCGAAGCGCTGGCGGTCGGCGAAGGCCCGCGTGTGCGGGTGCTCGGCCGCCGCGCGGGCGGCAGCGTAACGCTCGGCGGGTGAACTCATGCTGTGGGCAAGTTCGGGTCGAGTCCCTCGGCGATCCGCCGCTTGCGACGCCGTCTGTCGAGCAGGAGGGTGAGGCCTGCGGCCGCGAAGTACAGCACCGTGAGCATGCCGGCCAGCATCAGCATGCTCACGACATCTGCGGCGGGCGTCGCGAGCGCCGCGAATGTGGTCGCGATGAGCACGGCGACCCGCCATCCCTTGAGGATCGCCCTCCCCGACAGGATGCCGGCGAAGTTGAGCACCACGAGGAACACGGGCAGCACGAAGGCGACGCCGATGACCATCATCATCTTGAAGACGAAGTCGTAGTACTTCTTCGCCTCGTAGAGGTTGGTGGCGCCTTCGGCGGTGAAGGAGGCCATCAGCTCGATGACGTGCGGGACGACCAGCGTGCCGACGTAGCATCCGGCGAAGAAGAGCGGCAGTGCGGCGCCCAGGAACCCGACCGTGTACCTGATCTCCTTGCGCGTCAGCCCCGGCATGATGAACGCCCAGAGCTGCCACATCCAGATCGGTGCCGACAGGAAGATGCCGATGGAGAAGGCGATGCGCATCCGCAGGTCGAACGGCGCGGTGACCGAATCGTAGGTGAGCGCGACCAGCGTGTCGCTCGTCTTCGCGACCTGGTTGATCGGCTCGGTGATGAAGGCGATGATCGGGTCGGTGATGACGAACGCGATGATCATGCCGACCAGCAGGCCGGCAGCCGCGAGCATCAGCCGCTTGCGGAACTCGAGTAGATGAGCTCCCAGCGACATGCGCCGTTCACCGCGTGGCTGACTGTCCTTCGCGGCGTGGGAATCTACCGCAGCCACGGTGATCAGACTGTGCGATCAGGACCGGCGGGCGCGTCGGGGTCGACGTCTCCCACGGCATCCTTCTTCTTGACGGTGTCGGCGGCGTCTTCCTCGCGCATCGCCTTCATCTCGCCCTTGAAGACGCGAGCCGACTGGCCCATGCTCTTGGCCAGCGCCGGCAGCTTCGCCGCACCGAAGAGAAGAAGGATGACGACGAGCAGGATAACCAGGTGCCATCCGTTAAGGTTGCCGAGCATGCAGGACTCCTAGATCGAGGTTACGGTCAGTCTACCTGGCGGGTGATCACGCAGGCGCCTTGTAGAGGTCAAGTCCCGCGGCGGCCCAGTCGTGGGTCGTCGTGCGCGCGAGAGGCGGGTCGAGCACCTCGAGTGCGCCGCCGAAGCGTGCGGCGACGCGCTTGATGCCTCGAGGGTCGGCCATCCGGATGCGGAGCGTGACGAGCCCTCCGCTTCGCTCGAGCTCCTCCTGCGGGAACGATCCGATCAGCGGTATGAGCCGCTCGGGGATCCGCACAACCACCTCGTCTTCGGGCCCGTCGCCGTCGCCGAACTCGGCGGGCACGGCGGTGTCGGCGTGGGTGATCGGGATGTCGGTGATCCGGGCGTCGCTGACCCGGTCGAGATGGAACGTGCGCATGGCGGTGCGCAGGTGGCACCAGCCCTGCAGGTACCACTGTCCGTTGTCGATGCGGATCTGCGCCGGATCGACCGTGCGGGTGGTGGGCTGCGCATCCGGAGCCTGGTAGCGGAACGACACGGCGACACCGTCGTGCAGCGCCTGCGAGACCACCCGCTGCACCTCGGTGACCGCGGCCGGTGCGACGACGAGGTCGGGCGGGGCACCTGCCGATCCCCGCGACAGCTTGGCCATCAGCCCGGTGACCAGCCCGGAATCCGCGACGGCCGGCACGGATGCCACCATCTGCAGCCCGGCGAGCAGCGCGGCCGCCTCGCGAGCGGTCAGGCGCGGCACGCGCCGCAGGGCAACGTCGTTGGTGATCTCGATGATGTCGTGCTCGTCGAGCAGCTCCCAGTCGATGTCGAACATCTCCTGAGGGAGCTGCCAGTAGCCCGAGTCTCCGGGCAGGCCGATGACCGTCAGCTTCTCGACCATGCCGCGCAGGGCCTCGCGGGTCACGCCGAAGTCCGCCGCCGCCTCGTCGAGCGTGACCTGTCCGCGCTCGAGCAGATACGGCACGAGCGTGAGGTAGAGCCGCACGCGGTCGGCGGCGAGAAGCGGTGCACCCGCGGTGCTCATGAGTCCTCCCGATCGGTGTCGGCGTGGTAGGCCGCATGACGCTCGGCGATCGCCTGAAGACGCTGGATGACGGCATCCCGCAGGTCGGCCGGGCTCACGACCCGCACTTCGGGTCCGTACGACGCCAGCTCGTCGGCGAAGATGTGCCGGTCGACGTACCCGACCGCGATGCCCTGCGCGCGCGGCGTCGCGCGCCGGCCGAGCCGCAGCGCGGCCTCTGTGCCGGGAGTGACCTCGAGCAGGGCGCTCTGCGCGGCCGCGAACTGCTCGAGACCCGCCAGTGCGCGAGCTGCGGCACCCTCGCGCAGGGCGACGTCGAAGGTCTGCGCCGTCACCTTGACGTCGCTGACGATGCGGCTGAGCAGGAAGGTGCGCTCGGCGTCGGCGTCGATGTCGACCCCGAACAGGTGCCAGCGTGCCTCGTACTCCACCTGCGCGAGCGGACGCACGCGTCGTCGCGTGGGTGCCTTCTCGCCGGGTTTGAGGTACTCGAAGACGACGACCCGGTTGCGCTCGATCCCCTCCTGCAGCCCGGGGAATGCCGCATCCCGGGCGGCGATGCGCGGGGCGAAGCCGATGATCGGCTCGTCGCCGTCGATGCCGAGTGCGCGGATCTTGCGCACTCCTGAACGGGCATCCATCGACACCGATTCGGTGCTCCAGACGCTTCCCGCCAGGCGCAGCACCGCGACTTCCGCCGGAGTGAAGTCGATGTCGGCGGGCAGGTCGTACTCGGCCTGCGGGATACGGTAGCGCGCTTCGCGCAGATCCTGCGGGTCGGCGGGGTCGCCGATCGTCTCGATCGGAACGCCGAGCGAACGCAGCTCGTCCTTGTCGCGCTCGAACATCTTCTCCAGCGCATCGGCCTTGGCGCCCGCCTCGACGCGCTGCCGGTAGCCGGAGACGTTCTCGATGATCTGCTGCTTGGTGAGCCCGATCTCCGTGGCCATGAGCGCCACGACGAGATTCGTCAGGCGCTCCTCTGCGGGGATCCGGGCGCTCTTCACCGGGCCATCAGCTCCGCGGGGATGACTCCGAGCACGTCGATCACGTACACGGTGGCGTCATCGCCCGACTCCGCCGGCACGATGACCATCAGCTGCGATCCGACGCGCGACGCGGAGACCGCCTCGGTCACCTCGGCAGGCAGCCCGTCGGTGGCGGTGAGGGTGCTGTCCCAGGTGGTCTGGCCGACGCTGCGGCTCGTCCAGCCGACAGAGGTCGAGCGGATGAGGGCGGTTCCCTCGCCGACCTTCTCGTGCTCGCCCTGCAGCAGGGTCTCGGTGACCGCCTTCTTCGGTGCGGCGGTGTCGGGGATGATCACGCCGGGGCGCCCGTCGGGCGCTCGCACGACCGAGGGAAGGCCGGGCCCGTCGTTGAAGACGTCGGCGCCGTCGGCCTTGGCCAGAGCCGTGTAGCGCACGTCGTAGACGGCGACGAGGCTGTCCTTCGCGTCGAGTCCGATCTGCTGCGCTGCCCCTTCAGGAAGCTCAGCGGCGGGGATCGACGCGACGATGCGGCTGCCTTCGGTCGCGCACCTCAGCGCCTGGTCGACTCCCGCGAGCTCGGCGCCGGCGGAGTCGGGGCTCCACAGCTTCAGCTGCGCGTCGAGCGCCTGCCCGGTCGTGCCGTTCACCAGCACGCGGGCGAGGATCGCCTCCTGACGGCCGTCGGTGATCGCCCGGCCGTCGCCCGTGATGATGTCGGCGTATGCGGCCTTGCCGGTGTGCACGGGCAGCTCGATCTCGACTCGGGGCGAGCCGAAGTCGCCGCTCACCGTCACCGACCTCTCCAGCGCCGCCGAGCTGTCACGCTCACACGCGGCTCCCTCGAATGTCGGCGCCGCAGCCGAGCATCCGGTCAGGACGATGGTCGAGAGGGCGAGGGCCGGGAGGGCAGCGGTCGTTTTACGCACGCGCCCCAGTCTATTCGGATGCCTGCTCGCCCTCGCGCGACGCCGCCGCGACCCGCGCGCCGCTCGCAGCCTTCTGGGCCTCGCGCACGCGCTTGCGCAGGTTCTTTTCGGTGATCTGCCGGTCGCCGACCGCGCCGGGCGTCCACAGCTCGACGTCCTCGTCGCCGTAGCTGGACTTCGATGCGCGACGACGCACCTCGGGCGGCACCGCACCCGGCGCCAGTCGGCGTGCGGTGAGCAGGAAGCCGGTGTGGGCGACCATGCGGTGGTCGGGGCGCACAGCGAGGCCTTCGACGTGCCAGCCGCGCACCATCGTCTCGGACGCGTCCGGATCGGTGAACAGACCGGTGCCTCGGATGTACTCGGCGACACGCGACAGCTGAGTGGCGGTCGCGATGTAGCAGATCACCACGCCACCCGGGGTGAGGGCATCGGCGACGGCATCCATGCACTCCCACGGTGCGAGCATGTCGAGAACCACGCGATCCACGGTGCCGGCCTGGTGCCGCTCACCCAGCTCCTCGGCGAGGTCGCCGACCACGACATCCCACGTCTCGGGCGTCTCGCCGAAGAACGTCTCGACGTTCGCCTTCGCCACCTCGGCGAAGTCCTCGCGGCGCTCGAACGAGGTGAGGGTGCCCTCGGATCCGATCGCGCGCAGCAGGGCGAGCGACAGCGCACCCGAGCCGACGCCCGCCTCGACGACCACCGCGCCCGGGAAGATGTCGGCCTGCATGACGATCTGCGCGGCATCCTTCGGGTAGACGATCGCCGCACCGCGCGGCATCGACATCGCGAAGTCGCGCAGCAGCGGCCGCAGCGCCAGGTAGTCGTGGCCCGAGCTGTTCGTCGCGACCGACCCGTCGGGCTGGCCGATCAGGTCGGCGTGGCGCAGCACACCGTGGTGGGTGTGCAGCTCGCCGTCAGCACGCAGCGTGATGGTGTGCAGGCGACCCTTCGGGCCGGTGAGCTGAACGCGGTCTCCTTCGCGGAAGGGACCGCTGGGACGTGCGGCGCTCATCGGGCGCTCTCCTTCGCGAGGCGGGTGTGCAGGTCGGCGAGATCGGCCGTCGTGCGGCCCTCGAGGGTGGGCCACAGCTCGTCGGCTCCGCATCCGTCGAGGGGGATGAGGTGCGGCACGCCGAGGGTGACCGCACCGGATGCCGCGCCCGAAGCCACGCCCGTGGGCGAGTCCTCGATCACGACGGCGTCGACGATGTCGATGCCGAGCTGTGCGGCAGCGGCCAGGTACGGGTCGGGGAACGGCTTGGGTCGCTCGACCTCGTCGCCGGCGACCACCAGGTCGAACGCGTCGAAGTCGATCTGATCCACGACGTCGAGCGCCATGCGGCGCAGCGACATGGTGACCAGCGCCGTCGGGATGCCCTGCTTCCGAAGATCCGCGAGCAGCTCGCGCGCCCCCGGCCGGAACGGCACGCCCTGCGTGCGCAGGCGCTCGGCGACGCGATCGGTCAGCACGTCGACGATCTGCTGGGGCTCGAGGTCGACGCCTGCCTGCTGCAGCACGCGACCGCTCTCGAGCAGTCCGCTGCCGATCAGCTGCATGGCGTCGTCGTGCGTCCATGTGCCGCCATACGACTCGACCAGCTCGGTCTCGACGGACATCCAGTAGGGCTCGGTGTTGACGACGGTTCCGTCCATGTCCCACAGGACTGCGGCGGGCTTTCTGCTCATTGCACCCATGCTAGCCCGGGTCTCCGCCCCACGCTTCGCGAGGCGGTCTAGCCTGGAGGGAATCGACTCGGCTCCCGGAAGGAGAGGGATGGACGTCCTCGGCTCTCGCATCGTCGTCGCCGCGTTCGACGGATGGAACGACGCCGGCGAGGCGGCGAGCGGTGCCATCGCCGCTCTGCGCGCCGCCGGCGAGTACGAACAGGTGCACGCCGTCGACCCCGAGCTGTACTTCGATTACCAGTACACGCGTCCGTCGTCGCGCGTGGACGCCGACGGACGCCGGGAGCTGCACTGGCCGGAGGCCACGCTGTGGCGGCCCACCCGACCCGTCGACGAGGGTCCCGAGCTGTGGCTGCTGACCGGGTCGGAGCCGGCGCGGGCATGGCAGGCGTTCGCGAACGAGTTCGTCGATGTCGCGCTCCGCGACGACGTCACAGGCCTGGTCACGATCGGGGCGATGCTCTCGGACGTGCCGCACACCCGCCCGATCTCAGTCTTCGCCTCGAGTCAGGATGAGCGGGTGCGTCAGGTGCACGGGCTGGAGAAGTCCAGCTACGAGGGCCCCGTCGGCATCCTCAGCGTGTTCGACCAGTTCTTCAGCCAGGCGGAGATCCCGTCCGCCAGTCTGTGGGCCAGTGTGCCGCACTACGTCGCGTCGGCATCTCCCTCTCCGAAGGCGACTCTGGCGCTGCTCGACCGACTCGAGGAGCTGACCGGCGTGGGTCCTGAACGCGAGCATATGCGCACCGAGGCCGCGGCGTGGGAGGCGTCGATCGACGCGGCGGCCGCCGAGGACGAGGACATGGCCGAGTACATCCGGCAGCTCGAGCGCACCCGCGACACGTGGGATTCTCCGGATGCGTCGGGGGATGCCATCGCGCAGGCGTTCGAGCGCTACCTGCGTCGCCGCGGGGACGGTTTCGACAAGCGCTGAACCGTCAGGCCGCGATGACGCCGGTGGCCAGCAGCACGATGAGCGCGACGCCGAGCAGCACCCGGTAGATCACGAAGGGCAGGAAGCTGCGCTTCGAGATCCAGTTCATGAAGAACGCGATCACGCCGAGCGCGACGACGAACGCGATGCCGGTGGCGGCGAAGGTCTCGCCGAGCCCGAAGTGCTGGTTCGGGTCTCCCCCGTGCTTGAACAGCTGATAGAAGCCGCTGCCGAAGACTGCGGGGATCGCGAGCAGGAACGCGTATCGTGCGGCGGCGGCGCGCTCGTAGCCGAGGAACAGCCCCATCGTGATCGTGCCGCCGGAGCGGGAGACACCGGGGACGAGGGCGAGCGCCTGCGCGAATCCGAAGGCGGCGCCGTGGCCGTAGGTGAGCTGGTCGAGCTTGCGGCGCTTCGCGCCCACGTGGTCGGCGATGCCGAGCAGCACGCCGAAGACGATCAGCATGATCGCGACGATCCACAGTGACCGGAAGACCGTCTCGATCGAGTCCTGGAACAGCAGCCCCAGCACGACGATCGGAATGCTGCCGAGGATGATCAGCCAGCCCATGCGCGCGTCGGGATCGTTGCGCGGCGCCTTTCCGGTGAGGGAGCGGAACCACTGGCTGATGATGCGCACGATGTCGCGCCAGAAGAACACGACGACTGCGGCTTCGGTGCCGATCTGAGTGATCGCCGTGAACGCGGCGCCCGGGTCCGCCCCCGACGGCAGGAATATGCCGACGATGCGCAGGTGCGCGCTGGAGGAGATGGGCAGGAACTCCGTGAGTCCCTGCACGATGCCGAGAATGAGCGCTTCGAGCAGGTTCATGCGTCGCTTTCTGACAGGAGCTTCGTGGGAGTCGGCGCGAGCGGGAGCTGGTCAGCAGCTGCGCAGCAGATCGGCCAGCACGCGCTGGCCGAAGACAAGCGATTCTACGGGTACGCGCTCGTCGACTCCGTGGAACATCCCGGTGAAGTCCAGATCGGCGGGCAGGCGCAGCGGCGCGAACCCGTAGCCGGTGATGCCCAGCGACGCGAGAGCCTTGTTGTCGGTCCCCGCGCCCAGGAGGTACGGGATCACGGGCACACCGGGGTCGTGACGCCCGAGCGCGGCGACCATCGCATCGACGAGATCGCCCTCGAAGGGGGTCTCCATCCCGATGTCCCGGACGACCGTCTGGATCTCGATGTCGTCGCCGACGATGCGCTGCAGCTCGGCGAGCACGTCGTCCTCGGTGCCGGGGATCACGCGGACGTCGATGAGCGCCTCCGCCGTCTCCGGGATCACGTTGTGCTTGTATCCGGCGATCAGCGCCGTTGGGTTGGTCGTGGTGCGGAAGCTCGAGCGCAGGAATGCTTCGGCCGGGCCGGCGGCGGCGGCCAGGGCATCCGGGTCGTCGGTCGGACGGCCCGTGAGGTCGCTCAGCCCGTCGAGCAGCGCCCGGGTGGTAGGCGTGAGCCGGATCGGCCAGCGGGTGCGTCCGATCGCCGCCACCGCCTCGGCCAGCCGCGTCACGGCGTTGTCGTCGTGATAGCGGCTGCCGTGCCCGGCGCGACCCTTCGCGACCAGACGAAGCCAGAGCAGCGCCTTCTCTCCCACCTGCAGCAGGTAGGCGCGACGGTCGTCGACCGTGATCGAGTAGCCGCCCACCTCGCTGATCGCCTCGGTGGCGCCCGCGAACCAGTCGGGACGCTCTTTCACGACGAGGGCCGAGCCCTCGACGCCCCCGTTCTCCTCGTCGGCGAAGAAGGCGAGGATCAGGTCGCGTTCCGGACGCTCGCCCGCGCGCATCATCTCGGCGACGGCGGTCAGGATCATGGCGTTCATGTTCTTCATGTCGACCGCACCGCGCCCCCACAGCATGCCGTCGCGCACGACGCCCTCGAACGGGTCGACGCTCCAGTCGGCGGCGACCGCCGGCACGACGTCGAGATGACCGTGCAGGACGAGAGCCGGCCGCTCGGGGTCGCGGCCGGGTACACGCGCCATCACGTTGGTGCGGCGCTCGATGGGCTCGTAGTACTCCGGCTCGAGCCCGAGTGCCTGCAGGTACGCGCCGACGTAGTCGGCTGCCTCCCGCTCGCCGTTGGCCCTGCCGCCGCCGAAGTTCGACGTGTCGATGCGGATCAGGTCGCGGGCGATGCGGACGACCTCGGGCAGCTCAGTCTCGGGCATGGGCCCAGGCTACCCAACCGGGGTGGCGCGCCCGGGAGACGGGCTGGTTCGAACAGCCGCGCGGGGCGTGCTAGAGTCGATTTTCGTTCGGCAGCGAACATCTGCGCGGGTGGCGGAATAGGTAGACGCGCTAGCTTGAGGTGCTAGTGCCCGCATAGGGCGTGGGGGTTCAAGTCCCCCCTCGCGCACAGAACGACGAAGGCCCGGGTCCGAAGGATCCGGGCCTTCATCGTGTCAGCGTCGTGCCCGCAGCCGCCGCCATCGGTACGGCGGGAAGTCGTCGGGCCAGTGCAGCCGGACGGTGCGGGAGCCCCGTCTCATGCGTCGACCGAAATCCCGCCCACGCCACAGCGGCCGCATCGAGATACCCATCCGCTCCCCCGGCATTCGGCCGATCGGCCCGATTGCTCCGAGGTGGAACGACAGGTCCAGGTCGTCGTGGGTCTCGGGGTCGTGCCGGTGCACCTCTTCGCGCACGCTGTGCCAGGCAGTGGCCCTCATCGCCAGGTTCGACCCGAACAGGGGCCGATGCCCGAGCGCCGACGCCGCCGCGGCGTCGTACGCGCCGAGGTAGATCCTGGCGGTCCAGCGCAGCGCACGCGGGCCGTCGATGAAGCGCGCTCCGCCGGTCGCCGCCACGATGTGCCGAGAGCGGGAGAACGTCGCCTCGGCATCCCGCACCCATGTCGGCGGCGGCACGCAGTCTGCGTCGAGCCGCAGGATGAGGTCTCCGGACGCCGCGTCGTATCCGGCCGCCGCGGCCACCGGAATGCCGATCTCCGGGCACCACACGACGTGGGCGCCCGCAGACGCGGCGATCGCCGCCGACGCATCCGAGGATGCATTGTCGACGACGATCACCTCGTCGGCCTGACGCGTCTGCTCGCGCAATGCGGCGAGGCAGCGCGTCAGCAGCTCTGCGTCATCCCTCACCGGGATGACGACCGATATGCGCAACGATGCTCAGGCGTCGACGTCGCCGCGCCACGCCCCGGTCTCGCCGCCGCGACCCTCGATGAACTTCTTGAAGTTGTCGAGATCCTTCTTGACGGCGTGGGAGCCTGCACCCACCAGAGCGCCCACCTTCTCGAGCAGCCCCTGCGGGTCCCAGTCGATCTGCGCCGTGACGCGCGTGGTGTTCTCGTCGAGCTTGTGGAACGTGACGACGCCGGCGTGCTCGGTCTCGCCGCCCACGCTCTTCCAGGCGACCCGCTCGTCGGGGTGCTGCTCGGTGATCTCGGCGTCGAACTCTCGCTCCGCTCCGCCGACGTTGACGACCCAGTGGTTGTGCGTGTCGTCGATCTGCGTGATCGACACGACCTCGTCGAGGAAGTGCGGGAAGCTCTCGAACTGCGTCCACTGGTTGTAGGCGACGGTCACGGGAACGTTCACGTCGACGGTCTCGATGATCTGGGGCATCTTCAACTCCTCGCTTCTGGGATGAAGACCCCAGTCAGCCCGAACACGGCGCTTCGCGCGAGGGGGTTGACGACGGGGCCCGCGGAGCTCGTTCAGACGACGCCGACGCCGAACGCCAGACCGAGCCCGTAGGTGATCGCCGCGGCGCCCACGCCGATGGCGAGCTGACGCAGCGCGCGCTTCAGCGGCGGACCGCCGGAGAGGATGCCCACCATCGCACCCGTGGCCAGCAACGCGATCCCCACCAGCACGAGGGCGACGAGGATCGCCGTGGTGCCGCTGAGTCCGAAGATCCATGGGAGCACGGGGATGATCGCGCCTGAGGAGAACAGCAGGAAGCTCGAGATCGCCGCGGCCCAATCGCTGCCGATGACCTCGTGGTCGGCGTGCGTGCCGATCGGCCCTGTCGTGTCGCGCCGGATGCCCGCCTGCGCCGCCGCGACGACGCGCTGCGCGCGGATCAGCGACTCGTCCTGGGCCATGCCGCGGGCACGGTAGACGAGGGCGAGTTCGTTGGCGTCGATGTCGAGGTCGCCGGCGGTGGCGTCGGCGTCGCTGTTCTCTTCGGTGGATGCCAGCAGCTCGCGCTGAGAGCGCACCGACACGAACTCCCCCGCCCCCATCGACAGGGCCCCCGCCAGCAGCCCTGCGATGCCGCTGAAGAGCACGAAGCCGGCGCTCACACCGGTGGCGCCGATACCCAGCACGAGCGCGAGGTTCGACACGAGGCCGTCGTTCATGCCGAACACGGCGGCGCGGAAGGAGCCGGATAGGCGGCGACGACCGCGCGCGGCGAGGCCACGGACGACTTCGTGGTGCACCTTCTCGTCGGCGCGCATCGCCGCTGTCGCGAACTTCTCGGTGTCGTAGGGCGAACGCGCCTCGGCGCTCTGCGCGAGGGCGAGCACGAAGATCGATCCGAAGCGGGATGCCATCCATCCGAGCATCCGGGAACGCAGGCCCGCTTTCGGCAGCCGCTGCGGCTCTCCGCCGAGCAGGTCGAGCCAGTGCTGCTCGTGACGGCGCTCGGCTTCTGCGAGCGAAAGCAGGATCTCGCGCTCCTCACCGCCGCGGCGTGCCGCGAGGTTGGCGTACACGGCGCCTTCCGCGCGCTCCTCGACGAGATAGCGCGCCCACTGCCGACGATCGGCGGGGGTGGGCTGTGCGGGCGCGTTCATGCATCCTCCGTGCTGTGGGAACAGTCAACGCTATCGACGGGAAGCCGCGCAGACCGCGTCAGGACGGCGATTGACAGGATTTCGGATGCCCGAAGCGGATGCTGCTCAGGAGCGCACGCGCTTGCGCAGCACGTCGATCCGCGACTGCAGCTGGGTGACGGTGGCCTGTGCGACGGCGGGGCCGCCGCACACCCGCCGCAGCTCGGCGTGCACGGCGCCGTGCGGCTCGCCGCTCTGCCGGGCGTACAGCCCCACCAGGCTGTTGAGCAGCTGCCGCTGCTCTCGGAGGGTGCGGTGCAGCGGTGCGGGCAGGGTCGACTCCTGTTCGGGAGGAGTCGCGGCCTCGCGCGCTTGACGCAGTTTGCTCTGCCTGGCCTGGCGCTGCATGAGCAGGTCGTGCACGTGCTCGGGTTCGAGCAGTCCGGGGATCCCGATGAACTCCTCCTCCTCCGGCGTGCCGGGCTCGGCCAGCTGGCCGAAGTCCTTGCCGTCGAAGACGACCCGATCGAAGTGCGCGAGCGAGGAGATCGCCTGGTAGCTGAACTCCTGTGTCAGGGCATCCGACGCATCGTCCTCGCGATTGGCGCTCTCCAGAAGCGAATCCTCGAGACCGTCCTCATCCTTGGTCTGACGGTCGAGCGCATGGTCGCGCTGCTTCTCCATCTCGTTCGCGAGCGTCATCAGCACAGGCACGTTGGGCAGGAACACGCTCGCCGCCTCGCCACGGCGCCGGGCGCGCACGAAGCGACCGATCGCCTGGGCGAAGAACAGCGGCGTCGAGGACGAGGTCGCGTACACGCCGACGGCGAGGCGCGGCACGTCGACGCCCTCCGACACCATGCGCACGGCGACCATCCACCGTCGGTCGTCTGCACTGAACCTCTCGATGCGCTCCGACGCCGATGCGTCGTCGCTGAGCACCACGGTGGGCTGCTGCCCGGTGATGCTGTGCAGGATCTTCGCGTACGCACGGGCGACGGTCTGGTCGGTGGCGAGCACGAGCCCGCCGGCATCAGGCACGTGGTGGCGGATCTCGGAGAGGCGCCGGTCGGCGGCGCGCAGCACCGCAGGCATCCACTCCCCCTCCGGATCCAGCGCCGTGCGCCAGGCCTGCGACGTGACGTCCTTGGTGTTGTCCTGGCCGAGGTGCGCCTCGAGCTCGTCGCCGGCGCTCGTGCGCCAGCGCATCTTGCCGGAGTACATGTGGAAGAGGACCGGGCGCACGACGCCGTCTTCCAGAGCCCGGCCGTAGCCGTACGCGTAGTCTGTGCTCGACACCCGGGCGCCCGACTCGTCGGGCAGGTACTCGACGAACGGGATCGGCGCGGTGTCACTGCGGAAGGGCGTGCCCGAGAGCAGCAGCCGCCGCTTCGCCGGGCCGTAGGCGTCGCGGATCGCGTCTCCCCAGCTCAGCGCGTCGCCGCCGTGGTGCACCTCGTCGAGGATCACCAGCGTGTTCGCGTCTTCGGTCAGGTGCCGATGCACCGACGACTTCGCGGCGACCTGCGCGTACGTCACGACGACGCCGTGGTACTGCCGCGACGGCGCCCAGTGGCTGTTGCGGAACCGGGGGTCGAGACGGATGTGCACGCGTGCAGCGGCGTCGGCCCACTGCGTCTTGAGGTGCTCGGTCGGCGCGACGACGATGATCCGGTTCACCTCGCCCATCCGCAGCAGCTCGACCGTCAGGGTCAGGGCGAACGTGGTCTTGCCCGCGCCCGGGGTGGCGGCGACGAGAAAGTCGCGCTGATCAGCTTCGAAGTACTGCTCGAGCGCCTCGCGCTGCCATGCCCTCAGTTTGTCGGCGGTGCCCCACGGGGCGCGCTGAGGGAAGGACGGAGAGAGCATCGCCTCTACGATAATCCAGGCCGCCGACAGTTCGGCCCGAGGCCGGGGGTAGGCTCGGATGCTGTGCCGCGGGCGCCCCGCGGCACTTCCTGTCGAAGGAGAGACGATGCTCGATCAGGATTCGACCCGAAGCTCGTACGTCGCCAACGAGGGCCCGCACCCGTGGCGGCGATTCGTGGCGGTCGGAGACTCCTTCACCGAGGGAATCGGCGATCCCGACGACAGGGCTCCCGGTGGTCACCGCGGGTGGGCCGATCGAGTCGCCGAGGTGCTGTCACAGGACGTCGACGACTTCGCGTACGCCAACCTCGCCGTGCGCGGCAAGCTCATCGCGCAGATCGCCGCCGAGCAGATCGAACCGGCGGTCGCCCTGAAGCCTGACCTCGTGTCGATCTGCGCCGGAGGCAACGACGTGATCCGTCCGGGCACCGACCCCGATGACATCGCCGCGCAGCTCGACCGCGCCGTCGAGCGTCTGGCCTCCACCGGGGCCGCGGTCCTGCTGTTCACCGGCATCGACACCCACTTCACCCCCGTGCTCCGGCCGTTCCGCGGCAAGGTCGCGATCTACAACGAGAACGTGCGCGCGATCGCCGACCGCCACGACTGCATCGTGGCCGACCAGTGGGCCCTGAAGGTCATCCAGGACCCGCGGTTCTTCGCCGTCGACCGGCTGCATCTGAACGCCCTCGGTCATCACGAGGTCGCGCGCATGGCGCTGCGTGCGCTGAACGTGCCGAACACCCTGCAGCCGATGCAGCCCGAACCCATGCCCGTGCGCACCTGGCGCGCGGCACGTACCGAAGACATCGGCTGGGCACGCGAGCACCTCGTGCCGTGGGTGCTGCGCCGCCTGCGCCACCAGTCATCGGGCGACACCATCGCCGCGAAGCGGCCCGAGGCGATGCCTTACCTGAGCCGCGACCTCGACTGATCCGGACCTGGCGGAACGGGCCGCTGCGCGGCTCAGCGCGTCGCGTAGAAGACAACCGCTGACGCCGCCGCGACGTTGAGCGAGTCCACCCCGCCCATCATCGGGATGGTGACCCGTCGATCGAGCACGCGGCCGGTCTCGGGCCGGATGCCGTCGCCCTCGGTGCCGAAGATCAGCGCGAGCCGCTCGGGTGACTCCGCCACGAGATCGTCGAGAGTGATCGCGCCGTCTGCGAGCGTCATCCCGGCGACGAGGAACCCGGCCGAGCGCAGCTCGTCGATTGCCGCTGGCCAGCTCTCGACTCGCGTCCACGCCACTTGGAACACCGTGCCCATCGACACGCGCACCGAACGCCGGTACAGCGGATCGGCGCACGTGGGGCTCACCAGAACCGCATCGATCCCGAGCGCCGCCGCCGAACGGAAGATCGCGCCGACGTTGGTGTGGTCGGTGAGCCCTTCCAGGACGGCGATCCGTGGGCGCCGTGCACCGATCTGCGACAGCAGATCGGACAGCCGCGGGTGCGCGGGCCGGTGCATGGCGGCCATCACCCCGCGGTGCACCGCGAATCCAGTGAGCTGCTCGGCGACCTCGTCGGCCACCACGTACACGGGAGCGTCGCGCTCGCCGAGCAGTTCGGCCACGGCATCCGTCCACTTCTGCTGGGTCAGGATCGACCGCGGGCGGTGCCCCGCCCGAAATGCGCGTTCGATCACCTTCGCTGACTCCGCGATGTACAGTCCCCCTGCCGGTTCCTTAACTCGCCGCAACGCCGTGTCGGTGAGCGAACGGTAGTCGTCGAGGATCGGGTCGAGCGGGTCGCTCACGTGGTGCAGCTGCATCCGTCAATGCTGTCAGGTGGAATCGGCCCGATGCGCCGCCCGCGCGAATAGACTTCCCGGGTGCAGTCGCTCGAGCTCTCGAACACGGTTTCCGATGCCGTCGAGCGCGCGGCTGGACTTCTGCAGGGCCGCACGTTCGCCGTGCTGACCGGTGCGGGCATCTCGACCGACTCGGGCATCCCCGCCTATCGCGGTGCCGGCGCACCGCCGCGCTCGAAGCCGATGACGATCCAGACCTACCTCTCTGACGAGGCCGCGCGGCGGCGGTACTGGCTCGGCGGCCATCTCGGATATCGAGCGTTCACGACGCCCGATCCGAACGGCGGCCATCTCGCGCTCGCAGCTCTGGAGCGCGCGGGAGCGTCGACCGGGGTGGTCACGCAGAATGTGGACGGGCTGCACCTGCGCGCTGGCAGTCGGCGGGTCGTCGAACTGCACGGCACCATGCATCGCACCTTCTGCCTGCACTGCCGCCAGGTCTACGACCGCCGGGCCATCGCCGAGCGCATCGAACAGCTCAACCCGTGGATCCTCGTTCCTGAGAACATCGCGCTCAATCCGGACGGGGATGTGTCGCCGGAGAGCACGGCCGGATTCGTCATCCCGACCTGCGAGATCTGCGGCGGGATGCTGAAGCCCGATGTGGTGTACTTCGGCGAGTTCGTGCCGACCGCCCGTTTCGCGCTGGCCGAATCGCTCGTGCACGCCTCCGATGCGCTGCTGGTGGCGGGCACCTCTCTCACGGTGAACTCCGGTATCCGGGTGATCGAACGCGCCCGCCGCCGCGACATGCCGATCGTGATCGTCAACCACGAGCCGACGAGAGCGGATGCCTGGGCAGACGCCGTCATCGAGGGCGGCACGACCGAGGTGCTCACCGTCCTGGCGGCCCGCCTCGGTGCTCTCTGAGCGCCTCTCACTGACGCCTCGCATAGGCTCGAGTGGTGACCCTGCTGACTCTCGTACGCCATGGACAGACCGACTGGAACCTCGCCCGTCGCATCCAGGGCGCCACGGACATCCCGCTCAACGACACCGGACGCGACGACGCGCGCCGAGCGGCCGCCACCCTCGCCGGCGAGCCGTACGACGCGATCTACGCGAGCCCGCTGGTGCGGGCGCAGCAGACCGCGCAGATCATCGCCGACGAGCTCGGACTCGGCAGGCCGGCGCTCACGCGCGGGCTGCGCGAGCGCACCTTCGGCGACGGCGAGGGCATGCTCGTCGAGGATTACCTGACGACCTGGGGCGACTGGACCTCGGCGGTCCCCGGTGCGGAGACCCTCGACGAGGTCCGCGACCGCGCGCTGGACTCCCTCGAGCGAATCGTCCGCGACGCGCGTCGACGGTCGGCGCCGAGAGCGGAGTCGATCATCGTCGTCAGCCACGGCGGCGTCATCCGCTCGCTGCTCATGCACGTGTCCGGCGGCTCACTGCCGCGGGTGGGTGATTCACTGCACAACGGGTCGGTGCACCGCTTCGTGGCAGAGCGCGGCACGCTGCGGCTGCTCGAGGCGATTCCGATCTGACCCTTCGGCAGGCTCAGGCACCGATGAGGGCTGCGGGGCCCAATGTGGCTCCGTTCAGCGCCGGGCGAGAACCGCACGGGCGTGCCGCAGCACGGGCTCGTCGATCATCCGCCCCGCAAAGCGGAACACGCCCCGCTCCCCCGCGGCTGCCGTCAGCACGGCCTCAGCCCAGGCGAAGGTGGCGTCGTCGGGTCGGTACGCGTCACGGATCACCGGAACCTGCTTCGGGTGGATGCACGCGGTCGCCCCGAACCCGGATGCCACCGCATCCGCGGCCTCAGCGGCGAGTCCGCTCACGTCGTCGATGTCGAGGTGCACCGCGTCGACGGCCGTCCGGCCATACGCGCCGGCTGCGAGCAGCACCTGTGCCCGCGCCGTGCGGGCGACGTCGCGGTAGCGTCCGTCCGGGAAGCGGCTCGACATGCCGCCGAGGGATGCGACGAGGTCCTCCGCGCCCCACATCATCCCGACGGTGCGCTGGTGAGCCGCGATCTCGCCCGCGCGGTGCACGCCGCGCGCCGTCTCGCAGAGAGCGATCAGCCCGAACTCCACGCCGTCCGCGCCGAACGCATCGAACGCCGCCGGGTCCTCGCTCTTGGCCACCATCACTGTGCGGAACGGCGTGCGCTGCACCGCCTCGACGTCACGTGCGAACTCCGCGGTCTCGGGCGCGTTCACCCGCACGATGACGCGGGCGGGATCCAGATCGGCGGCGATGACGTTCTCGCGGGCCTGCGCCTTGGCATCCGGAAGCACCGCATCCTCGAGATCGAGGATCACGGCATCCGCCTTCTGCAGCGCCCCCGCGAACCGCTCGGGGCGGTCTGCCGGGCAGAACAGCAGCGCCGGGCCCATGCCGAGGGTCATCGCTCGCCGTCCGGCAGGCAGCGCATCAGTGCGGTGCGGGTGGCCTTCGCCACGACAACATCGTCCTGATTTCGTCCGGTGTGCTCGATCGTGCAGATGCCCTGACCGGGTCGGGAGGCCGAGAGGCGCTTGTCGACGATCACGCTCTCGGTGTACAGCGTGTCGCCGTGGAACAGCGGATGCGGGAACGAGATGTCGCCGAGCCCCAGCTGCGCGACCAGCGTGCCCTGGGTGAGCTGTGCCACCGACGCGCCGACCATCGTCGACAGCGTCCACATCGAGTTCATCAGCCGCTCGCCGAACGGCTGCTGCGCGTCGGCGAACGCCGCGTCGAGGTGGAGCGCCTGCGTGTTCATCGTGAGGGTGGAGAAGAGCACGTTGTCGGCCTCGGTGGCCGTGCGGCCCGGCCGGTGCAGGTACCGCGCGCCCACCTCGAACTCCTCGAAGTACAGTCCGCGCTGAACGATGTCGGTCATGCTCGAACGCTATCCGACCAGGCCCAGCGATCGGGCGATGACGAGCAGCTGCACCTCGGTGGTGCCCTCGCCGATCTCGAGGATCTTCGAGTCGCGGTAGTGCCGCGCGACGGAGTACTCGTTCATGAAGCCGTTGCCGCCGAAGATCTGCGTCGCGTCGCGAGCGTTGTCCATCGCCGCCTCGCCCGACACGAGCTTGGCGATCGCGGCCTCCTCGGCGAACGGGCGACCGGCGTCGCGCAGGCGTGCGGCGTGGTGCCAGGCCAGACGGGCGGTGTGCACCCGGGCGCGCATGCGGGCCAGGGTGAACTGGGCGTTCTGCCTCGTGCTCAGCGCCGCGCCGAACACGGTGCGCTTGTTGGCGTAGTCGACGGCGGCCTCCAGGCATCCCTCCGCGGCGCCCGTCGCGAGAGCGGCGATCGCGATGCGCCCCTCGTCGAGGATGCTGAGGAAGTTCTTGAAGCCGAGCCCGCGCTCGCCGAGCAGATTGGCCTCGGGGACGCGAGCGTCGGCGAGGGTGAGCGGATGGGTGTCGGAAGCGTTCCAGCCCACCTTGTCGTACGGCGGCTCGACGGTGAATCCCGGAGTGCCGTTCGGGACGAGGATCGTGGAGATCTCCTTGCGCCCCTCGGTCTCGCCGGTGACCGCGGTCATGGTCACGAAGCGGGTGATCGCCGTGCCCGAGTTGGTGATGAACTGCTTGCTGCCGTTGAGCACCCACTCGCCGCCGTCGAGACGCGCCGTCGTGCGGGTGGCGCCGGCATCGCTTCCCGCCTCCGGCTCGGTGAGGCCGAAGCCCGCCAGAGCCTCGCCCGCGAGCAGCGCGGGCAGGTGCTCCTGCTTCTGCGCCTCGGTGCCGAAGCGGTAGACCGGCATCGCGCCCAGGCTCACGCCGGCCTCGAGGGTGATGGCGAGCGACTGGTCGACGCGGGCGATGCCTTCGATTGCAAGGCCGAGCGCGAGGTAGTCGCCGCCCTGCCCGCCGTACTCCTCCGAGAAGGGCAGCCCGAACAGGCCCATCTCGCCCATCTGCCGTACGACGTCAAGGTTGAGCGTGTGCGTGCGATCCGCCTCGTACGCCTGCGGCGCGACGACCTCGTCCGCGAACTCGCGCACCATCGCGGCGAGCTCACGCTGCTCTTCGTTGAGGTCGACACCGGTCAGTTCGGTCTGGGCGCTCATTCTGTCTCCTGTTCGCTGACTCGTGCCACGGGCTGGTCCCGTCGCACCTGGTCGCCGAGGGCGACCAGCAGGTGCACCGTGCCGTCGAGGGGCGCGAGCACCGGATGCTCCATCTTCATCGCCTCGATCGAGACGAGCGGATCTCCCGCGTGCACCAGGTCGCCGTCGTCGACGTGGACAGCCACGATGCTGCCCGGCATGGGGGCACGGCCCTCGGGTTGGCTCGGCCCGGATGCGCGCCCCCGCTCGGCGAGGCGGCGCTGCATGCGTCCCCTGCGGGAGAGCGGACGCAGGCGCGCGGTCCTGCCGTCGGCGAAGACCCACACGGCGCCGTCGTCGTCGGTCGCCGTCGGGATGCCGTGCGTGTACGCTGCCGGCGCTTCGACGATCGTGTCGTCGTCGGTCACGAACGCGGTATGGGGCGGCGCCGCAGCGCCGCCGATACGCCATCCCGGCAGCTCGTGCCAGACGTCGGCGGAGGCCCTCGGGCGACTGCTCGGACCAGCCTGCGTGGCAGCCTGCGCGGCAGCGGCAGCGGCCGCGGCAGCAGCCAGCATCGCCGGCGTCGGCTGCGAAGGGATGAACGGCAGCATCGTCTCGATCAGGCCCGTGTCGAGGTCGCCCCGCCGCACGCGCTCGTCGCGGAGCAGTGCGCGCAGGAAGGCGATGTTCGTCTCGACTCCCAGCACGACGGTGCGGGCGAGAGCGGCGTCCAGACGGCGCAGCGCCGTCGCACGATCGGCGCCGTATGCGATGACCTTCGCGATCATCGGGTCGTAGAACCCGCTGATCTCCGAACCCGTCTCGATCGCGGCATCCACCCGCACGTCGCGGGGAGGATCGAATAGCAGAACGCGGCCGGTGGACGGCAGGAACCCGCGCTCCGGCGATTCCGCGTACACCCGGGCCTCGACGGCGTGACCGCGCACGGCGGGGGCCGGATCGATCGCACCGCCGGCGGCGATGTGCAGCTGCAGGGCGACGAGGTCGAGACCGGTGACCTCCTCGGTGACCGGATGCTCGACCTGCAGACGCGTGTTCATCTCGATGAAGAACACGTCGTCGACGGCGTCGGCCTCGACGAGGAACTCCACCGTGCCGGCGCCGACGTAGTCGACGCTCTTCGCCGCGGCCACCGCCGCGTCGAGCAGCCGCCGGCGCACCGCGTCGGGAAGATGCGCCGCGGGCGCCTCCTCGATCACCTTCTGGTGGCGACGCTGCAGGGTGCATTCCCGCTCACCGAGGGCGATGACCGTGCCGTGCGTGTCGCCGAAGACCTGCACCTCGATGTGCCGCGGCCGCTGCACGAGGCGCTCGAGCACCATCGAGTCGTCGCCGAACGCCGCGGTGGCGACGCGCCGCGCGGTCGCGAGGGCGCCGGCGAGCTCGTCGCCGGCGCGGACGATCTCCATCCCCTTGCCGCCGCCGCCCGCGCTGGGCTTGACGAGCAGCGGATAGCCGACCTCGTCGGCACCCGCGCGGATCTGGTCGTCGTCGAGGCCTGCGGCCGTGAATCCGGGCACCACGGGCACGCCGTGGCGCGCGACGTGGTCGCGCGCCGTCGCCTTGTCGCCCATGATCTCGAGCGCGCGCTCGCCGGGTCCGATGAAGGTCACACCGGCGCCCGCGCAGGCGCGGGCCAGCTGGACGCTCTCGGAGAGGAATCCGTATCCGGGGTGGATGGCCTGGGCTCCGGATGCTTGTGCGGCGGCCAGGATGGCATCCACGTTCAGGTACGAATCCGACGCAGCCGATCCTCCGATATGGACGGCCTGGTCTGCTTCGCGGACGTGCGGCGCGTGCGCGTCGGCGTCGCTGTAGACGGCGACGCTGCGCATTCCGAGGTCGCGCAGGGTGCGGATGATGCGGCGGGCGATCTCGCCGCGGTTGGCGACGAGGACGGTGTCGATGGTCATGGTGCTCACATCCGGAACAGGCCGAAGCGCGGGTCGGGCAGGGGCGTCCGGGAGACGACGTCGAGCGCGAGTCCGAGCAGGTCGCGGGTCTGGTCGGGGTCGACGATCCCGTCATCCCACAGCCGCGCGGTGGCGTAGTACGGCTCGCCCTGCGCCTCGTACTGGCTACGGACGGGCGCCTCGAACTCGGCGCGCTGCTCGGCGGTCCACGGTGTTCCCGCCGCGGTGAGCTGATCCTCCTTCACCGTGGCGAGGACGGATGCCGCCTGCGGGCCGCCCATCACCGAGATGCGGCTGGCCGGCCAGCTCCACAGGAATCGCGGCGAGTACGCGCGACCGCACATCGAGTAGTTGCCAGCGCCGAACGAGCCGCCGATGATGACGGTCAGCTTCGGCACGCGGGTGGTGGCGACGGCGGTCACCATCTTCGCGCCGTCCTTCGCGATGCCGCCGGCCTCGGCCTCGGTGCCGACCATGAATCCGGTGATGTTCTGCAGGAACAGCAGCGGGATGCCGCGCTGGTCGCAGAGCTCGATGAAGTGCGCGCCCTTCAGCGCGGATTCGCTGAACAGCACGCCGTTGTTGGCGACGATCCCGATCGGGTGTCCGTGCAGCCGAGCGAATGCGGTCACGAGGGTGGTGCCGTACTCGGGCTTGAACTCGCTGACGCTGTCGGCGTCGACGAGCCGGTCGATCACCTCGTGCACGTCGTACGCGGCGTTGACGTCGACGGGCACGACGTCGTAGAGGCTTCCGGTCTCGCGGGGACCGATGCTCGGCCCGACGTGCCACGCCGGCGGCGCCGGCTGCGGCAGCGTCGCGACGATGTCACGGAGGATCTCGAGGGCGTGCTCGTCGTCGTCGGCCAGGTGATCGACGACCCCCGAGCGACGGGCGTGCAGTTCTCCCCCACCCAGCTCCTCGGCGGTGACGACCTCACCGATCGCGGCCTTCACCAGCGGCGGACCGCCGAGGAAGATGGTGCCCTGGCCCCGCACGATCACGGTCTGGTCGCTCATCGCCGGCACGTACGCGCCGCCGGCCGTGCACGAGCCGAGCACGGCCGCGAGCTGCGGGATCCCCTCCGCCGACATGCGCGCCTGGTTGAAGAAGATGCGACCGAAGTGGTCGCGGTCGGGGAACACCTCGTCCTGCTTCGGGAGGAAGGCGCCGCCCGAGTCGACGAGATAGAGGCAGGGCAGACGGTTCTCGATCGCGATCTCCTGCGCGCGCAGATGCTTCTTCACCGTCATCGGGAAGTACGTGCCGCCCTTGACGGTCGGGTCGTTGCAGACGACCATCACGTGCCTGCCGTGCACCAGCCCGATGCCGGCGACCACCCCGGCACCCGGAGCCTCATCGCCGTACAGTCCGTTCGCGGCGAGAGGGGCGACCTCGATGAAGGGACTTCCTGGGTCGAGCAGCCGGTCGACACGGTCGCGCGGCAGCATCTTGCCGCGGGCGACATGCCGTTCGCGGGAGCGCTCCGGTCCGCCGACTGCGGCGGCGGCGAGGCGCTCGCGCAGTTCTGCGGCGAGAGTCTGCTGGGTGGCCGGCATCGCGGGTCCTCCTCGACCATTGCGGAAAATTCGCGCCAGAAAGGTTAGTGTTCACTAACCCCGGCAATTCAGGTTAGCGAGGATTAACCGAAATGACAACGCCTGTCACGTCGCGCAACCGCGCCAAAGCGGAGCGCACCGATGCGATCCTCGTCGCGGCCGCCGCCCTGTTCGGCGCGCGGGGGTACTCGAGCGTGAGCCTGGAGGACATCGGCGCCGCGGTCGGCGTCTCCGGCCCCGCCGTGTACCGGCACTTCGCCGGTAAGCAGGCACTCCTCGGCGCGCTGCTCATCGGCGTGAGCGAGGACCTCGTCACCGGCGGCAGTGCGGTCGTGCACGGAACAGCCGATGAACGCATCCGCATGGCGATGCTCGTCGACTTCCACGTCGACTTCGCGCTGCGCAACGCCGACGTCATCCGCGTGCAGGACCGCGACCTCTCCCATCTGACGGAAGGGTCGCGATCGGACGTGCGGCGACTGCAGCGTGCCTACATCGGACTGTGGATCGACGCGCTCGGCGCTCTCGTGACGGGCGAGCGGGAGGAGCTGCGTCTGCGCGTCCAGGCGTGCTTCGGGCTGCTGAACTCCACCCCGCACAGCACGTCGGCCGCGCTGCGCACGCGCACCGACACCGCGCGTGTGCTCGCCGCGATGGCGATGGCCGCTCTGACCGCAGGCGATGTCTGACCGGGTCGACCCGCACCGGCGCGCCGCGGCTCAGTAGAGCAGAGCCCGGCCCGGCTGCTCGAGGATGTCGGCGACGTCCTTGAGGAAGCGCGCGCCCTCGGCCCCGTCGACGAGCCGGTGGTCGAACGACAGGCTCAGCGTCATCATCTGACGCAGGGCGATCTCACCGCGGTACTCCCACGGCTGACGTCGCACCGCCCCGACGGCGAGGATCCCGGACTGCCCCGGCGGCAGGATCGGCGTGCCCGCATCGATGCCGAACACGCCGATGTTGGTGATCGAGAAGGTGCCGCCGGCGAGCTCCGCCGGGCTGGTCCTGCCGGCACGTGCCGTCTGCGTGAGCTGGGCGAGCGCGTCGGCCATCCCCGTGAGGGACAGTCGCTCGGCGTCGCGGATGATCGGCACGATCAGGCCGCGTTCGGTCGCGGCGGCGATGCCCAGATCGACGAAGTGATTGTGCACGATCTCGCCCGCAGGCTCGTCCCATGTCGCGTTCAGCGACGGGTTGCGGCCGAGAGCGAGAGCCACCGCCTTCGCGATCACCACGAGCGGTCCGATGCGGTGCTCGGCGAGTGACCTGTCGGCCTTCAGCTGATCGATCAGCTCCATGGTCGCCGTGACGTCGACGGTGTGGAACGTGGTGACGTGCGGAGCGGTGAACGCGCTGTGCACCATCGCCTGGGCGGTGTGCTTGCGCACACCCTTGATCGGGATGCGGGTCTGCGCACGCGCTCCCGACGGCACGAGCTGAAGGGCAGGCGACGCAACCGATGCCGGCTCGCTCGCCGCAGCGGCCGAGCCCGTGCGCTCGGCATAGGCATCCACATCGTCGCGGGTGATCACCCGATCTCCGACGTCGGCGGCGACCAGCGCGAGATCGACGCCGAGGCGCTTCGCGTGCGCGCGCACCGGTGGGGTCGAGCGGGGCCGCTCCCCCACCGCCGGCTCGGCGACGCTGGGCGGAAGCGCGTCGTGCGGGGCCGCCTCGAGCACGTCGGCATCCGCGGCGACCGCCGGGGCCGCACCGCCCCGTCGGGCACGTCGGGCCGGACGGCCTCCGGATGCCGGCGCTGCGCCGTATCCGACGAGATTGGGCTGCGCCTTCCCCTCCTCCGCCTCGGCCGCGGCGGGAGACGTCGAGGGCGCGGACTCGTCGCCGGCGACGTCGAAGGCGATCAGCGGGGCGCCGACCGCTACGGTGTCGCCCGCGTCGGCGTGCAGCACGGCGACGGTGCCCTCGTACGGAGAGGGCAGTTCGACGATGGCCTTGGCCGTCTCGACCTCGGCGAGCGTCTGGTTCAGCGCGACGGCGTCGCCCGGCTGCACGAGCCATTGCACGACCTCGGCTTCGGTCAGCCCTTCGCCCAGGTCGGGCAGGCGGAACTCGGCGTTCACCGCTCGTCTCCCTTCGCGTCCACGGCACTCAGTGTGTGCGCACGATCGAGCACCCGGTCGACGGCGTCGAGGATGCGGTCGAGGTCGGGAAGGTGGAACTTCTCGAGCTTCGCGGGGGGATACGGGATGTCGTGCCCGGTGACGCGCACGGGCGCCGCCTCGAGGTACTCGAAGCAGTATTCGGTGATGCTCGCGATGACCTCAGCGGCCACACCCGCCTCGCGGGACGCCTCGTGCGCGACGACCACCCGACCGGTGCGCCGCACCGAGGCGGAGACGGTCTCGTAGTCGACGGGCGAGAGTGAGCGCAGGTCGATGACCTCGAGCGAGACGCCCTCGTCCTCCGCCGCGGCGGCCGCGTCGAGTGCAGTGCTCACCATCGCGCCGTAGGTGATGATCGTGGCATCGGTCCCCTGGCGCACCACCCGGGCGACACCCATCGGAGGCGCGTCGGCGAGCGGCGCCGCGAGGTCTACCTCACCCTTGTGGTGGTACAGGCGCTTCGGCTCGAAGAACAGCACTGGGTCGTCGCAGGCGATGGCCTGGCGCAGGCAGCGGTACGCGTCCTGCGGGTCGGAGACGGCGATCACACGCAGCCCGGCCGTGTGCACGAAGTAGGCCTCGGGCGATTCGGAGTGATGCTCGGCTGCGCCGATGCCGCCCGCCCAGGGCACGCGGATCGTGATCGGCATCTTCACCCGGCCCTGGGTGCGGTAGTGCAGCTTCGCGACCTGCGAGACGATCTGGTCGAACGCGGGGTAGATGAATCCGTCGAACTGGATCTCCACCACCGGACGGTAACCCCGGAACGCGAGCCCGACCGCGGTGCCGACGATGCCGGATTCGGCGAGCGGCGTGTCGATCACCCGCTTCGCCCCGAATTCGTCCTTGAGCCCGTCGGTGATGCGGAACACGCCACCGAGGGTGCCGATGTCCTCACCCATCAGCACGACCTTCTCGTCGTCGAGCATCGCCTGGCGCAGCCCCGCGTTGAGGGCCTTGCCCATCGTCATCTGCGTCATCTCAGGCCTCCTCGAACGAGGCGAGGTAGGCCGCGTACTCGTCGCGCTGGCGTTCGAGGCCGGAGTGCGGCTCGGCGTACACGCGATCGAACACGGCGAGGGCCGGGCGGGTCTGCATGCCGATGCACGCGGCGCGCATCTCGCGGGCGATGTCGTCTGCGGCCTTCTGCACGGAGTCGAGGTGCTCGTCGGTCAGCTCGCCGGCCGCACGGAGATGCGCCTCGAGGCGCGCGATCGGGTCGCGATCGCGCCACAGGGCGAGTTCGGCGTCGTCACGGTAGCGCTTCGGGTCGTCGGCCGTGGTGTGCGGCCCCATGCGGTAGGTCACTGCTTCGAGGTAGGCGGGCCCCTTGCCCGTGCGCGCGTGATCGAGCGCCCAGCGCATCGCCGCCATGCAGGCGAGCACGTCGTTGCCGTCGACGCGCAGGCTCGGGATGCCGAACCCGGGCGCGCGACCGGCCAGCGGGTACTGCGACTGCAGTCCGACCGGCTCGGAGATCGCCCAGTGGTTGTTCTGGCAGACGAACACGACGGGTGCGCGATACGACGAGGCGAAGATCATCGCCTCGTTGACGTCGCCCTGACTGGTGGCGCCGTCGCCGAAGTAGGTGACGGCGACCTCGTCGGCGCCGTCGTGCAGGATGCCCATGCCGTAGCCGACCGCGTGCAGGGTCTGCGCGCCGATGATGATCTGCAGCGGAGCGATGCCGATCCGGGCGGGGTCGTAGGCCGCGCCCTCCTCACCGCGCCACATGCGCACGTAGTCGCCCGGCTCGGCACCGCGGGTGTACATCACGCCGGTCTCGCGGTAGCTGGGGAAGACGAAGTCCTTCGGCGCGAGGGCACGGCCGGTGCCGATCTGCGCGGCCTCCTGGCCGTTGCACGGCGCCCACAGGCCGAGCTGGCCCTGGCGCTGCAGCGCCACGCCCTCCGAGTCGATGCGCCGCAGCACCACCATGTCGCGGTGCAGCTCGCGCATCGCCTGGTAGTCGACGTCGGCGATCCAGCGATCGAGTCCAGGGTTCGACACGCGCGTGCCGTCGGGCGCGATGATGCGCTCGGTGAGTTCGAGATCGTTCTGAGCGTCGACGATCGGGCTGGTGTTCGGTGACATCGGCGTCCTCCTGACGTGGCGGCCTTCGTGAGGCATGCACGGTTTCCCGACGGCTGCGTCGGGCTTAGTCGAATGCTACGTCGGGCTGACACGTCGCTCAAGCATGTGCGCGTTTGCTGAGCATGTTGCGCAGTCGCCCCGACTGCAGCCCTGCTATCGTGTGGCGTTATGCCCGTCCTGGACCGCACAGACCTCGAACTGCTCACCGCCTTGGCGGAGGACCCGCGCACGACCGTGGTGAAGCTGGCCGACCGGCTTCGCCTGTCGCGGAACACGATCCAGGCCCGGATGGCCCGCCTCGAGCAGACGGGCGTCTTCGAGTCGTACGAGCGCTCGTTCTCGACCGAGGTGCTCGGATTCCCGCTGCAGGCTTTCATCAGCATCGGCGTGCGGCAGACCGAGCTGCCGCGGATCATCGCCGAGCTGTCACGGGTTCCCGAGATCGTGCAGGCGCACGGGCTGAGCGGGTCGATCGACCTGCTCGCCAGGGTCGCGTGCCGGGACGCTCGTCACCTGTTCGACACCGACGCCAGGATCCTGTCGATCGACGGCGTCGAGCGCACCGAGACCTCGCTCGCGATGGGAGAGGTGATCCCGTTCCGGGTGGCCGGGCTCATCGGCCTCGCACGACGGGAAGTCTGAGGAAGCGCCGGATCGCTCCGGCCGCCTCGGCCGGCGTCTCATAGTGGATGAGGTGCCCGACGTCGGCGATCTCGACCAGCTCCGCGTGAGGGAACAGCGTAGCGAGGCGGCGCTCGGCCTCGATCGGCGTGATGTCGTCACGTTGAGCCGCGATCAGCAGAGTCGGCACGTCGATCACGCCGGCGAACGCCCGCACGTCATGTGAGGCGCTGGTCACGAAGGCGTCGTGCAGCACGTCGCGATCGGCGAAGCGCGAGAAGTAGGTGTCGTGCTGGTCGTGGATGAACCTGCGCAGCGCCGGGTCGCGGGTCTTGGCCATCGCCATGCTCATGACACGCACCGTGAGCGGATGCCGCAGCAGGGCCGTCCCCCAGCGTTCGGGCAGACGCGCACCGAGGGCGTAGTACAGCACCGCGATCCGGGTGAGCAGCCCTTTCGGCCCCTCGAGGGCCGGGGCGCCGATCGGGTTGATCAGGATGAGCCGCGGCGTCTCGAGTCCGCTCGCGACGGCGGCCGCCGCGACGATCGAGCCGAACGAGTGCCCGAGGATGATCGCTCCAGGCGCGACGGTACGCGCGAACTCGCAGAGCCAGCCGGTGTAGAGCCCGAGGTCGTGATCGCGATCCGGTATCGGCGGTGTCTCGCCGAAGCCCGGCAGGTCCGGCGAGATGATCCGGATGCCGGGCAGGTACGCCACGACCGGCTCGAGCCCGTGATGCTCGCCGCGGAATCCGTGCACGGTGACGATCGTCGGGGCATCGTCTGCCGCCTCGCCGTACACCCAGTACGCGGTCGTCGACCCCTGCACCTGTACCTCTCGGCGTTCGACCGGGATCTCGGCGAGGCGAGCGGCATACGGAGAGGTCGCGGGCATGCCGCCGAGTCTACGGGACGGAATGTCGGTGGCCGTCCATATGTTCGAATCAGAGAAGGAGACAGCATGACATCGCTGACTGAGACACACCCCGCTCTGCTGTGGGAGACTCCCGCGCTGCGCACGCGCGCCGAGCACCTCGACAGGGCAGGCGACCATCTGTGGCGCGTCGTCGACGCACGCGGGCGCATCCGCGGACATCTGCGCGTGATCGCCGACCCCCTGGGCATCCGCTACCGCGCGGAGCGTCTGCACCTGGCTTCCGGAGCCTTCCGCCTGATCGGCGAATTCTGGGATGCCGACGATGCGGTCGCCGCGCTGCGGAACTGACGAAGTGCCCCCTGCAGGATTCGAACCTGCGACCAACGGATTAGAAAGCCGATGCTCTTCCTCTGAGCTAAGGAGGCGTGCCGGCTCCAGATTACCGTGTCGGGCCCCGTCGCTAGGATCGAACCATGGTTTCTGCTGCTGAGAACGACCGGCTCGTGTGGATCGACTGCGAGATGACGGGCCTCGACCTCTCGGTCGACGAACTCGTCGAGATCGCCGTCGTGGTCACCGATTTCGAGCTTAACCTGCTCGACCCCGGCTTCCAGGTCGTCATCAAGCCGAGCGACGCCGCACTCGCGAACATGAACGACTTCGTCACCGAGATGCACCGCACCTCGGGCCTGATCGACGAGATCCCGACCGGCGTCAGCCTCGCCGATGCCGAGGAGCAGACACTCGCCTACATCAAGCGCTTCGTCCCCCTCGAGCGCAAGGCTCCGCTGGCCGGCAACACGATCGGCACCGACCGGATGTTCCTCGCCACGTACATGCAGAACGTCGACCAGTACCTGCACTACCGGAACGTCGACGTCTCGAGCATCAAAGAGCTCGCGCGTCGCTGGTACCCTCGCGTGTTCTTCCAGGCTCCGGAGAAGAACGGCGGCCACCGGGCGCTGGCCGACATCCTCGAGTCGATCCGCGAGCTGCGCTATTACCGCTCGGCGGTGTTCGCCGACGCCCCCGGCCCCTCCTCCGAGCAGGCGCGCGACATCGCCGACCGCACGGTGTCAGAGTTCACTCTGAACATGTAATAGACTTGTCGAGTCGCCCGCTCAGGCGGGCACATGGTGGGTATAGCTCAGCTGGTAGAGCACCGCGTTGTGGTCGCGGGGGTCGCGGGTTCAAGCCCCGTTACTCACCCCAGAGAAGCCCCCGGGTTCGTCACGAACCCGGGGGCTTCGTCGTGTCGGTCGTGCCGCTCCGATGGCATGGTCGTGATCAAGCTCGATCGTCGTCTTTGCGCGTCGGAGGTCGCTCCCGACACGGACCTCTTGCCCGGCTAGCATCGAAGCATGTCCTCCTCCCTCGACTCCGACGCGCAGGCTCTGCCCGACGGCGGCATGGACATGACCGCAGAGGACTTCGAGGCGCTCGTCATCGAGGAGCTCGACAAGCTGCCCGACGACATGGTCGACGGACTCGACAACCTCGTCTTCGTCGTCGAGGACGAACCCGACGACGGCAGCGACCTCTTCGGCCTCTACGAGGGATTCGCCCTCACCGATCGCGGCCAGTACGGCATGGGCGAGCTGCCGGATCGGATCATCGTGTACCGGCACGCGCATCTCGCCGCCTGTGCCGACGAAGATGAGCTGCGCGACGAGATCCACACCACGCTCGTCCATGAGATCGCGCACTTCTACGGCATCGACGACGAGCAGCTGCATGAGCTGGGGTGGGCATGAGCATCCCGGCATCCACTCCCGTGCTCGACGAGCAGCTGACGGTCGCACCGCTGGTGCCCTGGCAGCTGGTCGTGTGGGATGACCCGGTCAACCTCATGAGCTATGTCGTGCGCGTGTTCCGTCGCTACTTCGGGTACCCCGAAGAGCGTGCGACGGCTCTCATGCTGGCGGTGCACAACGACGGGCACGCCGTCGTGGCCACCGGGCCGCGGGAGACGATGGAGGTGCACGCCCAGGCGATGCACGACTTCGGGCTGTGGGCGACCATCCGGCGGGTTCCGCAGTGAGCGTGTCGATCTCGATCGCCTGGATCGAAGGACGCAATCTGCTGCACCTGATCGACGAGTTTCTCGAGCTCGTCGCAGGGCCGCGTACGGACGCCGATCCCGCGCTGGCACGACTGGCTCCGGTCGCCTACCCGGATGACGGCGCCGCGGCAGCGGAATTCCGCCGCAGCACCCGGGGCGAGCTGTTCGACCGCCGTCGCAAGGACGCCCTCGTCATGCGCGAGGGTCTCATCGATTTCGACATCGACGACGACGACGATCGCGACGTGCTCGCCGCGCACGACGTCGGCATCCCCGCCGCGCACGTCGACGCGTGGATGCGCACTCTCGCCGCGATCAGGCTGGTCGTGGCGTCGCGCCTCGGCGTCGACCACGACGACCGTCACGACCCGCACGACGCGCGGTTCCACGTGTATGACTGGCTCGGGTACCGGCTGGACGACCTGATCCAGCGCGCCGACGATGCGGACGCCGCTACGGCGTAGCCACCTGCACGTGAGCGAGTCTCTGCGGCTCGTGCCGCGCGATGTGCGCGTCCTCCTGCGCCGCCCACATGTCCCAGTGGCTGCGGAAGCCGTCTCCGTCGCGCTCGAGAGCGCGTCGCCGTCGCGAATCGCGTGGTCCATCGACCCAGACGGTGACATCCGCGAGCGGGACCGTTGTCGGTGTGAGCGAACCGCAGCCTTCGACGATCAGCCCGAGGGACGGATCGACCGCATGCGCCTCGGCCTCTTCCTCCCGCTCCCAGTCCCAGCGCTGCCAGATGCCGATCAGACCGCGCCCGTGCGGACGCAGCACCTGCTCCCGTACGATCTGCGCACCGCGCTCGAGCCCGTCCCAGCCGGGATAGACCGAATCCAGCGCGAGCATCTGCACGGGCGTGCTCAGCGGCCACGCTCGCGCGACGCGGGCCGCCAGGCTGCTCTTGCCGGCGCCGCTGCGACCGTCGATGATCACGACCGGGTTCGATGCCGACACGGCGGTGACCGCATCGCAGATACGGGCGGTCGCCGCGCTGAGCTGCTCTCCGAAGGGATCGGGGGCGGAGGCTGTCGACATGACACCACGCTATCGAATCGGCAACTCGGTCATTCGCGGCCGAACGGCCGCGGCTCGGCCCCGTTGCCGCCGCGCCGATCCGTCGTACCCACGTGACGTGCCCGGGTGATCATGCCGATGCCGAATCGGGCCCGTGCGTCGTCGAGCGTGCCCTCGAGCCGACGCTGGTCTTCGTCGTCATCCCACAGCGCCATCGCCGACGTCCCCGCCGGACGCAGCTTCTCGGCCCGCACCCCGACCAGTCGCACGGGGTGCCTGCGCTCGATCTGGGCGAACAGGGCGATCGCCGTCTCTCCGATGCGCTGCCCCACGTCGGTGGGCTCGGCCAGCGATACGGTGCGGCTCAGCGTGGTGAAGTCGGCGAAGCGGATCTTGATCGCCACAGCTCCCGCATGCCACCCCGAGGTGCGCAGGCGCGCCCCGACACGGTCGGCCAGGCGCAGCAGCTCCGAGCGGAGCAGGTCTCGATCGTCGATGTCGCGGTCGAAGGTCTCCTCGTGACCGACGCTCTTCTCCACCCGCTCCGTCTCGACGGCGCGCGCGTCGAGGCCGCGGGCGAGGTCCTGCATCCGCTGCCCGAGCGCAGGACCGACGGCGCGCTCCAGCGCTTCGGGCGGCGCCTCTCGCACATCCCGGATCAGACGGATGCCGCGGCGCTGCAGCGCCTCGGCGGCCTTCGGCCCGACCCCCCACATGGCCCCGACCGGTCGCGGGTCGAGGAACTCCTGCGTCCGCGCGGCCGGGACCACGAGCATCCCGTCGGGTTTGGAGACGGTCGACGCCATCTTCGCGACGTGCTTCGTGGCAGCGACTCCGACACTGCAGGTGATGCCGACCTCGTCGCGCACCCGTCGTCTGATCAGCGCCGCGATCTCACCCGGACTCCCCCACAGCCGGCGCACTCCGCGCACGTCGAGGAACGCCTCGTCGATCGAGAGCTGCTCGACGAGCGGGGTGATGCTCTGGAAGATCTCCATCACCTGGGCCGAGACCGCCTGGTAGCGGGTGAAGTCCGGCGGCACGACGCGCGCGCTCGGGCACAGCCGCAGCGCCTGCCCGACCGGCATCGCGCTGCGCACCCCGAAGCGGCGCGCCTCGTAGGACGCGCTGGAGACCACCGAGCGCCCGTCGCGCCCGCCGATGATCAGCGGCAGGCCACGCAGCGACGGGTCGTAGAGCACCTCGACCGCCGCGTAGAAGGCATCCATGTCGACATGCAGGATGCCCGTGCCGGTGTCGTCCGCGCCTTCCGGCGAGACGATGCGGCCCGATCCGTCACCGCGTCCCATGCATCCATCCTGACCGGTGCCACCGACATCGCGTCGGTGGCACCCCGTGGTCACTGCGCGGCGCGCTCGAGGATCAGTTCGCGCACGCGCGCGGCGTCGGCCTGACCCTTCATGACCTTCATCACGGCGCCGATGACGGCGCCCGCGGCCTGCACCTTGCCGTCCTTGATCTTCGCCAGCACGTCGGGCTGCGCGGCGAACGCGTCATCGATCGCGGCGATCAGCGCACCGTCGTCCGAGACCACGGCCAGGCCCCGGGAGTCGACGACCTGCTGCGGCGTGCCCTCACCGGCGATGACGCCCTCGAGCACCTGACGGGCGAGCTTGTCGGTCAGAGTCCCGGCATCGACCAGGCCCTGCAGAGCTGCGACGTCGGCGGGTGAGACGAGGCCGGAGGCCTCGCGCTCCTGCGCGTTGGCGATGCGGGTGATCTCCCCCGTCCACCACTTGCGCGCGGCCGCCGGCGCGGCACCCGCCGCGATCGTCGCCTCGACCTCGTCGATCAGCCCGCCGTTGCGCACGTCCTGGAACTCGAGGTCGGTGAAGCCCCAGTCGGCCTTCAGCCGACGGCGACGCGCGACGGGCTGCTCGGGCAGAACCGACCGGAGTTCCTCCACGAGCTCGCGCGAGGGCTGCACGGGCAGCAGATCGGGCTCGGGGAAATAGCGGTAGTCGTCGGCGTCGGACTTCGGGCGGCCCGGCGATGTCGTGCCGGTGTCCTCGTGCCAGTGACGGGTCTCCTGGATGATCGTGCCGCCGTCGGCGAGGATCGCGGCCTGACGCTGGATCTCGTACCGCACGGCGCGCTCGACCGAGCGCATCGAGTTGACGTTCTTCGTCTCGGTGCGGGTGCCCAGCTTCTCCTGGCCTCGGGGACGCAGCGACACGTTCGCGTCGCAGCGCAGGTTGCCGCGCTCGAGACGCGCCTCCGAGATGCCGAGGCCGCGCACGATGTCACGGATCGCGGCGATGTACGCCTTGGCGTACTCGGGCGCTCGGTGCTCGGCGCCGAAGATCGGCTTGGTGACGATCTCGACCAGCGGCACACCCGCACGGTTGTAGTCGACCAGCGAGTACTCGGCACCCTGGATGCGACCGGTGGCCCCGCCCATGTGGGTGAGCTTGCCGGCGTCCTCCTCCATGTGCGCACGCTCGACCGGGATGGTCACCAGGGTGCCGTCCTCGAGTTCCACCTCGACCGATCCCTCGAAGGCGATCGGCTCGTCGTACTGGGAGATCTGGTAATTCTTGCCCAGGTCGGGGTAGAAGTAGTTCTTCCGGGCGAAGCGGCTGGACTCGGCGATCGAGCAGCCGAGCGCGAGACCCAGGCTGATCGACGAGCGCACGGCCGTCGCGTTGACCACGGGCAGCGACCCCGGCAGGCCGAGGTCGACCGGGGCGATGAGCGTGTTCGGCTCGGCACCGTGGAACTCGTCGTGCGCCGGGTTCGGGGCGTCCGAGAACATCTTCGTGCGGGTGTTCAGCTCGACGTGCACCTCGAAGCCGAGCACCGGCTCGAACATCTCGAGAGCCTCGTCGAAGTCCATGAGCTTGGCGGTGGCCATCAGCGGGTTCCTCCCAGCAGCTGCGGAGCGCGGGCGAGCAGCGGCTCACCCCACGAGTCGACGAGCACGGCTTCGAGAGCCGCGCCGACGCGGTACAGACGGGCATCCTCGTGCGCTGGCGCGAGGAACTGGATGCCGACGGGCAGACCGTCTTCGGCCGCCACGCCCGACGGGATCGAGATGCCGGGCACCCCGGCCAGGTTCGCCGGGATCGTCGTCAGGTCGTTCAGGTACATCTGCAGCGGGTCATCGATCTTCTCGCCGATCTTGAACGCGGTCGTCGGCGCCGAGGGCGTCGCGATGACGTCGACGTGCGCGAAGGCCCGGTCGAAGTCCTGCTGGATGAGCGTGCGCACTTTCTGCGCGCTGCCGTAGTACGCGTCGTAGTAGCCGGCAGACAGGGCGTAGGTGCCGAGGATGATGCGGCGCTTGACCTCGGGGCCGAAGCCGGCCTCGCGGGTCGCCGACATGACGTCCTCCACCGTCGGGTTGCCGGCGGGGGTGACGCGTAGGCCGAAGCGCACCGAGTCGAACTTCGCGAGGTTGCTCGACGCCTCAGCGGGCAGGATCAGGTAGTACGCGGCGACGCCGTATTCGAAGTGCGGAGCGGAGATCTCGACGATCTCGGCGCCCTGCGCCTCCATCAGGGCCAGCGACTCGCGGAAGGATGCGGCGACGCCGGCCTGGAAGCCGGAGTCGGGCAGCTCGGTGATGACGCCGACCTTCAGGCCCTTGAGCACCTGACCCGACGCGCCCTCGCGGGCGGCGGCGGCGAACGACGGCCATTCCTGTGGAAGCGAGGTGGAGTCCTTCGGGTCGTGACCGCCGATCACATCGTGCAGCAACCCGGCGTCGAGCACGGTGCGGGTAACCGGGCCGACCTGGTCGAGGCTGGATGCCAGCGCGATCGCACCGTAGCGGCTGACGCCGCCGTAAGTCGGCTTGATGCCGACGGTGCCGGTGACGTGCGCAGGCTGGCGGATCGATCCGCCGGTGTCGGAGCCGAGCGCGAGCGGCGCCTCGAATGCCGCCACCGCCGCGGCGGAGCCGCCACCCGAACCGCCGGGGATGCGGTCGAGATCCCACGGGTTTCGGGTCGGGCCGTAGGCGGAGAACTCCGTCGAGGAGCCCATCGCGAACTCGTCCATGTTCGTCTTGCCCAGCGGCACAAGGCCGGCGGCGCGCGAGCGCGCCACGACGGTGGCGTCGAACGGCGACATGTAGCCCTCGAGGATCTTCGAGCCGCTCGTGGAGGGCATGTCGGTGGTGACGAGCACGTCCTTGACCGCGAGCGGCACACCGGCGACCGGGCCGAGCTGCTCGCCCGCGGCCCGGCGCGCGTCGACCTCGGCAGCCGCCGCGAGGGCATACTCGTTGACGTGCAGGAAGGCGTGCACGTCGCCGTCGACCGAGGCGATGCGGTCGAGGTGGGCCTGCGTCGCCTCGACGCTGGAGATCTCGCCGGCGGAGATCTTCTCGCCGAGCTCGGCGGCGGTCAGCCGGATGATGTCGCTCACTGCTCTTCTCCCAGGATCGCGGTCACACGGAAGCGGCCGTCTGCGGCATCCGGGGCGTTCTTCAGCGTCTGCTCGAGCGTGAGCGGCTCGCCGACCTCGTCGGGACGGAAGACGTTGCTCATCGCGATCGGGTGGCTGGTCGCGACGACGTCGGGCGTGGCCACCTCCGACACCTTCGCGATGTTGTCGACGATGGCATCGAGCTGACCGGTCAGCCGAGTCACCTCGTCGTCGGAGAGCTGGATACGCGCGAGCACGCCGAGATGGCGTACGAGATCAGGGGTGATTTCAGACACCACCCCAGTCTACGAGAGCGCGACGTGGGCACACGTAAGCTGGAACGCGTGACCGAGTTCGATCCCCCTCGCCCATGGACCGCAAGCTATGCCGAAGGTGTCCCGCAGGACCTGCCCGAGGTGACCGGCTCGCTGATCGACATCGTCGAGGCCTCGGTGCGCGACTACCCGGACGCCCCGGCGCTGCAGTTCTTCGGGCGCGAGACGACCTACCGCGAGATGCAGGATGCCATCGAGCGGGCAGCCGCCGGCCTGCGCGACCTCGGCGTCGGCCCGGGCGACCCGGTGGCGATCGTGCTGCCGAACTGTCCGCAGCACATCATCGCGTTCTACGCCGTGCTCCGCCTCGGCGCCGTGGTGATCGAGCACAACCCTCTCTACACGCCGCGTGAGCTGCGCAAGCAGTTCGAAGACCACGGTGCCAGGCACGCGATCGTCTGGAGCAAGGTGGTCGAGACCCTGCAGGAGTTCCCCGCCGACCTGGCGGTCACGAGCCTGGTCTCGGTCGACGTGACGACGGCGATGCCGCGCAGGATGCAGCTCATGCTGAAGCTGCCGATCGCGAAGGCCCGTGAGTCGCGTGCGGCGCTGACCGCGAAGGTGCGCGGTGCGATCAGCTGGGATTCGCTCGTGGCATCCGCTCCGCTTCCCGCATCGCACCCGCGTCCCGGAACCGACGACCTCGCGATCATCCAGTACACCTCCGGCACCACGGGCACCCCCAAGGGTGCGGCCCTCACCCACCGCAACCTGCTCGCGAACGCGGCGCAGGCTCAGGCGTGGGTGCCGTCGATCACGCGCGGCGACGGCTGCGTCGTCTACGCCGTGCTGCCGATGTTCCACGCGTACGGGCTCACGCTCTGCCTGACCTTCGCGATGTCGATGGGCGCGCGGCTCGTGCTGTTCCCGAAGTTCGAACCCGACCTCGTGCTGCAGGCGACGAAGAAGCATCCGGCCACCTTCCTGCCGCTCGTGCCGCCGATCGCCGAGCGGCTGCTGGCCGCCGCGAAGGAGAACGGCGTGTCGCTTGCCGGCACCGAGGTCGCGATCTCCGGCGCGATGGCGCTGTCGCACGACCTCGTGGTGCCGTTCGAGGAGGAGAGTGGCGGCTACCTCGTCGAAGGCTACGGGCTGAGCGAGTGCTCCCCCGTGCTGATGGCCAATCCCGTCGCCGACAGTCGGGTGGCCGGCACCGTCGGCCTGCCGCTTCCCGGTACCGAGTGCCGCGTCGTCGACCCTGAGAATCCGACCGTCGACGTGCCGGCCGGCTCGGCCGGCGAGCTGATCGTGCGCGGCCCCCAGGTGTTCTCCGGCTACTACGGCAAGCCCGAGGCGACCGAGGCGGTGTTCGTCGACGGCTGGTTCCGCACCGGCGACGTCGTCACGATCGACGAGGCGGGCTTCGTGCGCATCGTCGACCGCATCAAGGAGCTCATCATCACGGGCGGCTTCAACGTGGCGCCCACCGAGGTCGAGGGCGCCCTGCGCCAGCATCCGGATGTCGTCGACGCGGCCGTCGTGGGACTGCCGAGCGACCACTCCGGCGAGGAGGTCGTCGCCGCGATCGTCGTGGAAGAGGACAGGGACGTCGATGTCGAGGCCATCCGCGCGTTCGCGCGCAGCATCCTGACGCCGTACAAGGTGCCGCGTCGCGTCTTCGTCGTCGACGAGCTGCCGAAGTCGCTGATCGGCAAGGTGCTGCGCCGACAGGTGAAGGAGCGCCTGCTGGCATTGACCTCAGGCAGCTGAACGGCCAGCACTCTCCCATCCGCACCCACTATCGTTGACAGGTGACTGCCGACGACATCGCCCCTGCCCCTGACGCGCCCGAGACCCCCGACGAGGCCGCGACGTCCCCCGGATTCGAGGAGCTGGGCATCACCGGCTCGCTGCTCAGGGCGATCAAGGATCTCGGCTACGAGACGCCCTCGCCCATCCAGGCGGCGACGATCCCCCTGCTGCTGCAGGGGCGCGACGTGCTGGGAACGGCGCAGACCGGCACCGGCAAGACCGCGGCTTTCGCGCTGCCCGTGCTCGAGAACCTCGACCTCGGTCAGAAGACGCCGCAGGTGCTCGTGCTCGCCCCCACCCGCGAACTCGCGCTGCAGGTGTGCGAGGCGTTCGAGGCGTACTCGGCCCGCATGAAGGACGTGCGCGTGCTTCCCGTGTACGGCGGGCAGGCGTACGGCGTGCAGCTGTCTGCGCTGCGCCGCGGCGTGCACATCGTCGTCGGCACGCCGGGCCGCATCATGGACCACCAGGCGAAGGGCACGCTCGACCTCTCGGAGCTGAAGTACCTCGTGCTGGATGAGGCCGACGAGATGCTGAAGATGGGCTTCGCCGAGGATGTCGAGCAGATCCTCGCACAGACCCCCGAGGACAAGCAGGTCGCGCTGTTCTCGGCGACGATGCCCGCGACGATCCGCCGCCTCGCTCAGCAGTATCTGAACGAGCCCGAAGAGGTCGCCATCAAGGGCAAGACGACCACCAACCAGAACATCACCCAGCGCTACCTCGTCGTCTCGTACGCGCAGAAGGTGGATGCCCTCACCCGCATCCTCGAGATCGAGAACTTCGACGGGATGATCGTCTTCGTCCGCACCAAGAACGAGACCGAGACCCTCGCCGAGAAGCTCCGCGCCCGCGGCTACTCCGCGGCCGCGATCAACGGTGACGTGCCGCAGGTCCAGCGCGAGCGCAGCGTGAATCAGCTCAAGGACGGCAAGCTCGACATCCTCGTCGCCACCGACGTCGCCGCCCGCGGCCTGGACGTCGAGCGCATCAGCCACGTGGTGAACTTCGACATCCCCACCGACACCGAGTCGTACGTGCACCGGATCGGGCGCACGGGCCGTGCAGGCCGAACCGGTGATGCGATCAGCTTCATCACGCCGCGCGAGCGCTACCTGCTGAAGCACATCGAGAAGGCGACCCGCCAGCAGCCGACGCAGATGCAGCTGCCGACCACGGAGGACGTCAACTCGACGCGCCTCGCGCGCTTCGATGACGCGATCACCGCAGCCCTCGGAGAGACCCGCCGCATCGAGGCGTTCCGCGACATCATCGCCCACTACGTGCGCAACAACGATGTGCCCGAGGCGGACGTCGCCGCGGCGCTGGCCGTGGTCGCCCAGGGTGAGACGCCGCTGCTGCTCGACCCCGAGAACGACGAGCTGTCGCGGTCGGTGGAGCGTGACAGTCGTCCGCCGCGCGAGCGTCAGGACCGGTCGTCCGACCGCAGCGACCGCGGACCGCGCGAGCGCCGCGGGCGCGGCGACTACGCGCCGTACCGCATCGAGGTCGGCCGTCGCCACCGCGTCGAGCCGCGACAGATCGTGGGCGCGCTCGCGAACGAGGGCGGCCTGGGACGCGACGACTTCGGCGCGATCGCGATCAAGCCGGACTTCTCGATCGTCGAGCTGCCGGTGAACATGGATCCGGCGGTGCTCGACAAGCTGCGCGACACCCGGATCTCGGGCCGGCTCATCGAGATCCGCCCCGACCGCGGCGTGCCGAGCCGCCGCACGCCGCGCGATCGGGACGACCGCGGCGGGTACGACCGCGGGTACCAGCGCGACGACCGCCCCGCGCGCAAGCCCCGGCACAAGGGCTGAGGCCGCACTCGACGTCGGAAACATCAGACGCCCACGGCGTGTCGCGTGCCGACCGGCCGCGACACGCCGTCAGGCGGGCGGATGATCTGAGATTCCCGACGTCACATCGTGTCGGATGCCGATGACCCGAGTGCGCGCGTCAGCCGAGGTGCCGCGAGAAGTGGTGGGCGTCGATGTTCATCCGCTCTCGCAGGTAGAACCGGTGCGCGTCGAAGCGCTGCACGCCGGAGTCGAGGTCAAGCCGCCGGCATCCCGCGGCGACGGCGCGTTCGCGCAGCTCGTCGAGCAGCATCCGACCGTACCCGCGGGAGCGCTCTGACGCCGCGGTCGAGAGGTCGTCGACGTACAGCTTGCGGATCGCGCTCGTGTTGGCGATGATCCGCCACCCAGCGACGGCCACGCACCGCTTCCCCACGAGCACCGCGGTGAACGTGAGGCCCTGCGGTGCACCCTCACTCAGCACCTGCTCCAGCAGTTCCACGGTCAGGTGCGGGCGCAGCTCCTGCAGAACCGGCAGTGCCACCGCCCAGCGCGGGTCGCCGAATGCCAGGTCGACGAGGGCGAGCTGTTCGGTCGATGCTTCTGCGGTGTCAACGGCCATGCTGTCTAGGCTATGCGCATGAGATCGGTGCGGGTGATCGTCAGCGGTCGCGTCCAGGGCGTCGGCTATCGCTGGTTCGCCCGTGAGACGGCGATGACCTGCGGGATCGTCGGCTGGGTGCGCAATCGACGCGACGGCACCGTCGAGGCCGAGCTGCACGGCGAAGGCGAGGTTGTTGACGACGTCATCTCGGCGCTGCGGCAGGGTCCGCGCTCAGCCCGAGTGGATGCGCTGCAGATCACCGACATCGGGTTCGACCGCCAGGACGGGTTCGAGATCCGCCCGATGGCGTGACGGCTCCCGCTCATCAGGCGTCAAGCGCCGCCGGTCCTTGCGTGACGAGCACGTGGAACTGGGCGGCATCGAGGACGCGGATGCCGAGCTCCTCGGCCTTCGCGAGCTTCGAGCCCGCACCTGGACCGGCCGCGACGAAGTCGGTCTTCTTCGAGACGCTGGATGCCGCCTTGCCGCCGGCCTTGATGATCGCCTCCTGTGCACCATCGCGCGTGTAGCCGTCGAGCGATCCGGTGGCCACGACCGTGAGCCCGTCGAGCACTCCCCCCTCGGCGACCGCTGCGCCCGGCCCGGGGTGCCCCGGCGTCGCCCACTGCACGCCCGCCGCCGTCCACTGATCGATGATTTCGATGTGCCAGTCGACCTCGAACCACTCCAGCAGCGAGTCGGCGATGATCCCACCGACTCCTTCGACGGCGGCGAGATCTTCCCGGGACGCGGCGCGAATGGCATCCAGCGATCCGAACCACTGCGCGAGCGCGCGCGCGGCGACCGGACCGACGTGCCGGATGTTCAATGAGACCAGCAGTCGCCACAGCTCCTTCGTCTTGGCCTTCTCGAGCTCGGCGAGCAGCTTGACGGCGGCCGACGACGGCTGGGGCCCTTCGATGCCCTGCTTCTTCTCGGCCGCCGTCGCGTTGCGGCGGAACGGCGACCGGGTCTTGACGATGCCGTCGTCGTCCTCCTTCGGCAGACCCGTCTCGGAGTCGCGCACCACCACCTCGATCGGCACGATCTGCGCGAGCTCCAGCGAGAACAGGCCCGCCTCCGTGTCCAGCGGCGGCACGGCGGGATGGCTCGGCTGCGTCAGCGCCGCCGCCGTCACCTCGCCCAGCGCCTCGACGTCCAGCGCCCCGCGCGAGCCGATGTGCTCCACGCGCCCGCGCACCTGGGCCGGGCAGGATCGCGCGTTCGGGCACCGCAGATCGATGTCGCCCTCCTTCATCGGGCGAAGCGGCGTGCCGCACTCCGGGCATCCGGTCGGCATGACGAACTCGCGCTCGCTGCCGTCGCGCTTCTCGACGACAGGGCCGAGCACCTCGGGGATCACGTCGCCGGCTTTTCGGAGCACGACGGTGTCGCCGATCAGCACACCCTTGGCCTTGACGACGTCCTTGTTGTGCAGGGTCGCCTGACGCACCACGGAACCCGCCACATGTGCGGGCGCCATGACCGCGAACGGCGTCGCACGGCCGGTGCGGCCGACCGAGACGACGATGTCGAGCAGCGTGGTCTGCACCTCTTCGGGCGGGTACTTGTAGGCGATCGCCCAGCGCGGCGCGCGACTGGTCATGCCGAGCTCATCGTGCAGGGCGAGCTCGTCGACCTTGACCACGATGCCGTCGAGCTCGTGCTCGATGTCGTGGCGGTGCTCGCCGAAGTGGGCGATGAAGTCGGCGACCTCGTCGATCGAATGGCACACCTTCGTGTGCGGGCTCGTCGGCAGGCCCCAGCTCGCCACCAGGTCGTACACGTCGCTCTGCGCGGCGACCGGAGGATCCTGCCAGGCGCCGATGCCGTGCACGTACAGCGAGAGCGAGTCGATGCGCAGCAGACCCGCTTCGAGCTCGAGGCCGGTCTTCTTGTCGATCTGCTGCCGCAGTCCCCCGCTGGCGGCGTTGCGTGGATTCGCGAAGGCAGGGAAACGTCGAGCGGCGGCGGTGCGGGCCTTCTCTTCGTCGAACGGACGCTTCGCGCCGCCTCGTGCCTCCCACCGCTCGAGCCCATCGGCGTACGCGCGGTCCCGGAACGCAGCCTGCGCCGCGTTGAGCCGCTCGAACGCGGCGACCGGGATGAACACCTCGCCGCGCACCTCGACGATCTCAGGATGCCCCTCGCCACTGAGGCGCTCGGGGATGTCGGCGAGGCGCAGCGCGTTCTCGGTGACGATCTCGCCCACCCGGCCGTCGCCGCGCGTCGCCGCGGACGAGAGCACGCCGTTCTCGTAACGCAGGTTGATGGCCAGCCCGTCGATCTTCAGCTCGGTGAGCCAGGCCACGTCGCGTCCGGCAGCTGCCACGGTCTTGACCTGCCAGTCACGCAGCTCGTCGAGCGAGAACACGTTGTCGAGGCTGAGCATCCGCTCTGCGTGCTCGATCGTCGCAAGGCCCGTGGCCTCGGCCGCGCCCACCATCTGGGTGGGCGAGTCCTGCCCCTGCAGCTCGGGATGCAGGCGCTCGAGCTCTTCGAGTCGCCGCATCCAGCCGTCGTACGTCGCGTCGTCGACGAGCGATGTGTCGCGTCCGTAATACGCGTCCTTCGCCTCGAGGATGCGAGTCGTGAGCTCTTCGGCTTCGGCGCGGGCGTCGGTCAGCGAGATGTTCTCAGGCACCACGCAAGTCTACGAGCGAGCACCGACAAGACGCGGGTGCTGCCGCCCGAAGTACGCTCCGCCTTAGGGAGCTCAGGCGTCGACCGGCACGGCCGAGACGGTCGTGTCGATCGTGAACTGCCCGAGCACCCGCGTGCCGACGTAGATGACCGCGCTCTGGCCGGGCGCGACTCCGTCGAGCGGCACCTCGGGCACGACGCGCACGCCGTCATCGGTCACCTGCGCTCGAGCCGGCACCGGGTCGGCGTGCGCGCGGATCTGCACCTCGCATGCGAAGTCCGACACTGCAGGCGCGGCGCCGGCCCACGAGAAGCGCTGCCCCGCGATCTCGGCGATCGCCAGCGCTTCCTTCGGTCCGACGACCACGGTGTTCGACACCGGTCGCACCTCGAGCACGAAGCGCGGCTTGCCGTCCGGGGCCGGGGTGCCCAGGCGCAGGCCCCGGCGCTGTCCGACGGTGAACGCGTGGGCACCGTCGTGACTGCCCACGACCTCGCCGCTGCGGTCGAGGATGTCGCCGGTCGCCGTGCCGACCTTCTCCGCGAGCCAGCCGCGCGTGTCGCCGTCGGGGATGAAGCAGATGTCGTGGCTGTCCGGCTTCTGCGCGACGGTGATGCCGCGCGCCGCGGCCTCGGCCCGCACGAGCGCCTTCGACGGCGTGTCGCCGAGCGGGAAGTAGGTGTGCGCCAGCTGCTCGGCGTTCAGCACGCCGAGCACGTACGACTGGTCCTTGGCGGAGTCCGACGCGCGGTGCAGCTCGAGCCCGCCGGCGCCGTCGACGAGGGTCGCGTAGTGACCGGTGCAGACCGCATCGAAGCCCAGTTCGATCGCCCGCTCCAGGAGAGCTGCGAACTTGATCTTCTCGTTGCAGCGCAGGCACGGGTTGGGGGTGCGGCCCGCCTTGTACTCCGAGATGAAGTCGTCGATGACGTCGTCGCGGAAACGCTCCGAGAAGTCCCACACGTAGAACGGGATGCCGAGCAGATCGGCCACGCGCCGGGCGTCCAGTGCGTCCTCGACGGTGCAGCAACCGCGGCTGCCGGTGCGCAGGGTGCCGCCCGCCCGCGACAGCGCGAGGTGCACTCCCACCACCTCGTGCCCGGCGTCGACGGCGCGCGCCGCGGCCACCGCCGAATCGACACCGCCGCTCATCGCCGCCAGAACTCGCATGGACTCCAGTCTACGAGCGCTCGCCTGGACGGGTCCCGTCAGTGTGAGGCGCGCGCCACGGCATCCGGGATCGCGGCGAGCACCGCCGCGACGTCCGCCGGGGTCGAGGTCGCCCCGAGCGTGAACCGCAGCACGCTCCGGGCGTCCTGCTCGCTGCGCCCCATCGCCAGCACGACGTGCGAAGGCTCGGCGACGCCGGCCTGACATGCCGACCCGGTGGATGCCGAGATGCCCGCCATGTCGAGCAGGAACAGCAGGCTCTCGCCGACCGTCCCCGGAAACAGCAGATGCGCATTGCCGGGCAGGCGATCGACCGGATCTCCGAGCAGCCTCGCAGAGGGGACGGCGTCGAGGACCCCGGCGACGAGCCGGTCGCGCAGCGCGGCGAGCCGGTCGCTCTCCCGCACACGTTCGGCTTCGGTCGCCTCCAGCGCGGCAGCCAGGGCCGCCGCTCCGGGCACGTCCTGCGTGCCGGCGCGCAGACCGCGCTGCTGCGACCCGCCGTGCAGCAGCGGTGCGATCCGCGCGCTGCGGGCCGCGACCAGCATGCCGGTTCCCACCGGGGCGCCGATCTTGTGCCCGGCGAGGCTCAGCGCCACAAGCCCCGCACCCGCGGGCGCGTCGCCCCTCAGCTCGCGGAACACCACGGGCAGGTGGCCGAAGGCCGACACCGCGTCGAAGTGCAGCGGGATGCCCGCGGCCGCCGCCGAACGGCTCAGCGCGGCCGCGTCGTTGACCGTGCCGACCTCGTTGTTCGCGATGAGCGCGGTCGCGAGAGCCGCGCCGTCGAGGGCAGCGGTGAAGGCCGACACGGCGATGCGGCCGAGTTCGTCGACCTGAACAGACCGCACCAGGGCGCCCTCGCGCTCGAGGGCGGCGACGGTGTCGATGGTGGCGTGATGCTCGGCATCCGGAAGCACGATCGCCCGCGCTGCGCCGGCGCGGGCCGTCCACATGCCGCGCAGCGCGGTGTTGATCGACTCGGTGCCGCCCGACGTGAACACGACCTCTATCGGGTCGCAGCCGACGACGGCCGCAGCCCGCTCGCGGGAGTCCTCGAGCAGGCGGCGAGCAGCCTGGCCCGCGCCGTGCGTCGACGACGCGTTGCCCACGATCTCGGATGCCGTCAGCCAGGCGTCGCGGGCGGCGGCGCGCAGCGGGGTCGTCGCCGCGTGGTCGAGGTAGTGCCGCATCACCCCATCCTCCCACTGCCCCGGCGGCCGGGGTGGGCACCGACCCCGCGGGTGGCACCCTCGTCGCGAGACCGAGGGCCACCCGACGCGGGACGGAGATTCATCAACGGAGGGTCTCCCCGCTTAGTCTGGACTCCATGCCCGCTCAGCCCGCACCGCCACTAGGCGGCGACGCTCTCGACCATCTCGGCGTGCGCCTGCACGACGGCGGCGGAACGCTGCGTGTCTGGTCCGGCAACGCATCGTCCGTCGAGGTCGTGGTCTTCGACGAGCACGACCTCGACTGGGAGACCGCCACGCTGCCGCTCGAGCGGCAGACGGCCGGGATCTGGGAGGTGACCACCGACCTGCTGCGGCCGGGCACGCGCTACGCGCTGCGCGTGGACGGCCCCCACGGTCCGGGCAACGTGTTCAACTCCGAGACCCTGCTGCTCGACCCGTACGCCCGCGGCCTCGCACGGGGCGGCGGATACCAGGAGTGGCGCTCGGTGGTCATCGCCGACGGCTTCGACTGGGGTGATGTGCGAAAGCCCGCCGTGCCGATGGACGAGACCGTCATCTACGAGGGCCACATCAAGGGCCTCACCAAACGCCACCCCGGCGTGCCCGCCGCGCTGCACGGCACGTACGCCGGCCTCGCCCACCCCGCGATGATCGAGTACCTGACAGAGCTGGGCGTCACGAGCATCCAGCTGCTGCCGGTGCACGCGTTCGTCCCCGAGCCGCGACTGCTCGAGCGCGGGCTGACCAACTACTGGGGCTACAACACCCTCAACTTCTTCACCCCGCACACCGCCTACGCCACCCAAGCCGCCCGCCGCGGTGGCCCCGAGGCCGTGATCGACGAGTTCAAGGGCATGGTCAAACTGCTGCACCAGGCGGGCCTCGAGGTCATCCTCGATGTCGTCTACAACCACACCAGCGAGGAGGGCCTCGGCGGGCCGCGATCCAGCTTCCGCGGCATCGACAACGCGCTCTACTACCGTCAGCTCGACGACGGCGCCTACGTCGACACCACCGGCTGCGGCAACACGCTCAACACATCGGCAGACGCGCCCGCACGCCTCGTGCTCGACTCGCTGCGCTACTGGGCCACCGAGATGCAGATCGACGGCTTCCGCTTCGACCTCGCCACATCCCTGGCCCGTGACGGCGGCCATGAATACGACCGCGAGCACCCGCTGCTCCAGGCCATCGCCGAGGATCCCGCACTGCAGGATGTGAAGCTCATCGCCGAACCGTGGGATGTCGGACTCGGCGGCTGGCAGACGGGCAATTTCCCCGCTCGCTGGAGTGAATGGAACGACCGCTACCGCGACCGGGTCCGCAACTTCTGGCTCAGCGACATCGACTACGCCCGACGGGCCTCGGCTCCCGTCGGCGTCGGCGGATTCGCGAATCGCCTGGCCGGCTCCGCCAACACCTACTCGCCCGAGCGCGGACCTCTCGCGAGCATCAACTTCATCACCGCCCACGACGGCTTCACGCTGCACGACCTGGTCAGCTACGACGTCAAGCACAACGAGGCCAACGGCGAGCAGAACCGCGACGGCGCCGACGTGAACCGGTCGTTCAACCACGGGGTCGAGGGCGAATCCGACCATCCTGCGATCCTCGCCGCACGACGCCGCGCCATGCGCAATCTGATGGGCACCCTGCTGCTCTCGGCCGGCATCCCGATGATCACCGCGGGCGACGAGTTCGGCCGCACGCAGAAGGGCAACAACAACGCCTACTGCCACGACTCCCCGCTCACCTGGCTCAACTGGACCCACGAGCCGTGGCAGCAGGAGCTGCGGGCGCACGTCTCGCTGCTCACGCGTCTGCGTGCCGAGAACCGCGCGCTGCGCCCCGCGCGTTACGCGGTGCTCGGCGAGCACGTGCCCGAGGCGTCGGAGATGGAGTGGTTCGACCAGAACGGCGAGACCATGGCAGCCGAGCAGTGGAACGACCCCCGTCACCGCACCCTGCAGTACGTCGCGACGAGCGACCCTCGCGACGGCGAGAGCAACCGCATCCTGCTGATCGTGCACGGCACCGAGGCTCCGATCGACGTCCGCCTTCCCGACGGGCTCGATGACGTGACCTCGTTCACGTCGCTGTGGTCCAGCGCCGACGAGGCGCCGCGCGGCGAGCAGCGTCGATACGCGCCCGGCGAGGTCCTGCCGATCGCGGGCACCTCGATGCAGCTCTTCCGGGTCGAGTGACGCGCACCAGCGGGCACGGTACATTCAAAGTGTGGCAGCACCGACAGCACGTGACTCTGCGGGTCTGAGAAGCCCCGCCCAGATCCCTCTGCGCCCTGCCGCCGAGACGGGCCACCTCCCCGGTCTCAGGGCCGGGCGGATCCCGATCTTCTCGCCGACGCCGCACGTGCCCCAGGGGTATCCCGCGAAGGCCTTCGTCGGAGAGGCGGTGCCGTTCGACGTCGTGGCCTTCCGCGAGGGGCACGATCTCATCGGAGTGCATCTGCGTCTGTCGTCCCCTGACGGGCGCGAGACGCTGCACCGGCTCAGCCCGCTCGGCGACGGCACCGACCGCTGGCGCACGACCGTCGCGATCGACCTCGCGGGCGACTGGCGCTACCGGTTCGAGGCGTTCTCGGATGACTTCGGCACCTGGGCGCACGCCGCCGAGGTCAAGGCGCTCGCGGGGGTGGACATCGCGGTGATGTGCGCGCTGGGCGTGCAGCTGCTCGCCGCGGCAACCGATGAGACCGACCGGCCCGCGGCCGAGACCCGCATCCTGAAAGCCGCGGCCACGACGCTGCGGAAAGCGCAGAAGACGACGGATGCCGACGCGCTTCACGCCGTCGCCGTCGACATCGTCCTGGGCGAGGCCTTCGCCGCCCGCCCCCTCGCCTCGCTCGGGTCCGTCACCGAGTGGCTCCCGCTGCGTGTCGAAAGACACCGGGCGGGCGTCGGCGCCTGGTACGAGTTCTTCCCCCGCTCCGAGGGCGCAGTGCGCCGCAAGGACGGCACGGTGAAGAGCGGAACGTTCCGCACTGCCGCGCAGCGGCTCCCCGGCGTGGCGGGCATGGGCTTCGATGTGATCTATCTCGTGCCGATCCACCCGATCGGGGAGACGAACCGCAAGGGCCGCAACAACACCCTGACCACCGAGCCGGGCGATCCGGGGTCGCCGTACGCGATCGGATCCGCCGACGGCGGGCACGATGCGATCCACCCCGACCTCGGCACCGAGAAGGATCTGCGCGCCTTCATCCGCGCCGCGGCGAAGGAGGGCCTCGAGGTCGCTCTCGATCTCGCCCTGCAGGCGTCTCCCGATCACCCCTGGGTGACCGAGCATCCGGAATGGTTCACGACCCTCCCCGACGGCACGATCGCCTACGCCGAGAACCCGCCGAAGAAATATCAGGACATCTATCCGATCAACTTCGACAACGACCCGGCCGGCAGCTACGCCGAGATGCTGCGTGTCGTCATGCACTGGGTGTCGCTCGGCGTGAAGATCTTCCGGGTCGACAATCCGCACACCAAACCGCTGCAGTTCTGGGAGTGGCTGATCGCCGAGGTCAACGCCCAGGATCCCGACGTGATCTTCCTCGCCGAGGCGTTCACCCGACCGGCCGTCATGCGCGCGTTGGCGGCCGTGGGCTTCCAGCAGAGCTACTCGTACTTCACCTGGCGCAACACCAAGGCAGAGCTCGAGGAGTTCCTCACCTCTGTGTCGCAGGAGACGAGCGACTACATGCGCCCGAACCTGTTCGTGAACACACATGACATCCTCACCGAGTACCTGCAGTACGGCGGACGGGCGGCTTACCGCATCCGGGCCTGCATCGCCGCGACCGCGGCTCCGATCTGGGGCGTGTACGCGGGATACGAGCTGATCGAGAACGTGGCGAGGCCCGGCTCCGAGGAGAACATCGACAACGAGAAGTACGAATACAAGTTCCGGGACTGGGACGGCGCCGAGCAGCGTGGCGAGTCCCTCGCTCCGCTGCTGCGGCGCCTGAACGAGATCCGTCGGGAGCATCCGTCGCTCGGTCAGCTGCGCAACTTCTCGGCGCACTGGAGCGACGACGACGCCGTGCTGGTGTACTCCAAGCATCTGGATGCCGCATTCACCGGCACCGGACGCGCCGACACCATCATCGTCGTGGCGAATGTCGACCCGCACTCCATGCGCGAGACGACGGTGCACCTCGACACTACGATCTGGGGCATCGACCCCGGTGATGCGTTCGAGGTCGAGGATCTGCTCACCGGAGCCGTCTGGACCTGGACCGACCACAACTATGTGCGACTCGACGGGTTCGCCGAGCCGGTGCACATCCTGAAGGTGAAGGAGCGATCATGAGCTATCTCGAGGACGTCTCTGCGTCGGCGGAGTGGATCGCGGTGTCGCAGTCCACCCATCACGACCCCCACGCTGTGCTCGGCGCGCATCCGCGCACCGACTCCGTGGGCCGCACCACCACCGCGATCCGCGTACGTCGGCCGTTCGCCGAAGCGGTGCAGGCGGTCTTCGACGACGGGTCGCGGCTGGACCTCGCGCACGTCGCACACGGGATCTGGGAGGGCGATCACAGCGGACCGCCGGTGCCGTACCGCATCGCGACCACCTACGAGGACGGCGAGGAGACGATCGCCGGAGACCCGTACCGTCATCTCAGCGCGGTCGGCGAGCTCGACATCCACCTCATCGCCGAGGGCCGCCACGAGCGTCTCTGGGAGGTACTCGGCTCGCACCTGCGTGCTCTCGACGGAGAGCAGGGGGTCGACTTCGCGGTGTGGGCGCCGAACGCCAGGTCGCTGCGCGTGGTCGGCGACTTCAACGGATGGAACGGTGAAGGCCACGCCATGCGCTCCATGGGCGGCAGCGGAGTGTGGGAGCTGTTCATCCCCGATGTCGCGGCGGGCGCGCGCTACAAGTACGAGATCCTCGGCGCAGACGGGCACTGGCGGCTGAAGGCCGACCCGATGGCGCAGCAGGCCGAGCTGCCGCCGGCGACCGCCTCCGTCGTCACGCTGAGCGCCCACCGCTGGAACGACGACGCGTGGCTGCGCCGTCGCGCCGCGGCCCACGCGGTCTCGCAGCCGATGTCGGTGTACGAGGTGCACCTCGGTTCGTGGCGCGGCGGTCTGACGTATCGCGACGCGGCCGACCCGCTGATCGAGCACGTGCTGGCCACGGGGTTCACGCACGTCGAGTTCATGCCTCTCGCCGAGCATCCGTTCGGCGGATCGTGGGGGTACCAGGTGAGCGGCTACTACGCCGCGACGAGCCGCTTCGGCACACCGGATGATCTGAGGTACCTGATCGACCGGCTGCACCAGTCCGGCATCGGCGTGATCATGGACTGGGTTCCCGGTCACTTCCCGAAGGACGAGTTCGCGCTCGCGCGCTTCGACGGCACCCCGCTGTACGAGCACTCCGATCCGCGACGCGGCGAGCATCAGGACTGGGGCACGCTGGTCTTCGACTATGGTCGCAGCGAAGTGCGCAACTTCCTCGTGGCGAACGCCCTGTTCTGGCTCAGCGAGTTCCACATCGACGGTCTGCGCGTCGACGCGGTCGCCTCGATGCTCTACCTCGACTACTCGCGCAAGGCGGGCGAGTGGGAGCCGAACGTCCACGGCGGACGCGAGAACCTCGAGGCGATCCGCTTCCTGCAGGAGGTCAACGCCACGGCCTACCGCGAGCACAAGGGCATCGTGATGATCGCCGAGGAGTCCACGGCGTTCCCCGGTGTGACGGCTCCCACCGACCATGCCGGACTCGGCTTCGGGTTCAAGTGGAACATGGGCTGGATGAACGACTCGCTCGAGTACATGAAGCGCGATCCGCTGCACCGATCGCACCACGAGGGTGAGATGACGTTCTCGTTCGCCTACGCGTTCGGCGAGAACTACATGCTGCCGATCAGCCATGACGAGGTCGTGCACGGCAAGGGCAGTCTGGTCTCGCGGATGCCGGGCGACCACGCGCACAAGCTCGCGAACCTGCGCGCGTACCTCGGGTTCATGTGGGGGCACCCCGGCAAGAAGCTGCTGTTCATGGGCCAGGAGTTCGGTCAGATCGGTGAGTGGTCGGTCGACCGCGAGCTGGACTGGTGGCTGCTCGATCAGCCGTCTCATGCCCAGCTTCAGCAGCTGGTCAGCTCTCTGAACGCCGTCTACCGTGCACAGGCGCCGCTGTGGGAGCGCGACAACGACGGCTCGTCGTTCTCGCGTCTGGGTGCGCCCAGCTGGGATCCCAGCGTGATCGCGTTCGAGCGCCGAGATGCCCGCGGGGGCCGTCTCGTGGTCATCTCCAACTTCGCGGGTGTGACGCGCACGGGCTATCGTCTCGCCCTTCCCATCGAGGGATCGTGGCAGGAGATCTTGAACACGGATGCCGCGGCCTTCGGCGGCGACGACGCGGGCAACCTCGGCATGATCAGCGCGCACCGCGAGAACGACGGCGACCCCGCGATCGCGACCGTCACGCTTCCGGCGCTGTCGACGCTGTGGTTCCGGTATCAGCCCGACCCGCACCTGCCGACGCCGAGCCACTGGTGAACGACCGGCGCCCGGCCCCCTCCCCTGCCCCCGACCTG
>NZ_JBSHJX010000013.1:0-83590 GCF_053619695.1 Microbacterium sp. NPDC055521 | reverse complement strand
GTCGGGAACCCGCACTTTCCATCTCTGCGCCGCGGCGTCGGCGCGCTCAGTCCGCGCTCAGCGCTTGCCGGCGATCTGACGGCCGACGATCTCGCGCATGATCTCGTTGGTGCCGCCGTAGATGCGGTGCACGCGGGCGTCGGTGAAGGCCCGGGCGATCGGGTACTCCATGATGTAGCCGTAGCCGCCGTGCAGCTGCACTCCCGTGTCGAGCACCTCCCACTCGCGCTCGGTGACCCAGAACTTCAGCTGCGCGGCCTCTTCGGCGGTGAGCTGCGAGGCGGCGTAGGCCTTGAGACCGCGGTCGACGTAGGCCCAGACCGCGTCGGCGGTGGTCGCCATGTCGGCGATGCGGAAGCGGGTGTTCTGGAAGTCGATGACCCGCTCGCCGAACGCGTCGCGGCTCTTCGTGTAGTCGACGGTCCACTTCACGGCGGCCTGGATGACCGCGGCGGCAGACACGGCGATCGAGAGACGCTCGAGCGGCAGGTTCATCATCAGCTGGATGAAGCCCTGCCCCTCCTTGCCGCTGATGAGGTTCTCGTCGGGGACGAAGACGTCGGTGAAGCTGAGCTCGGCGGTGTCCCAGCCGTGGAAGCCCATCTTGCTGAGCTTCTTGCCCTGGTCGAAGCCCTCCATGCCCTTCTCGACGATGAGCAGGCTGAAGGCGTCGGGGCGGGTGCCCTCACCGGTCTTGACGAAGGTGACGACCATGTCTGCGGTGGTGCCCGACGAGATGAACGTCTTGGCGCCGTTGAGGATGTACCCGCCGTCGACCTTCTTCGCGTTGGTCTTGATGCCGCGCAGGTCGGATCCCGCACCCGGGTCGGTCATCGCGAGCGCACCGAGGATCTCGCCCGTCGCCATGCGGGGCAGCCACTTCTCCTTCTGCTCCTGCGTGCCCATGTGCACGAGGTACGGCACGGCGAGGTCATCCTGGATGCCGAGGGCACCCGCCAGCGAGCCGGCGCCGGCGCCGATGACCTCTTCGTTCACGATCGCGCGGAAACGGTAGTCCTGCAGCATGCCCGCGCCGCCGAACTCCTCGGGCACCGAGAGCCCGAGGATGCCGGCCTCACCGGCGGCCAGCATGGTCTCGCGGTCGACCTCGCCGGCGGCATCCCACCGCTCGATCGACTCGTTCGTGACGTGCCGCTTGACGAAGTCCTTGACCAGGTCGCGGAAGGCCTCGTGGTCTTCTTCGTAGATGTCGCGCTCCATGGCGTCCTCCTCGAATTCATATGCGTCGTCGCACGGCGAGTCTAGGTCGGAATGACATCGCCGGACAGTCGCGTGTGAGAACAAGTCTCACACAGGATGACACTGCGTTCCGCGATTCTGGGATGTCGCGGTCGGCACCTCAGTGACTGTAGTCGGGAGCCGCGGGCAGGCCGAAGAACTCCTCGAGGGTGTGGAACCCGCCGTCGTGGTACGCCTGGGCGAGCTCGGGCCCGATGTAGCGGATGTGCCACGGTTCGGGTGCGTACCCCGTGGTTCCGGTGTGCCCGGGCTCGTAGCGCACGATGAATCCGTAGCGCCAGCCGTTCTCTGCGACCCAGCGGCCCTGCGACGTGGGTCCGAAGGCTTCGATGGCACCGCAGCGCGGGGCGCACGCGACGAGGTCGAAGGCGAGACCGCTCTGGTGCTCGCTGAAGCCGGGGCGGGCCGACACGGCATCCGCCCCGCTCTGCCCTTTGTCACGCACGTGCGCGCCGTAGGTGCTCTCCTGCACCCCGAACGAGCGGTAGCCGTTGTTGATCCCGATCGTGCCCGCGCCCGCGGCGGCCGCATCGGCCGCCATCGCCTCGAGGGCCTCCTTGGGCTCGGGGCGCAGCTCGTTCGAGCGGGTGGTGGCGCTGAGGCCGATGTCGGCGAGGGATGCCGGAGCGAAACCCACCGGATCGAGTGGACGCTGCTTGTTGACGACCACCCACGACCGGTTCGGGTCGGATAGCGAGATGCACGGCGCGTTGCCGTTCGCAACCGCCTCACGGAAGGCGGCACCGCCGCCGAACGACGCGATGACACCAGCGTCGTCACCGGTCTCGAGCGCGGCACGGACGCCGTCGGCGGCGCAGGGGTTCGCGGCCAACTGAGCGTCGACCTCGACGGCGGGGATCGCCATCGCGGCGGCGGGCGCGGGCAGCTCGACACGGGCGATGGGGCTGTCGGCGATGACGCCGCACAGAGTCGCCAGCGATGCCATCGCCGTGAAGAGCACACCGAGCGGCAGCGCGACCCGCACGGCGAGCGGTTCACGCGCGACGTGTCGGGACTGCGCGGCACTCATCGAACCATTGTCCCCCACCGGGGAGCGATCCTGCGGCTCAGTACCGGGCCGCCGCCGCGACCACCCGTTCGGCCCCGCGCACCATGGCCACATCGATGAAGGTCCCGTCGTCCAGCACGAAGGCACCATTGCCGTCGGCAGCGGCCGAGGCGACGAGGTCGAGGATGCGCCGCGCGCGCTCGACCTCGGAGGCCTGCGGGGTGAACACCCGCCGGATCACAGGGATCTGACGCGGGTGCACTGCAGTGCGTCCCGCATACCCCAGCGCCTTCCCGCGTCGGCAGTCCTGCTCGAGGGTGTCGTCATCGGCGACGTCAGCCCATACCGCCATGAGCGGCGCGGGTAGGCCTGCCGCGGCGGCCGCATTCACCAGCCGCGACCGCGAGAACACCAGGCCCGGCTCCCCCTCCAGCCCCGCGGGGATTCCGAGCTCGGAGCGCAGGTCGGCCTCGCCTGCCGCGATCGACGCCACTCCGGCTGACGCGATCTCGTAGGCGCGCTCGATGGCCAGCGCCGTCTCGAGTAGGGCGTGCACGTCTCGACCGGGCACGGCGTCGCGCACCGCCTGCACGTCATTCGGGCTCTGCGTCTTCGGCAGGCGCACGGCGAACGCAACGGGCAGCTGCGCGACCGCAGCGAGGTCCTGCGCATGCCATCGCGATCCGTGCCCGTTCACCCGCACCTGCACCGCAGGGCGCTCGGACCCACGACGAGCCCACTCCTCGGCGAAGGTGGCGAGCGCGGTGCGCGCCTCGTCCTTGCGGGAGGCAGTCACGGCGTCCTCGAGATCGACGATGACGGCATCCGCGCCAGCGTCGAGCGCCTTGCCGAACCGCTCGGTGCGGTCGGCCGGCGCGTACAGTGCCACCATCGTGGGTCGCGCGCTCATGCCACCGATCCCTCTTCGCGCAGCAGCGCGATGGCGGCATCGGCGTAGCCGAGCTCGGCGAGCACCGCATCGGTGTCGGCCGCGTGCACGCGCCCGGTGAACGCGATGGTCGGCTCGTCGCGCGAGAGACGGAACAGCGGCCCCTGCATGGCCATCTCTCCCAGATCGGGGTCGTGGATGCGGTGGATGGTGCCGAGTGCGTTGAACTGCGGGTCGGCGACGATGTCCGCCGGCGCGTACACCGGGGCGACGGCAGCCTGCGCCTCCTCGAAGGCCGTGATGACCTCGTCGCGGGTGTGCCGCGAGATCCAGGAGCCGACGGCCTCGTCGATCTCGTCCGCATGCTCGGCACGCGCCGCCCCGGTCGCGAACCACGGCTGCTCCGCCAGGTCCGGTCTGCCCACGAGGGTCACGACCCGCTCCGCGATCGAGAGCGCGCTCGCCGACACGGCCACCCACGATCCCTCGGCGGTGCGGTAGGCGTTGCGGGGGGAGTTGTTCATCGACCGGTTGCCGGTGCGCGGCTGGGCCGTCTGCAGTTGATCCCAGCGGGTGATCTGCGGTCCGAGCATCGCGAGGATCGGCTCGATGATCGCGACGTCGACCACCTGCCCGGCCCCGGATGCCGAGCGCGAGTGCAGCGCGACCATGACCGCGTACGCCGTGGCGAGCGACGCGATGCCGTCGGCGAGGCCGAACGGCGGCAGCGTGGGCGGGCCGCCGGGCTCGCCGGTCGACGCCGCGAAGCCGCTCATCGCCTCGGCCAGGGTGCCGAAGCCGGGGCGTGAGCGGTACGGTCCGATCTGCCCGAAACCGGTCACCCTCGCCAGCACGAGCCCGGGGTTCTGCGCCGAGAGGGTCTCGTAGTCCAGCCCCCAGCGCTCGAGCGTGCCGGGGCGGAAGTTCTCGATCACCACATCGGCGGTGCGCGCCAGTCGCAGGAAGGCATCGCGACCGCCCTCGGTGTGCAGATCGATCGCCACGGTGCGCTTGTTGCGGCCCAGCGTCTTCCACCAGAGGTTCTGACCGTTCTTGCTGGGGCCGTGTCCCCGTGCCGGGTCAGGCCGGGTGGGATGCTCGACCTTGATCACCTCAGCGCCCATGTCGCCCAGGTGCATGGCTGCCATGGGCCCGGCGAACAGGGTGGACGCGTCCACCACGCGCAGTCCCGTCAGCGGCGTGCTCATGCCTCACTCTCCCAGCAGACGCGGAATCCGATGGAGGGCGAGGCGTCCTGCCCCAGCCCAGGCAGCAGCAGCTTCAGCGCGAACTCCGGCTCGCGAACACCGCCGTCGACATACCAGTCCGATCCCACGCTCTCGTGAGCGCTGCCGCCCTTGAGCATGACGAAGCGGGTGCGTCCGTCGGAGTGCTCCGATTCGGTCCAGTTCCACACCTCGGGCGTGCGACGGGTGAATCCCGGCGTCCCGGCGGCGAGCTGCCACTCGTCTTCGCTGGGCAGCCGGCCGCCCACCCAGGCTGCGTACTCGCGAGCGCGGGCGAAGGTGACGCCCGTCGCGGGGCGGTCGGGATCGCGAGATGCGGCGTGCTCGCCGATCGCGTCGAGGAAGAGGGAGTACTCCGCCTCGCTGACCTCGGTGGCGGCCACACGCACGGGGTGCGCGAGCCGGGCGACCCGCTCGAGCGTGCGCAGATCGTGCAGGCGCGGGGGCAGCGGCTTCCATTCGTCGACGTAGGGTGCACCTTCGTACATGCCCGTCTCACGGGCGCGGAAGCGGACGGTCAGCACGTGCTCACCGGCGACGACGCGGACGGTGCGCTCGGCGACGCGGGCGCGGATGCCGGCATCCGCGGGTTCCCGACGGACGGGGGCCGGCGAGAGCCGGCGAGCGCGGCGGTGCGGGAAGGAGGCATCCGAAACCGCTACTTCGGTGCTCAGAGCGGCGCGCACAGCCCTCAGCTCGACGGGCTCGGCGCCCGAGACGCGCATCGCCGCGGCGACGCCGTGCGCGGGGACGACGATGACCTCGCCGGTGTCGCCCGCGTGCAGCGGCTGCCAGCCTTCGCCCTCCGGTCGGTAGGCGACGTCAGTGTCCGAGGCGTTCGCCAGCAGCAGCAGAGTGGATTCCGCGAGCGTGAAGGTCGAGCCGTACACCGGCGCCTGGTGCACCGCCAGCGGCATCCACTCCCCGTCGACGAGCCATCGATGCAGACCGCGCTGCACAGGGAGCATGCGGCGCAGCGTGGCGGAATCGCGATCGTTCCAGCCGACCCACACGCCGAAGACGACCTCCCAGACCATCGCGCCGACGCCGTTGAGCCACGCCGAGCGCAGCTCCTCGGAGTGGTCGCGATGCCAGCGTCGGATGTGATGCTGCATGTGGCGACGCTCGAACCAGTGCGCCCGCAGCACGCCGGGCGCCTCGGAGTCGGCGAACCACTGGGCCCACGACAGGGTGTGGTCCGCGATGCGCTCGGTGGCCAGCTTCGACTCGCCCTCCAGCCCGATGCCGGGGCGCGCGGCGTCGAGGACTGCGACCATCTCGGGGTCGGCCTTCTTCAGAGTGTCCAGGAAGATGCCGTCGGCGCCCAGCCGCCGCACGGTGGCCGCGAGCTCGGCCGCATCTTCGCCGGCGCGGCGAGTGCCCGTGTCCCACGGGTTGTAGTCGACGAAAACGGCGATGCCCGACTCGCGCAGGGTGGCCGCAGCTTCGGCGAGACCGGGCACCTCGTAGAAATCCCACTGATTGCGATCGTCGATGCCGATCACCGGGTAGGCGTGCCAGAGCACGATACCGTCGAGACCCCCGAAGCGCCCGAGGGCGTCGGCGGCGAACCGCTCGGGCGTGAATCGCTGCGTCTCGAAGTCGAAGAACAGCTCATCCCACAGCCACACCTGCGCCACGGTGAAGCAGCGCGAGGCCCACTCGGACGCTGGGTCGTCGTACCGGGTCGGGTCTGCGTGCCTGACCCGGGCGCCTTCGCGCCACGCGGCGAGCTGCGCTCGCCAGTCGTCAAGCTGCGCCGGGTCGGACGGCGCGGCGAAGATCTTGCCGTCGTCCATGATCAGCGCTCGCGCACCCGTCGAAACATCGATCAGCGCACCATCGGCGCTGCGCAGCGGCACGGCGGTGGGTCGGTCCAGCTCGCGGGGATGGAGGGGGTCGAATCCACTGCTCACGATCTCACTCACTCTCTCGAAGAAGCTGCGCCACCTCGGCGGCGGTCGGTACGGCGTCCTGCGCCCCAGCCCGGGTCACGGAGATGGCCGATGCGGCGGCTCCCCACCGCGCGGCGTCGGTAAGAAGCTCGGCATCGGCCTCGTCGGGGCGGCGCCCGGCTGCTGCCAGGCGCGCCGCCAGAACGCCGCAGAAGGTGTCGCCGGCCCCGGTCGTATCGATTGCATGCGCGCGCACGGCGGAGACCTCGATCCGGCGGCCTTCGTGCACGACGAGAGAGCCGTGCGCGCCGAGCGTGACCACGAGCGCTCTCACGCGAGCCGACAGCGCGCTAACCGCGGCCACGAGGTCGGTCTCCCCTGCGATCTCACGTGCCTCATGCTCGTTGACGACCAGCACGTCGACACCGGCGAGCAGCTGGTCCGCCGCACCGACGAATGGCGCCGAGGGAGCGGCGTTGAGCACGTGCCAGGCGCCGTGCGGCCGAGCCGCGGCGGCGTCTCGCACGAGGGCGACGGGCACCTCCAGCTGGGTCAGCAGCACCTGAGATCGGCTGACGACAGCGCGCTGACCGTCGGTCAGACGCTCGAGAAGGGCGTTGGCTCCGGGAACGACGACGATCGTGTTCTCCGCGCGTCCGTCGACGGCGATCAGCGCGGTACCGCTCGGGCCCTCGACCTCGGCCACGCCGGTCACGTCGATCCCGTCCCGTTCCAGCGCGGCACGCAACCGCGCACCGTCGGCGTCTGTCCCGACAGCGCCCACGAAGGCGACATCCGCGCCTCCGGCGCGCCGAGCGGCCACTGCCTGATTGGCGCCCTTGCCTCCGCCTGAGCGCGTGAGTGTGCTGCCGAGCACGGTCTCCCCGGGTGCCGGGATGCGCTCGACCCTGGCGACGACGTCCTGGTTCACGCTGCCGACGACGACGACGCTCATGCCACCGGCTCCGACAGTCGCAGGGTGCGTTCGGCGAGCTCACGGATCGAGCGTTCGGCATCGCCGGGCATCGACGTGGCGATGCTGTCGCGAAGTGGGGCCGTCCATGCCGGATCGATCGCGGTCGCACCGATCAGCCCGCCCATCACGGATCCGACTGTCGCGCCGGCGGAGTCGGTGTCCCACCCGCCGGCGACAGCGAGGGCGATCGCGGAGCCGAAGTCGTCGCCGTAGGCCTGCACCGCACAGGCGATGAGAGCGGCATTGTTGAGCGTGTGCACCCAGTGCATGCCTGCGAACTCCGCGTGCAGCGCATCCAGCGACCCCGCGACGGTGAGTGCACCGTCGGCCAGAGCGCGCCCGGTGTCGCGTCCCTTCCGCAGCGCCGCGGCGAGTCGGGATGCCGGTGGCACGACGGCATCTGCGGCGTCGAGCGCCTCGTCGGGTGTCTCCGCGACGAGAGACGCGGCGCACAGCGCCGCGGCCCAGGTCTCGCCGTAGATGCCGTTGCGGCTGTGACTCAGGCGCGCGTCAGTCCACGCCGAACGCGCAGCGGCTCGCACATCACCGGGATGAGCCCAGCCATGCACGTCGGCGCGGATCAGCGCACCGATCCACTCTCGGAACGGGTTCAGGTGCGTCGCGGTCTCGGGCACCGGCCGGGCGTCCAGGATGTTGCGGTACGCGGCCCGCTCCGCCGTGAACACGCGGCCGGCGGGCAGGGATGCCAGCCACGCCTGAGCCACGTCGTCTGTGGTCAGCCGGTCGCGGTGCCGTTCGAGCAGGTCGAGGGCGAGGATGGCGAAGTTCAGGTCGTCGTCCTCGGGCATCCCGTCGATGTTCTCGACGAGCGAGGTGGGCGCCGAGCGCCTGTTCCACGGCCACCGCTGCGCGATCTCCGCGGGCAGACCCTCGGCGGTGAAGTACGAGCGGATCGGCCAGTTGCCCGTGGCACGTGCGATCTGCTCGATGCCCTCCCGCGGGATCTTCTCCACGGGCTTGCCGAGCAGGCATCCGGCGGCCCGGCCCGCCCAGGCACCGTGCACGCGGTCGATGACCGCGATGGTCGCCAGCGCGGGCGCGTCGGGCAGCAGAGCCGCGATGTCGTCCCACTCGTCGGGTTCGTCGGCGCTCGTGCTCTGCAGAGCCTGCAGCTCGGTCAGCACCTCGCGCGCCAGAGCACGCAGCTCCGCGCTCGCGGGGACGTCGCTGGCGCCCGACGGCGCGAGCACGATCGATCCGCCCGCGTCCGCCCACCGCTGCTCGAGGGCGCTGAGCGCCTGCGCCGGCGCACCCTGCTCCCGCAGCGCCGCGAACTCGGCGGGAACGAGATCCTCGGGCTGGGCCCAGGTCAGTCTCACGCCGCCGCCTCCGCGCTAAGCATGTCGCGAAGGCTCGCGGCGCGGCGCGCCGCGCGCTCGGCGTCCGCCGTGGCGATGTCGCGGACGACGTCCGTCATCGCCGAGACCACGGAGTCGAGGTCGAGCCGGCTCGCGGTGGTGACATCGCGCACCCAGTCGGCGGGGATGCCATCGATCCCGGCCAGGCCGCCGCAGATCGCACCGGCCATGGTCGCGATCGAGTCCGAGTCACGACCGTAGTTGACGGCGTCGAGGATCGCGGCCCTGGCATCCCCGTCGTGGGCGAAGACGAACCCGAGCGCGACGGGAAGCTCCTCGATTGACTTCGTGCGCGAAGGCAGCCGGGCATCCATCGCGGGTGCCCGGTACTGGTCTCCGACGGTGTCGAACGGCCTCACGGCGGCGCGGATGACGCGGCCCAGCTCACGCGGGTCGTCCGAACCGCCGGCCGCCCGAAACGCGTCGACGGCGTCGAGCACAGCCGCGATCGCCGCGGCGGTGCCGTCGTGCGCCACGTCGGTCACCGCGGCGCGCACGTCGGCCAGCGAGGCGCCCGGTGCGCCGGCGGCCGCGACGGCGGCGGCGAAGACGCCCGCCGCTTCGCGCCCGTACGACGACTGGTGGGCCCCGGCCAGATCGATGGCCTCGGCGTACGCGCCGCGGGGGTCGCCGATGTGCACCAGGCCGACGGGCGCCATGTACATGGTCGCGCCGCAGTTGACGATGTTGCCGACGCCGGCTTCGCGCGGATCCACGTGCCCGTAGTGCAGCTTCGCGACGATCCACTTCTCGGCGAGGAAGACGCGCTGCAGGATCAGCGCCTCGTCCTCCAGCTCTGGCACCCACCGGCGCTCGCCGATCATCAGTGGCACGAGGTCGGCGGCGATGTCGAACGCGTCGAGGTGCCGGCGGCGCTTGACGTACACCTCGATCAGCGCGTGGGTCATCAGAGTGTCGTCCGTGACGTGGCCGTCGCCCTTGTGGTACGGCGCGATCGGTCGAGCCGTGCGCCAGTCCGCGAGGAACGGCCCCACGATGCCCTCGACCCGACCGCCGTGGCGCCCCTCGATCTGCTCGGGGGTCCATCCCTCGGTCGCCCCACCGAGCGCATCGCCCACGGCGGCTCCCGCAAGCACTCCGGCCACTCTGCCCTGCAGCACGTCCATTCCACTCCTCGTCTCGTGTGTCTTCCGGCATGGTGGGGCGGACGATCCGCCCGCCCCACCGGGTGTCACGCTCGGCGCTCGCCTCGCGTCTGCTCGAAGCTCAGCCGGCGATGTCGGCCCAGCCGTCGGAGAGCTGGCTGGCCAGCTGCTCCTTGGTGATCTTGTCGGCCAGGTACTGCTGGAAGGCCGGCGTCGCGATGGTGTCCTTCCACTCGGTGTACTTGTCCGCCTTCAGGAACGGCGGGCCCTCGAGGCCCTCGCCGGATGCGAGCACCTGCGACCACGCCGGGTTGTCGGCGGCCTTCTTCTCGAGCGCCGCACGGGCCTCGCCCGACGACGGGATCAGCGCGTCGGCGAAGGCGATCTCCGCGAGGTTCTCGGCGCCCAGGAAGTAGTTCAGGAACTCGGCCGACTCTTCGACGTGCTCGGAGTCGACGTTCACCGAGTACGTCTGCGGGTTCGCGGCCTGGATCGCACCGGCCGAGCCCTCCAGCGGCGGCAGCGCGACCCAGCTGAAGCCCTCCGGGGCGTCCTTGGCTATGTTCGTCACCTGGAACGACCCCTGCACCGTCATCGCGACCTTGCCGCCGTAGAACGACGCCAGCACGTCGGAGCCCGACTGCGTGAGCGAGGTCAGGTCGAGCGACTGGTCGGTGTAGGCCATCTCGTGGATGCGCTCGGGCACCTCGAGCTCGGCGTCGCCGACCTCGATCTTCGCCTCGTCGCCCTCGCCCGAGAAGTAACCCCCGTCGAATCCGAGGCCCAGGCTCATCATCGTCGCGGTGGGCGAGGCCAGACCCCACCCGAGACCCTTGTGATCGGCGGTGGTCGTCGCGCGGGCGATCTCGGCGAGCTCATCCCAGCTCATGGTGTCGCCGGTGGGCACCTCGACCCCGGCCTCTGCCAGCAGGTCGGCGTTCGCGAAAGCCATGTACGACTGCAGTGTCGACGGGTAGGCCACGATCTCGTCTCCGACGGTCACCGAGTCCCAGATGCCCTCCGAGATGTCGGACTCGAGGTCGGGATCGATGTACTCGCTGAGGTCGGCGAGGTACCCGTCAGCCGCGAATGAGACGATCGAGCTCGCCTCGAAGTGGATGATGTCCGGCGCGGTTCCCCCGGTGAACTGGGTGATCAGCTTGTCGTACGTGCCGTCCCAGCCGGCCTGGATGATCTCGACCTGGGTGTCGGGGTTGTCGCTGTTCCAGCTGTCGACGATCTTCTTGATCGCCGCCTGTGTGGCCGGCTGATCGGAGAGCGACTGGAACTGGAGAGTGACGACGCCGTCCTCCCCGTCGCCCGAACCGCGCGTCGCGCTGCCCTGGGTGCAGGAGGTGAGGACGAGTGCGGCGACGCCGGCGAGTGCGATGGCGCCAATGCCTCGGATTCTCTTCATGATGACCTTTCTCGGTGATGCGGTGGATCGGGTGGTGCGGGCCTCAGCCCTTGACGGCCCCGGCGAGCATGCCGCCGGTCAGCTTCTTCTGGAGGATGCCGAAGATGATGAGCGAGGGGATGGTCGCGAGCACCGCGCCCGCGGCGAGCGGGCCCAGCTGGGTCTGCCCCTCGGCGCCGAGGAACGAGCGCAGCGCGATCGGCAGGGTGTAGAGCTCGGGGCTCTGCAGCAGCACGAGGGCGAGGAAGAACTCGTTCCACGCCGAGACGAAGGTGAACATGGCCGTGGCGACCAGCCCAGGTGCGAGCAAGGGGAGCACGACGCGGCGCAGGATGGTGATCCTGTTCGCGCCATCCATCTCGGCCGCCTCCTCGAGCTCCACCGGAATGGCGGCGACGTAGCCCTGCAGCATCCACAGCGTGAACGGCATGGTGAACGTGACGTACACGAGGATCAGTCCGAGCAGGGTGTCGTTCAGACTGATCGTGCGCAGCAGCAGGAACAGCGGGATGATGATGAGGATGCTCGGGAAGACCTGACTGGTGAGGATCCAGATCGTCCCCGCGGCGCGGAGTCTTCCCTGCAGCCGGGCGAGCGCGTAGGCCATCGGCATCGACAGCAGCACGGTGATGATCATCGTCGCCACCGCGACGAGCAGCGAGTTGCCCGCCGCGGGGATGAGGTTCTGCCGCTCAAGCGCCGCCGAGTAGTTCGAGAAGTCCCACTGCGCGGGGATGAGGTTCACCGCGAGCGAGTTCAGCTCCTGCGACGACTTGAACGACGCCGACAGCAGCCAGACCAGCGGGAAGCCCAGGAAGGCGAGGAAGAAGGCCAGCGCGGCGTACATCAGCACGGTGGCGTACCAGGGGCGTCTGGTGTTCATGCGCGCGCCCCCTTGTTCTGACGGAACTGATTGATGAGGTACAGCGAGAGGATGACGAGGATCGCGACCACGAGCACGTTGCCCATCGCGGACGCCGCACCGATCTCGCGGTTGCGGAAGGCTTCGAGGTACGTGAACAGCGGCGGGATCATGGTCTGACCGCCCGGACCGCCCTCGGTGAGCACGTAGATCAGGCCGAACGAGTTGAACTGCCAGATGAAGTCGAGCGAGGTGACGGCGAAGATCACCGGACGCAGCGCCGGCAAGGTGACGTGCCAGAAGCGGCGGAACACGCCTGCGCCGTCGACCGCGGCGGCCTCATGCTGCTCGGCCGAGATCGCCTGCATCCCGGCCAGCAGCAGCACCGTCGTCTGCGGGATGCCCGACCAGACGCCCACTACGATAACGGCGGGCAGTGCGGTCGAGAAGTCTCCGAGCCAGTTCACGCCAGGCAGGCCGAACCAGCCGAGCACGCCGTTCAGCGGACCGGAGTTGGGGTTGTAGATCATGCGCCACACGATCGCGATCACGACCGGCGGCATCGCCCACGGGATCAGGGCGAGCACACGGGTGAGCCCCTTCAGCCGCAGGTTGCTGTTGAGCAGCAGGGCGAGGCACATCGCGCACACCAGCGTCAGCACGGCGACCGATGCCGACCAGACGAGGCCGATGCCGAACGAGTTCCAGAACCGCTGGTTGTCGGCCAGGTCGATGTAGTTCTGCAGTCCGTTGAAGTTGATCTCGGCGTTGCGCTTCAGGGTGGCGTCGGTGAATCCGATCACCACACCGCTGACCAGCGGGATCACGGAGAAGACGATGATCGGCAGCAGTGCGGGGACGACCAGGGCGATCGCCTCTTTGCGCTGCGCCCGGGTGCGCGCGCCGATCTGACGCACCTTCGGCTGATTCTGCGAGCGCCTCTTCGCGGTGGTGTTGGTCATCCGGCGGTCCTCCCCAGGTCGATCGGTGCGAGCGGGACACCGGGCTGTGCCGCCGCCGGCCGCGTGGATCCGCGCACGACCAGTCGCGGGGCGACAGCGACGGTCTGCGTCGGGCGGGAACCGTCGGCGATGCGGGCGAGGAGCAGCTCGGCCGCGACCCGTCCACGTTCGGCCGCCCCCATGTCGACGCTGGTGAGGCCGGGGCGCACGACCGCAGCGAGCTCGGTGTCGTCGATGCCGGTGACGGCGAGGTCGCCGGGCACGGAGAGGCCGAGGTCCTCGGCGGCGCGCAGCACCCCCACCCCGATGAGGTCGTTCGCGGCGACGACGGCCTGCGGGCGGTCATCGCTGCGTAGCAGCGGGATGGCGGCGTCGTACCCTGCCGCGATCGTGAAGTCCGCGGCGACCACGCTGCGCGCGCGCACCCCGGGGTGAGCGGCTATCGCCCCCGCGAAGCCGTCGCGTCGGAAGGCGCCGGGCGTGGTGTCCTCGGGACCGTTGATGAAGGCCAGGTCGCGAAGGGAGCGCCCGACCACATGGTCGACGACCTGCCGCATCGCGGTGAGCGAGTCGGCGCGCACCGTGTCGAACCCGCCGTCGCCGGGCACCCGACCCAGCACCACGACGGGCACCGGCACTGCGGTCAGTGCGTCGAGCAGATCATCTGTGACTCGGAGGGGGGAGATGATCAGGCCGTCGACGTATCCGCGGCTGAGGTCGCGGACGACGTCAACCGACGAGGCGGCGTCGCCCGTCGACGAGAGGATGAGTCGGTACCCGGACGCCGAGACGGCCCGCTGGATCGCGGTCATCATCTCGACGTACACGGGGTTGCCGATATCGGCCACGGCGTAGGCGAGCTGGAACGTGCGTCCGCGCTTCAGGGACTGCGCCGTGGCGTCGGCGATATAGCCCAGCTCGGCGGCCGCACGCCGCACCTTCGCGATCGTCTCCGCACTGGCGACCCGTCCGTTCAGGGCTCTCGACGCGGACGCGACCGAGACGCCCGCGCGTGCGGCGACCTGCGTGATCGTAACCCGGGCCATCAACTCTCCTTTGAGTGCGCTGCAAACGTTCCCACTGTTGGTGTAAACGTTCTCACACCCACATCCGTGTCGTCAAGCGCGACAAGAGACAGCACCGTGGTCTACGAGACTCCAGCACATCGCCTTGCTTTGTATTCGTTCATATGTTCTACTCGAGAGCATGAGGTGGCAAGGTCAGGCGGTGGGCGAGGTCGACGCCGACGCGCTCCCCGGCATGGAGAGCCGCACCGGCATCGTGCGCTCGGTGACCACACCCGAGTTCGCCGGGATGACCTTTCACGAGGTGCTCGCGAAGTCGGCGCTGAACGCCGTGCCCGGCGCCTCGCGCATGCCGTTCGCGTGGACCGTGAACCCGTACCGTGGATGCAGTCACGCGTGTTCATACTGCTTCGCTCGGGGGACGCACGAGTATCTGGGCCTCGACGGAGGTGCGGACTTCGATTCGCAGATCGTCGTCAAGACGAACGTCGTCGAGGTGCTGCAGCGCGAGCTGCGACGCGGGACCTGGAAGCACGAGACCGTCGCACTCGGCACGAACACCGACCCGTATCAGCGGGCGGAGGGTCGGTACCGGCTCATGCCCGGCATCGTGCAGGCTCTCGCCGACTCGGGCACGCCGATGTCGATCCTCACCAAGGGCACACTGATCCGCCGCGACATCCCCCTGCTCGTCGAGGCGGCGAAGCGCGTGCCGATCGATATCCAGATGTCGATCGCCATGTACGACGACGACCTGCAGCACGCGATCGAGCCCGGCACCCCCAGCACTCAGGCGCGCCTCGACACGGTGCGCACGCTCAGCGATGCGGGTTTCCGCGTCGGGGTCTTCCTGATGCCGGTGCTGCCGCACCTCACGGATTCGCTCGCGGCGATCGACGGTGCCCTTCGGCGCATCAAGCAGTCCGGCGCCGATCATGTCGTCTACGGCTCGCTGCACCTGCGCCCCGGTGTGAAGCCGTGGTTCTTCCAGTGGCTCGAGCGCGAGCATCCGGAGCTGCTGTCGTCGTACCGCGGGCTCTACCCCGGCGTCTCGGTCGAGGCGCCCAAGGCCTACCGTCAGTGGCTGGCGAAGCGCATCCGCCCGCTCATGCGAGTGCACGGGCTCGACGCCCGCTCCGAAGAGGAGAACGACAGCATGCGCGGCCGACGGATGCGGCAGCGCCCGGCACCGGCATCCGTCCGGACGACCACCACCTCCGCCGCCGCCGCCGCCGCCGACATGCTGTTCTGACGGGCAAATCGGCGCCGTCGCTCGGCGCATAGGCTGAGCGGATGTCGACGCCTGAGGACCTGCCCGTCTCCGAGTACGCATTCCCGGGGCCGCTGCGCGACCTGCTGGTGGGGGCGATCATCGCCGGCGAGAAGACCACGACGACCTTCTTGCTGCGTGAGCTCGAGATCGACGACGAACCGATGCCCGCCGTCGGCGACCGGGCGGCGGTGATCGACTCCGCGGGAATCCCCGTCGGCATCGAGACTGTCGAGGAAGTGCGCGTCGTCCGTCTCGCGGACGTCGAGCTTGCGCACGCTCTCGGCGAGGGTGAGGGCTATGTCAGCGTCGACGAATGGCGAGCCGGGCACGAGAGCTTCTGGCACGGCCGGGAGTACCGCGAATACATGGGCGACCCGGAGTTCCGCGTCGACGACGACACCCTCGCCGTGCTGGTGCGGTTGAGCTTTCAGGCGGACTGACCCCACGGTCAGGTTCTGCTCGCAGCCCGGGTCGACGAGCGGTGGGCGGCGCCGTGACTCCGACGATCAGACAGAGAAGCCGCCGGATTCGGGCGCGAGGCCTCGAATCCGGCGGCTTCCGCACGCTCTGACCGCGGTCAGGCGGTGAGCTCGGCCTCGGTCGGCATCCGGCCCGCGATTTCCTCGATCACGTCGTCACCGGGGGCGGCCTGGTCGAACGGCGCGTCGATCTCGGCGCGACCGAGCAGGTCCTCCATACGGCGACGGCGCTGACGGGTGATCAGCGTGACCACGCGACCGGAGCGGCCGGCACGACCGGTGCGACCGGAGCGGTGCAGGTAGGTCTTGTACTCGTCGGGAGCGTCGGCCTGCACGACGAGGTCGATGTCGTCGACGTGGATACCGCGGGCGGCGACATCCGTGGCGACGAGCACCTGCACCTTGCCGGCAGTGAGCTTCTGCAGGTTGCGTGTGCGCTTGGCCTGGTTCAGGTCACCGTGCAGCGAGACGGCGGCGATGCCGGCGTCTTCGAACTGCTCGGCGAGCATCTCGGCGTAGGCGCGGGTACGCGCGAAGACGAGCGTCTGCCCGTCACGGTCGACGAGCGAGGTGAGCACGTCGGCCTTGTCGCGGTGCTCGATGACGAGCACGCGGTGATCGATGGTGCTGGAATCCTGATCCTCACCGGCGACCTCGTACACCGCCGGATCGACGAGGAACTCGTCGACGATCGCAGCGACCTCGCGGTCGAGGGTGGCAGAGAACAGCAGCTTCTGGCTGGTGGCTCCGTCGTCGAGGGCGGTGCCGGTCTTGCGCAGGATGCGCTGCACCGGCTCGGCGAAGCCGAGCTCGGCCATGTGGTCGGCCTCGTCGAGCACCGCGATGCGCACCTCGGACAGGTCGAGCTTGCGCTGCTCGATGAGGTCTTCGATGCGTCCCGGGGTGCCGATGATGATGTCGACGCCCTTGTTCAGTGCACCCACCTGGCGCGCCTGCGGCACCCCGCCGTAGATCTGCGTGGTGAACAGACCGACGCTGCGGGCGATCGGCTGCACGGTGCGGTCGATCTGCAGCGCGAGTTCGCGCGTCGGCGCGAGGATGATCGCGCGCGGCTTGCGGCCGAACTCACGGCGGGTGCCCTTCTGCGACAGCAGGATGCTCTCGACGAGCGGCGCGCCGAACGCGATCGTCTTGCCCGAGCCGGTGCGGCCCCGGCCGAGCACATCGCGTCCCTGCAGGATGCTGGGGATCGTCGCGGCCTGGATCGGGAACGGCGTCTCGGCGCCCATGTTCTTCAGGATCTCGACGATGTTCGAGCCGATGCCCAGGTCGCCGAAGGTCACATCGGCGACCTCGGTGGCCTGCACGGCCTCGGCCTCGAGCCGCTCGTGCACGACGTCGACCTGCTCGTCGTGCGCCTTCGCGGTCGACGTCGCGTTCCAGTCGCTGCGGTTCGGGCGGTCGTCGCGGTTCTGCCGTGCAGGACGCGCGTCGCGGTCGAAACGGGGGCGCTCGCTGCGCTCGAAGCCACCGCGGCGGTCATCCCGTGCCGGGCGGGCGTCCCGGTCAGCACGGTCGGTGCGGGGAGGGCGGGCGTCACGATCGAACCGGCCGCCGCGTTCCGGACGGGCATCGCGGTCGAAACGCGGACGGTCGGATCCGCCGCGACGCTCATCACGAGCGGGGCGGGCGTCACGGTCGAAACGGTCGGTGCGACCGCGCCCGCCACGTTCGTCACGGTCCGGACGGTCGAAACGGTCGTTCCGTGCCGGACGAGCATCACGATCGAAACGGGCGGCACGGGCGTACCCGGAGCGGTCGTCACGAGCGGGACGGGCATCACGGTCGAAACGGTCATTCCGCGCCGGACGAGCGTCGCGATCGAAACCACCCCGGCGGTCGAAGCCGCCGCGCTCGTTCCGGGCGGGGCGTTCGCTGCGGTCGAAGCCGCGATTCCCTCGGTCGTCGCGCGCCGGACGCGCATCACGGTCGAAGCGCTCGCGGCGCTCGTAGCCGCCGCGGTCATCACGCGCCGGACGCGCATCCCGACCGAACCGGTCATCACGGGCCGGACGCGCATCCCGACCGAACCGGTCATCACGCGCCGGACGCGCATCCCGACCGAACCGGTCGTTGCGCTCGAAGCCACGGCCCCCGCGGTCGTCGCGGTCGCCGCGGTGGTGCGGAGCCTCGCGGCGACCCGACTCACCGCGGTTGCGGATCGAGCGGGCCTCGTCGCGGCCGGCGCGCTGCGTATCCGACCAGCGTCCCTTCGGCGCCGATCCCTCGGCGTCGGCGGGGCGGTAGCCCCGGTGCTTCGGGCTCACGCTCCCCGGGCGGCGATCGGCACGGGCATCCGATGAGAAGGAGCGGCGCTCGGCGCCATCCGTCCGCCGGTCGCCGTCGCGCGACGGGCGTCCGCCCGAGTGGCGCTCGTGAAACGAGGGTCCACTCTTCGCGTACCGCGGCTCGAAGTTGCGCGACGGGCGTCCGCCCTTGGGCTTGCCGTTCTTGGGCATGGTGTTTCCTGACTGTCTCTGACACGAGAACAGCGTCCGCTCCGCGGGCACAGAGATCAGCGCGCGTGGGACATACCCGAGCATTCGTCGACCGGGGCCATTCATGTGATGGTTATGAACCATCGGCCCCTGAGCTCACAGTGAGCATGAGTAGTGCTCGGAAGAACCGCGTGACGCGGGTGCTCGAAGCCGACTCCTTCCAGAATACCGGGCTTTGCTGAGAGAGTGCCCGCCGTACGATGACCTCATGCCTCTCGACGATGTGATCGGCTCCCCCACCGGCATCCAGATCCGCCTGCGACGTGGCGACGTGACGGCGCAGATCGCGCAGGTCGGCGCCTCTCTGCGTCATCTCACGGTGGGCGGTGTCGAGATCGTGCCGCCCTACCCGGCCGACGAGCCGACGCCGTCGTGCTCGGGAGTCGTGCTGGCCCCGTGGCCGAACCGCATCCGCGACGGCGTCTGGCAGGACGGCGACACCGAGCGCGCCCTGTCGATCAGCGAGCCGAAGTTCCGCAACGCGAGCCACGGGCTGCTGCGCTACACCGCATACGAGATCGCCGAGCTCACCGACGAGTCCGTCACGCTCGCGGCGAAGATCGTGCCGCAGACCGGATACCCGTACCTGGTCGCGACATCGGTCACCTACGCGCTGACGGATGCCGGTATCGACGTCACGCACACCCTCACCAACCACTCGGCGGACGCCGCGCCGGTGGCGCTCGGCACGCACCCGTTCCTCGTCATCGACGGGGTCGACTCCCTGCAGCTCGTGCTGCGCCTGCCGGCCGAGACGTACTTCGAGACCGACGACCGGATGCTGCCGGTCGGCGAGAGCCCGGTCTCGTCGGCGACCGACCTGCGCGAGGGCCGTCGCCTCGGCGACGTGCAGCTCGACACCGGGTACGCCAACCTGCACCGCGACGCCGACGGCTTCGTGCGCACCACGCTCTCCGCCCCGGACGGCCGCACGGTGACGCTGCAGCAGGGACCGGGATTCGACTACGTCCAGGCGTTCACGACCGACAAGTATCCCGGGCGGCCGCTCGCCGTGGCGATCGAGCCGATGACGGCCCCGGCCGACGCCTTCAACTCCGGTCGCGGGCTGCGCCGCCTCGCTGAAGGCGAATCGTGGACACTGGAATGGGGCATCCGCTTCTCCTGACTCGATCTCGCGTGAGAGATCAGAGACGCACCTCCGAACGCCCGGTCAGGTGCGTTTCCGATCTCCCGATGCGACTCAGCCGTGGGCGTCGCCGGCGCGCAGCTGTCGGCGCGTCAGCGCGACGCCACCCTCGGGGGTCGGCGGCTCGGCGGCGGCACCGGCATCCGGCCCCGCGGCGCGCTTCGCGTGACGGCGCTCCTTCGCCCCCTCGACGAGGTTGTAGAGCGTCGGCAGCACGATGAGGGTGAGGACGGTCGACGACACGAGGCCGCCGATCACGACGATCGCGAGCGGCTGCGAGATGAATCCGCCATGCCCGGTGATGCCGAGCGCCATCGGCGTCAGCGCGAAGATCGTGGCGAGCGCGGTCATGAGGATGGGCCGCAGACGCTTCTCGCCTCCCGCCATCACCGCCTCGGGAGTCGTGAGCCCCTTCGACCGGTACTGGTTTACGAGGTCGACGAGCACGATCGCGTTGGTCACCACGATGCCGATCAGCATCAGCACGCCGATCAGCGACGCGACGCCCAGCGGAACACCGGTGGCGATCTGCAGCAGGATCGCCCCGGTCGCGGCGAACGGCACCGACACGAGCAGCAGCAGCGGCTGGCGCAGCGACTTGAACGTCGCGACCATCACGACATAGACGATGAGGATCGCCGCGAGCATCGCCAGCCCGAGCTGCGAGAACGACTCGGCCTGCTGCTCGGCGACACCGCCGACCTCGGCGCGGGCACCGTCGGGCAGGTCGACCGCGTCGAGTGCCGCGGTCACCGATGCGGTGGCGACGGCGAGATCGTCGGATGCCGGCGGCACGGTGATCGTCGCGGTGCGGCGTCCCTGCTCGGTCGAGATCGAGGTGGGGCCTTCGCGCTGCTCGACGGTCGCGAGCTGCTCGAGCGGCATCGGGCCGGTGGCGGTGGGGATCGAGAGCTGCTTCAGGGCGTCGACGGATGTCGGCGGCTCGGGGTCGACGAGGTACACCGTGAGGGCGCTGTCATCGACCTCCACCGAGCCGATCTGCTGCGGGCGCATCGTGCCCGACACGATCGAGCCGACCGCGACCTCCGACAGCCCGCGCGCGGCGGCGGCCTCACGATCGACGACCACGGCGATGTACGGCAGCGCGGCCGACAGGTTGTTCGTCACCTGACCGATGCCGTCGCGTCCGTCGAGCTCCTTCATGAGGGCGTCGGTGCCGGTCTGCAGATCGTCGGCGTTCGGCGCGGTGACGGTGATCTCGATGTCGCTCGAGCCGAATCCGCCCCCGCTCGCCGCGACGGTGATCTCGCCGGCGCCGTCGAGCGCGTCGACCTTCTTCTGCACCTGCGCGCGCAGCTTCTCCTGATCGGCGTCGTCGCTGGTCTGGATCGAGTACGTGATGCCCGCGCCGCCGGAGAACGCGTCGCGCAGTGCCGAGCCGCTCGATCCGATCGACGCCTGCACGTGCGTGATCCCGTCGATGCCCTTCAGCGCGCCCTCGACCTTCTTCGCCGCTTCGGACTTGGCCTCGAGACTCGCGGTGTTGCCGATGTCCTGCGTGACGGTCATGGTGTTCTGGCCGGAGTCGCTGAGGAAGTTGATCTTCATCAGCGGGGCCGCGGCGAGCGTGCCGGCGAGCACGAGCACCGCGAGCACGACGGTGACGGCGGAGTGCTTCAGCGTCCAGCCGAGGATCGGCCGGTACATCCGCTGCAGGGTCGTGGGCGGGGCATCCGGATGCTCGGGATCGATGCGCGCGCCGTTTGCGGCGACCAGCGGCTTGCCGGGCCGCAGGAACCAGTACGCGAGCACCGGCACGATCGTCAGGGCGACGAGCAGCGAGGCGACCATCGCGATCGTCACGGTGATCGCGAACGGGCGGAACAGCTCGCCGACGATGTCGCTGACGAACACGATCGGCAGGAACACCGCGACCGTGGTGATGGTCGATGCCGTGATGGCGGATGCCACCTCGCGTACGGCCAGACGGATCGCCGCGCCCTTGTCGGCGCCCTCGACGTAGTGCCGTTTGATGTTCTCGATCACGACGATCGAGTCGTCGACGACACGGCCGATCGCGATCGTGAGCGCACCGAGGGTGAGCACGTTGAGCGAGTAGCCGAACGCCTGCAGCCCGATGAAGGTGATCAGCACGCTGGTGGGGATCGAGATCGCGGTGACCAGTGTCGAGCGGATCGACAGCAGGAAGACGAGGATCACGAGAACCGCGAACGCCAGGCCCAGCATCCCCTCGGTGGCGAGCGTGTCGATCGACTGCTGGATGTAGGGTGCCTGGTCGAAGATGACGGTGAACTCGGCATCCGGGAAGGTGTCGCCGAGCTCGTCGAGCGCGGCCAGCACGCCCTGCGACACCTCGACGGTGTTCGCCGCGGGCAGCTTGGTGACCGCGATCGACAGGGCGTCCTCACCGTCGACGCGCGAGATCGAGGTGACCGGGTCGGCGACCTGCGCGACGTCGGCGACCTCGCCGATGGTGAGATCGGTGCCGCTGAGCGGCAGGGCCGCGACATCCTCGGCCGAGGCGAGCTTCGCACCCGACTGCACGGTGAGCGTCTGGTCGCCCTCGGTGATGTCCCCGCCCGGCAGCAGGACGCCGCTCTGCTCGAGCGCCTGGCTGATCGACTGGGTCGTCTGCCCGGCGGCGAACAGCTTCGCCCGATCCGGCGTGATCGTGATGCGCTGGCCGACGCCTCCCACGATGTCGGCGGCGTTCACCCCGTCGACGTCCTCGAGGTCGGGGATCACCGTGGTCTCGAGATCCTGCAGTGCGGTCTCGGAGTCGTCGAAGCCCGTGACCGCGATCTGGATGACGGGGAAGTCGTCGATCGAGACGCTGAGCACCTGCGGGCTCACGTCGTCGGGCAGCTGCTGCGAGATGCGGTTGATCGCCTGCTGCATCTTCTGCTCGGCAGTGGCGAGATCGGTGCCGTACGCGAACATCGCCTGCACGATCGAGGCGTTGGTCGTGCTCGTCGCGCTGCTCGATTCGAGGCCGGGCACGCCCTGGATCGCCTTCTCGACCGGTGTGGAGACGTCGTTCTCGACGACTTCGGGCGACGCGCCCGGATAGGTGCTCATGACCACCAGGGCGGGCAGCTCGAGCGAGGGGATCAGCTCCTGCTTGAGGTTGGTGAGCGCCAGGCCGCCGAAGACGGCGGCAACGATGGTGATCAGCGCGATGAGTGCGCGGTTGCGCAGGCTGAGGATGGCGAGGTTCGACACGCGGTGCTCTTTCAGTCGCTCGTGGTCGTGGGATCGGTGCCGAGGATGCCGGCGAGGGCGTTCTCGATCAGGGAGGCGTCCAGCGTCTCGTCGTGGATGCGGGCGCGCCAGAGCACCCCGTCGATGAAGACGGCCGCGGCGGTGGCTCGCTCGATGCCGTAGGCGGGCACGAGGAAGCCGGTCATCCGCTCCGACCAGCGTCGCGCGATCGCCCGCAGCTGGGGGTCGTCGACGGCGGCGGTGACGACGGCGCGATCCGCCTCGAGCGCACGGGCGTCGGCGAGCCCCTGCACGACCAGCTCGGCGAGCACGTGCGGGGTCGCTCCGCGTTGCTCGAGCGTCGCGCGGATGCCGTCGACGCGAGCGTCGACCTCGGTGACGAGATGGTGCAGCGCCTGCGAGCGCAGGTCGTCGAGGGTGGCGAAGTACTGGGTCGTGGCGCCCAGCGGCACTCCGGCGCGGGCGGCGACGAGACGGTGCGTCACCGCGCTCACACCGACCTCGAGAATCAGCTCGGCGGTCGCGGTGATGATCTCGATCCGGCGTGCCTCGGGGTCACGACGGCGGCGTGACGGCTCGCTCATGTCGCCTCCCGGGCATCGAAGATGTACGTCTGTACATTATGCGGGGCGCAAGCTGTGGCCGGACTGGCAGCCTCAGCCCAGCGCGCCCGAGATGCCGAGGCCGACCAGGGCCGCGGCGAGCGAGAGCACGAGCATCCCGATCACGTCGGCGACCGCCGCGCGCTGCTCGCCGTCGCGCCACAGCGAGAGCGCATCGATCATCGCCGTGCTGAAGGTGGTGTACCCGCCGAGGAAGCCCGCGCCGACCACGAAGGCGGCGCCGGGAAGCATCCCGACCACCGCTCCCAGCAGCAGCGAGCCGGTGATGTTGATCAGCATCACGCCCCACGGGAAGCGCGAGCTGGTGACGCGTGCGACGCCGATGTCGATCAGGTACCGGGCCGCGGCCCCGACTCCGCCGCAGGCGGCGGCGAGGGCGAACACGAGCGGATTCACGAGGTGCTCCTGCGTCCGAGCGAGCCGCCGATCCGCAGGCCGAGCCACGCGGCGAGCAGTCCGCCGGCGAGGCTCACGGCGATGTACCCCACGGCGAGCGCGGGTGCTGCCGCCCACAGCTCGACACTGTCGACTGCGAACGCACTGTAGGTGGTGAAGCCGCCGAGCATTCCGGTGCCGAGCAGGATCCGCAGATCGGATGCGGGAATGCGGGCGGTCAGGATGCCGAGCAGCAGCGCGCCGACGAGGTTCGCGACCAGCACCGCGACCGGAGCGTCGATGATCAGCATCCCGAGACCGAGGCGTGCGGCGGTGCCGACCGCGCCGCCCGCCGCCGCGAGCGCGGCCCGACGGATCGCGGTACGCGCGGGTGTCGGGGTGGTCACCGCGCCACTCTATCCGCGCGCGCTCGCGGCGGCCGCCCACCCGGGGTTGCATAGACTCGAGGCGGTGGTGCGGCCCTGCTCCCGATGCCGCCTGACCGCCGGGAGGACGACGCTCGAGTGCTCACGCGAAGGATCTTCGGCTGGTCGCGTCTGGCGACCGCGGCCGTGTGCATCGCGGCGCTCGTGCACCGGATGCTGTGGGGCATGGGCTCACAGACCCTCGCCGGCGCGAACTTCTTCGCGTATCTGACGATCCAGTCGAACACCGCGTTCGCCGCGCTGGCTCTCGTCGCTGGGGTCATCGCCCTGCGCCACGACGAGGATCCGGCGTGGCTGACCACCGCGCGCGCCCTCGTGCTCAGCTGGACGATCACCGCGGGTCTCGCGTTCGCTCTCATCGTGTGGCAGGCCGGCGAGCACGGCATCCCGATCACCGTCCCCTGGTCTGACGTCGTGCTGCATTTCGTGCTGCCGGCGTGGACCGTCGTCGCCTGGGTGTTCGGCCCGGGCCGTCGTGCGGCGTCGTGGCGCGTGGTGCCCTTCGTGCTGCTTTATCCGGTGGTGTGGGGCGTCTTCACGATCTGGCGCGGCAGCGTGATCGGGTGGTACCCGTACTACTTCCTCGACCTGCGGCAGGTGTCGGGGCTGGGCGAGATGGTGCTCAGCTGCGCGCTGGCCCTGGCGATCTTCGCCGCGGTCGCGGTCGCGCTCGTGCTGCTCAGCAAGGTGCGCCCGACGGTGCCGCCGTGGGGTGAGATCAGCCCTCGTCCGCTGCCGGCTCTGCGAAGAACACGAGCGATGCTCGGGCGGCGGCCGTCGCGTCACGCTCGCTGAGCGCGGCGAACTGCTCGGCGTCCGCACCGCCGACGAGACCGACGAGCACCGGCTCGCCGGTGAACGGCTGGAGGTTCAGCCAGGTGCGGATCAGCGCGTCACCGCCGACGACGTGCCAGACGGTCGCCTCGGTAGTCCAGAACGCCTCGTCGAAGCGCATCCAGACCGTCTCGATGAAACCGGATGCCAGTGCGGCGATGGCCCCGCGATGCGAGAACGGCAGCGCGGGCGCGAACTCGATGCCCTGCTTCTGCAGCACCCCGAGCGGTGCGGTGACGATCACGCGGTCGAACGAGAGCGCTTCGCCCGTGCCGAGGCGCAGGCTCACGCCGCGATCGTCGTACGCGATGCGCGAGACGGGCGACGCCGTCGCCACTTTCACGCCGTCGAGCTGCTCGTCGAGGAACCCGTCGAGGTCGCCGATCACGCCGTGCACCCCAGCGGCCGGGAAGGCGGGTGGGTACCAGCTCGAGGCGCGCGACGGGTCGGCGCCGGTCATCGCGGCCATCCAGGCGAGGGATGCCGTGAGCGCCGGGTCTTCGAGGTTCGCACCGTTCGCGGCGAGCGAGGCGGCGATCGGCGCGTCGGATGCCTGCGCCTCGGCCTTCTCGAGTGCCTGGGCGATCGGCGCGCCATCGAGAGCGGGCGCTTCGCCGTCGACGGTCCATGCCGTCGGGGTGTCGAGGGCGAGCGAGCGGTCGCCCATGTCGACGAGCCGGTGATCGAGCGACGCGAGGTCGTCTTCGCTGAGCAGCCAGGCTCCGAGCTGCGGGGGGATCGGCCACTGCTCGTCATCGACGACACTGCGGATACGACCGCCGATGTGCTCGCGCGCCTCGAACAGTGTGACCTCGTGCCCGGCATCCGCCAGCATCCGGGCCGCGATGACGCCGGCCGCACCCGCGCCGACGACGGCGAGGCGCTCGGCGGCGTCACCGGTGTCGATGAGCGCGAGGGCTGCCCGGCGGGCATCATCGACGGCGCCGACGACGGTGCCGGGGTGGGCCGTGTCGGTGGCCTCGCCGGCGAAGAACACCCGATCGAGCACGGGGGCGGCGAGACGCTCACGTTCGCTCGGGTCGGTGCCCGCGGGCAGGTAGCTGGTCGATCCGAGCGAGTACGGGTCGGTGGCCCACGTGCTGCGCAGCCATCCGGCCGGTGCCGGCACCGCCTCGGGGGCGGTCGGCCGCGGCATCGGCGTCTTGGTGCGGGTGGGGGCGGGCTGCGGCTCGGGCGTGCAGGCGGCGAGCAGCAGCCCGACGGCGCTCGCCCCGGCGCCGACGAGCAGAGTGCGGCGCGTGATGCTCATCGTGCTTGCCAGACTACCCGCGGCGGTCGGGGAGGTTGGTCTCGCGTCGCGACACGCAGGAGATCACGCGGAACGCAGGATGCCCTGCGGCATCCGCTCCTCCGTTTCGCCTGAACTCCTGCGTTCCGGGAGGGCTACAGGTTCGCCTCTGCGTAGACCCGCAACGCGTCGCGCACGAACTCGGCGCCTGCGGTGCCGCCCGCGCTCGTCGCGTAGTTCGCTCCGAAGCGCGGGTCGGCGACGTACATCTCGCCGAGTCCGATCACGTAGCCCCGTGCATCTCCGCCCGAGCCGTACGCCGGTGTGCCGGGGATGCCCGTGAGCCACTCGACGTGACGGCGCGCGATCTGCTGCGCCTCGTCCGACCCCGGATCGATGCCGCTCTCCGCGGCAGTGATCCAGTCGGCGCCCAGGTCGGCGACGCGCTGCTGCCAGGCGCTGCGCGCGGCGGCGCTCATGCCCCGCCACCAGCGATCGCCGTCGGCGTACGCCTTCGCGCCCCAGCGCTCTTCGACCTCGTCCTTGTACCTGGTGTGGTCGAAGCCGTCGAACATGTTCTCAGCCATGATCTGTTCTCCCTCTCTCAATGCGTGGATGGTGTTCTCGACAGAGACGATCTGCCGCTGCATGCGCTGCTGCTCCTGGCGCAGCCAGACGAGGTGGGTCTCGAGAGCGGATGCCTCGGACCCTGCCCGGTCGAGGATCTCGGCGATCTGCGGCAGCCCGAGCCCGAGCTCGCGCAGCAGCACGATGCGCTGCAGGCGCACGAGAGCCGACCTGTCGTAGTGCCGGTATCCGTTGTGCGCGATGCGCGACGGCGGCAGCAGCCCGATGTCGTCGTAGTGACGCAGCGTGCGGCTCGTCGTCCCGGCCAGCCGGGCGATCTCCTGTATCGACCAGTCCATGCGCGCCGTCCTCTCTTGTCGTTGATCCCACGGTAGAAGTTGACGCTGCGTCAAGGTCAATCGGCTGTCAGCGCATTGTCAGCCACAAATCGAGATATAACGTGTTACGTTCTCCATAACGCGATATATCTTGATATCCGTTGACCAAGGAGAAGTGACATGACTGAGAAGTGGCTCGTCGCCCCGGGCGAAGAACGCGTCATCGACATCGCCTCCGCGTCGCGCCTCAAAGTCGGGCTCGTCGGCGGACAGGTCGATGTGATCGCGCACGACGAACCGGGCATCCGCATCGAGGTGACCGGCGTCACCGTGAAGGACCTGCGCATCGAATCCGATGGCACCCAGGTCGAGATCGATCACCCCCAGATCGGGTGGGACAACTTCCTCGATGTGTTCCGCAACTTCGGCGCAGGCGGCCCGAAGGCTGAGGTCAGCATCGCCGTGCCGCGCGCCATCGCCCTCACTCTCGGTGTCGTGAGCGCCGGAGCGCTCGTCTCAGGCATCCGCAACGACGCGAAGCTGAACACCGTCTCGGGCGATCTCATCGCCGACGGCATCACCGGAGACCTCACCGCGAACTCCGTGTCGGGCGACGTGCAGGTGCGCGGCCTGACCGGGTCGATCAACGCCAACAGCGTTTCGGGCGACGTCGCCGTGACCGGCAGCCTGCGCAAGGCGACCGTCGACACCGTGTCGGGTTCGATCCTCGTCGACGCCGTCGGCGACATGAACACCATCAACCTCAACACCGTCTCGGGCGGCTCGACCGTGCGACTCGACGAGACTCTGCCCGCGAACTACGTGCTGCGCAGCATGACCGGCCGGATCACGGTCGATGGCGTCGAGCGCTCGAGCGGCGGCCCCGGCAGCTACACCGGCCAGGTGGGCGAGCTGTCCGGCAGCTTCGTCGACGTGCGGGCGAACTCGGTGTCGGGCGGAGTCACCGTGCTGCGCCGCCCGCAGGTGTCGGTGGCAGACGACGCGGAGTGGGAATCATGAGCCCCGCGGTCTTCTCGCACGGCGACCTGCGCCTGTACCTGCTGTCGCTGCTCGCCGAGGCGCCGCAGCACGGCTACGGCATCATCCAGGCGCTCACCGACCGCACCGGCGGCACATACACCCCCAGTGCCGGAACGATCTACCCGCGCCTGGCGAAGCTCGAGGAGGAGGGCCTGGTCACCAAGACCGTCGACGGCCGCACCACGATCTACGCCATCACCGATGCCGGCCGCGCCGAGCTGACCGCCCGCGAGGGCGACCTCGCCGGCATCGAGGAGGGCCTGGCCGACTCGGTGCGGCTGATCGCGAACGAGGTGCGCCGGAGCGTGCAGGACGCCATGCGCAGCCTGCGCGCCGACCTCGCCACCGCCGCGCACGACGAGCATCGTGCGGCGAAGTCGCGCCCTCGGTTCGACGGGATGAGCGACGAGCGGGCCACCAGCCGCGAGCACCTGCAGCGGGCGGATGCCTCGATCAACGCGTTCCGGGCCCAGCTGCGCACCGACCTGCGCACACACGTCGCTCGCGGGGGCTCGCTTCCGGCGTCCGTCGTCACCGAGCTCGAGCACGCGATGGAGGAGGCGTCTCGCGCCGTCACGCGCGCGCTGAGCTCGCTGCCGACCGAGAAGTAGCCACCCTCGGTGCCCCTCCCGCTTCGGCGGGCGGGGCACCGTCGCGTCACGCGGGGCGGGAGGACGGCTTCGGCGCGGATGCCAGGACCAGGCCGATCAGCGCCTGCAGCACCGCCGCGACGATCATGGCGACCAGAACCGGCCCCCATTCGCCGCCGGCGGCGTACCAGGCGCCCGCGCCCAGCGGGCCGATCGTCGAGACGGCGTAGCCCAGTCCCTGCGCGACGCCCGAGACGCGGGTGGCCTCGGCGGCGCCGGAGCCCGAGCGGGCGATGAGCGCGAGGGCCAGCGGGAAGGCCGCCATGCCCGCGCCGATCAGCACGCTCCACAGCTCGGGAGCGGCGGTCGGTGCCAGCCACAGCCCCAGCATGCCGGCGGCGGCGGCGGCCGACACCCCGACCACGCCGGCGCGGATCCCGCGCAGTGTGTGCGCCAGGCTCACGGCGATCATGCCGGCCGGGATGCTGACCATGATGACGATGCCGAGCAGCACGCCGGCGCGGGCGGGACTGATCCCGGCATCCACGGCGATGGTCGGCAGCCACCCCATCACGACGAAGGCGAGCAGTGCCTGCAGGGCGAAGAAGCCGGTGAGCGGCCAGGTGCCGCGCGGCAGGGCCGAGCGGGAGTGAGACGCGGGTGGGGTCAGCGCGCCGTCGACGTCATGACCGCGCGCGGCGACGATCCAGACGCCCAGCGCCAGCACGGCGAACACCGACCAGGCGCCGAGGCTGAGCGTCGCCGACCCGAACGCGTGCGCGACCGGCACGGCGGCGGCGGCGCCGATCGCGCTCGACGCGGAGAGCACGGTCGTGTACGCCGTCGTCACCGCGCGCATCCGAGTGCCGCTGGTCGCACGCACGAGGGCGGGGAGCATCACGTTGACCACGGCGATGCCAGCCATCGCCAGCACCGTGCCGCCGACGATCACCCCCGAGTGGGGGACGAAGCGCACCAGCATCCCGATCGCCACGGCCGACATCGCCCCGGTGACCGCCGCGACGGCGCCGATGCGCCGACTCAGCCACGGGGTCAGCACCCCGCCGACGGCGAACAGGGCGGTCGGCACGGCCGGGATGACGATGGCGGCCTGCGGCGTCAGCGCGCCCTCGTCGGTGAGCAGTGGCAGCAGCACCGACGCCGTCGTCACGGCGAGGCGCAGGGTGACGGCGAGCAGCAGCAGCGCGGTCAGCATGAGCGCGAAGTCGCGACGAGAGGACGGGGTCACATGTCCATTGAAATGCGCGACGGCCGAAGCCGCCACTCCGCTCCGGCGAGCGGAGCCCGGTTCGGGGCTACTCCACCCAGATGTCCTTCTGATCGTCGGGAACCGTCTCACCCTGCGGGACGACGAGCACCGAACGGTGCTGACGGTGCGCGAGGCGAGCCGCGACCGAGCCCGTGAAGAACTCGCGGATCGACTCCCCGAGACCGCGCTTGCGCGTGCCGACAACGATCAGCTGGGCATCGAGCTTCTCGGCCAGCTGCTTGATCGCCAGAGCAGGATCACCCACGAGCTGACGGGCGGTCCAGGGCACATCGGCATCCGCGAGGGTCTGCTCGGCAGCGCGCTGCACGTCTTCGAACTCGGCGATGCCCGCGTCGAGGTTCAGGTCGATCGGCGCGGAGTGCACGTAGCCGTCGGGATCCTCGTACGTGACGAAGCGCGTCACATCGACGTGCACGACGACGAGCGGCGCGCTCAGCAGCCGCGCGTAGCGCAGCGCCTCGTCGAGGACGTGCGGCGGCTGGCCGGGCTGGATGCCGACGATCACCGCCTTCTGCAGGGCCGCGTTCTGTGCCGCTTCCTCAGCAGCTCTGGGCGTGGAATCCGTCATGTCGATCCTTCCGCGGTGCGGCCGCAGGACGGCCGGATGCTCTGGCGTGCGTGCTATCCTGAATGCTACTCTTACCGGCTTCACGCCGGTGCCGTGAATATCATCGGGCCCATCACGTGCCCGCTGCTGAACTCGTAAAAGGGGGTCTCGCGCATGGGCCGTGGCCGTCAGAAGGCGAAGCACACCAAGATCGCCCGCGAACTCAAGTCGTACAGTCCCGACGTGAACTTCTCTGCGCTGGAGAATGAACTCGGCCACCCGACGTCAGACGACCAGTACGTCGACAAGTGGGCTGACATGTACGCGGACGAAGACGAAGACGAACTCGAGCGAGCCTGACCTCTCTCGATCCGGGTCCCTGAACTCGTCGAAGAAACCCTGGCGACCGGCATCTGCCGTGTCGACCAGGGTTTCGTCGTATCCCCGGCAGCACGACTTCTGAGCCGCCAGGGGAGAATGGGCGGATGCCCCACGTCGCCGCCCTGTACCGTCACCCGATCAAGGGGTTCACGCCCGAACGCTGCGATGAGCTCGTGGTGCAGCCCGACGGGCGCATCGCCGGCGACCGGGTGCTCGCGTTCCGCTTCGCGGATGCTGCGGGGCCCGAGACCCGGGACGGCCTGGACTACTGGCCGAAGTCGAGGGGCCTCGCGCTGGAGTCGTTCCCGACTCTCGCCGCACTCCAGGTGGCGTACGACCACGACGCGCGCCGGGTGCGGGTCGCCTACGACGACGAGCTGCTGGTCGAGGTGGTGCTGGATGCCGAGGGCCGCGCTGAGCTCACCGAGATCATGACGGCGTTCGTGCTCGACTCCCCCGAGTGCAAGCTGCTGCAGCGCGAGGGGCGGCTCCCCCTGGTGCTGGTCGGCGACGGCGAGCACTCGCGTTTTCAGGATCGCTCGCGCGGGTTCGTCAGTGTGCACAGCCGCGCGAGCGTCGATGCGCTGATCGGCGCGCTGGGAAAGCAGATCGATGACCGCCGGTTCCGTTCGAACGTGGTGATCGACGGGGTGGATGCCTGGGACGAGCTGTCGTGGCAGGGCGAGGTCCGCATCGGCGATGTGCGCTTCACCGCCGAGGGTCCGATCGTGCGCTGCCTGGCCACCCACGCCAACCCCGACACGGGCATCCGCGATGCCAGGGTGCTCACCACCCTCACGCGAGGCGTGGGCCTGACCGAGCCGTCGCTGGGCCGCCTGCTCCTGCTCGACGGCGTCAGCGGCGCCGTCGGCGACGCGGCGGGCATCGGTGGGGTCATCCGCGTCGGCGACGACGTGACGTTCGCCTGATGGCGCAGGTGGTGCCGCGGGTCATCCGCACCACTGCGTGAGACGCGGCGCGCCTCACCACCTCCCGTGCCGGCGCTCCCACTCGTCTTCGATCGTGACGCGGCGTCCGGCGGCGATCCCCGCGGGGAAGGTCAGCACCAGCACCGCGATGACGGCGAGGATCGGGATCGTCCACCCGCCGGTCACGTCGTGCAGGACGCCGACGAGCACGGGGAAGATCGCGGCGAGCACGTAGCCGGCGCTCTGCACGAAGCTCGACAGCAGCACGGCACTGTCGGGGGTGCGGGTGCGGATGCTGATCAGCACGAGCGCCAGCGGGAACGACACCCCGACGAGGCCGAACAGCGTCATCCACAGCCACAGCAGCTCGGGCCGGGGGAAGAGCAACAGGCCGAGCAGGCCCACGAGCGCGCCGACCGATCCGATCACGAACAGCGGCCGGGTGGCCTGGAACCGCACCACGAGCACCGGCACGACGAGCCCGGCGGGCAGACCGATGAACGCCCACAGTGACAGCATGAAGCCGGCGGTCGCCGCATCGACGCCCGCCGTGTCGATCATGATCGACGGCAGCCACGCGAACGAGACGTAGGCCATGGTCGACGAGGTGCCGAAGGTGAACGCGAGGGCCCACACCAGCGGGATGCGCGCGAGCCGTGCGACGAGACGCCGGTTCGTGGGAGCCGTGGCGATCGGACCGGTTGCGGCGAGGACGGCGTCGTCAGTGCCGTCCTCGGCGTCGAAGGTGGCGTCGTCGGCCCCATCCGGCGTCGCGGCCGGCGCTCCCGGCCGGAACAGCATCACCAGCCACGGGATGAGGCCGGCGAACGCGAAGGCCGCCCAGATCCCCAGCGAGAAGCGCCAGCCCGCGGCGTCCGCCAGGGGAACGGCGACCAGCGGCGGCACGAAGGTCGAGAACGCCATCGTGGCCGTGTGGACCGTCATCATCAGCCCGATGCGGTCGGCGAAGTACTTCTTCACCAGCGGCGGCAGCAGGATGTTCGCCATGCCGACTCCCGCGAAGACCACGGCTGTGCCCACGAGAAGACCGATCGAGTCGGTCGCGAGGCTGCGCCCGATGAGTCCCACGGTGATCGCGGTCAGAGCGATGACGGTCAGCCGCTCGATGCCCAGCCGACGCTCGAGGTCGGGGGTGAGGATGCCGAACACCGCGAAGCATGCCGGTGGCAGCGTGCCGATCACGCCGAGTACGGCCGCCGAGACCTCGAAGTCCTCGCCGATCAGATCGACGACGGGTGAGAGCGAGGCGACGGCCGAGCGCAGCGAGAATGCGCAGAGCAGGATGCCGAGTACGGCGAGCACCCTGCCGCGCCAGAGCGGCCCCTTCGACGAGCTGAGGGACCCGGTCATGACATCACGAGGTCTGCGACTGCTCTACCCATGCGAGGTACTCGGGCGTGACGGTTCCGGTGACGTAGCGTCCGTCGAAGCAGCTCATGTCGAGGTCGGTGAGGTCCGTCCCCTCGATGATCGCCGCCTTGAGGTCGTCGACTTCCTGGTACACGATCCGGTCGCAGCCCAGCTCCTCCGCGATCTCGGGAATCGTGCGACCGTGGGCGATCAGCTCGTGCTTGGAGGGCATGTTGATGCCGTACACGTGCGGGTATCGGACCGGCGGTGCGGCCGAGGCGAAGATGACCGACTTCGCACCGGCATCCCTGGCCATCTGGATGATCTGCTTGCTGGTCGTGCCCCGCACGATCGAGTCGTCGATGAGCAGCACGTTCTTGCCGCGGAACTCGGTCGACATCGCGTTCAGCTTCTGCCGCACGCTCTTCTTGCGCACCGCCTGCCCGGGCATGATGAACGTGCGTCCGACGTACCGGTTCTTGTAGAAGCCCTCGCGGTACTCCTTGCCGAGCTTGCGCGCGACCTCCATCGCCGACGGTCGCGACGAGTCGGGGATCGGCATGACCACGTCGATCTCGTCGAGCGGCACGTGTCGGGCGATGGTGTCGGCGAGCCGGTCGCCCATGCGCAAGCGCGACTCGTACACCGAGACGCCGTTCATCACCGAATCGGGGCGTGCGAGGTAGACGTATTCGAACGCGCACGGCACGAGCTGCGAGTTCTCGGCGCACTGCCGGGTGAACAGCTCGCCGTCGTTGGAGATGAAGATGGCCTCACCGGGCGCGACCTCGCGCACGATCTCATAGTCGGCGTTCTCGAGCACGAGGGACTCGCTGGTCACGACCCACTCGTCTCGGCCCTTCGACGGGCTCAGGGACCGGTCGGCGGCGGCTGTCCCCTCCTGGGCTGCTGAGCTTGTCGAAGCACGACGGCCGAGGATGAGGGGACGGATGCCGAACGGGTCGCGGAAGGCGAGCAGACCGTAGCCGGCGATGATCGCGATGACGGCGTAGGCGCCCTCGATCCGCGCGTGGGTGCGCTCGACGGCGTCGAAGATGCGATCGGCGTCGAGGTCGACCGACGATGTCGTCGTCTGCAGCTCGCCCGCGAGCACGTTCAGCAGCAGCTCCGTGTCGCTGGACGAGTTCAGGTGGCGGCGGTACCGATCAGCCATCTCCGCAGCGAGCTCGCGCGTGTTGGTGAGGTTGCCGTTGTGGATGAGCACGATCCCGTACGGCGCGTTCACGTAGAAGGGCTGCATCTCCTCTTCGCTCGAGGCGGTGCCCTTGGTCGCGTAGCGCACGTGCCCCAGGCCGATGCTGCCCAGCAGCGATCGCATGTCGCGGGTGCGGAACGCCTCGCGCACCATTCCCTCAGCCTTCGCCATGTGCATGACGCCGCTCGGCTCTGCGGTCGCGATTCCGGTGGCATCCTGTCCGCGATGCTGCAGCAGCAGCAGCGCGTCGTAGATGTCCTGGTTGACCGGGCCGGTGCCGACCATTCCGACGATGCCGCACATGGGTGTTACTTCGCTCCGTCCGCGTATGCGCCGACCAGCCGCACCGCTCCGCCGTCGACGCCCTTGGCGCCCTGTTCGAAATCGCCCTCGGGGCGCGCACCGGTGTGCACGGTCGCGACCTGCCAGGCGGCGATGCCCTGCGCGCCGATGGCGGCGATCGCGGCATCCTTCTGCTCCGCCGCGACGACCGCGAGGAATCCGATGCCGAGGTTCCAGGTGCCCTCGGTGTCGACGATCGGGGTGCCGGCGATGTCGGCCAGCACCTGGAACACCGGGCTGGGCGCCCAGGTCGAACGGTCGACCTCGGCCCAGCTGTCCTGCGGCAGAACCCGGGCGAGGTTGGCGGCGATGCCGCCGCCGGTCACGTGACTCAGCGAGTGCACCGCACCGGGGAGGGTCTCGATGAGCTTCAGCAGGGGGGTGGTGTACAGGCGGGTCGGCTCGAGCAGAGCCTCACCCCAGGTACCGCCGAGATCGGCGGAGTTGTCGCCGTAGCCGATGCCCGCGTTCGCGACGATGTGCCGCACGAGCGAGTAGCCGTTGGAGTGCAGACCGCTCGAGCCGAGTGCGATCACGGCATCGCCGTCCTGCACGAGGTGCGCGCCGAGCAGGGCATCCGCCTCGACCACTCCGGTCGCCGCTCCCGCGACGTCGTAGTCCCGCGGGCCGAGCAGCCCGGGGTGCTCGGCGGTCTCGCCGCCGACGAGGGCGGCGCCGGTCGCGGAGCATGCCTCGGCGATACCGCGCACGATGTCGGCGATGCGCTCGGGCACGACCTTGCCGCAGGCGATGTAGTCGGTCATGAACAGCGGCTTCGCGCCGACCACGACGATGTCGTCGACCACCATGCCGACGAGGTCCTGCCCGATCGTGTCGTGCTTGTCGATCGCCTGCGCGATGGCGACCTTGGTGCCGACGCCGTCGGTGCTGCTGGCCAGCAGCGGGCGCCGGTAGCCGAGCAGCGCACTGGCGTCGAACATGCCCGCGAAGCCGCCGACGCCCCCGAGCACCTCGGGCCCGTGCGTCGCGCGCACGGAAGCCTTCATGAGTTCGACGGCGAGATCACCGGCGGCGGTGTCGACACCGGCCTGAGCATAGGGATTGGTGGGAGAGTCTGCCACCTGTACAGCGTACCCGGCCTGCGAGAGCGCCCGTCGCCCGTGACCAGCGGCCAGAGCATCCGGCAGCTCCGTCTGCTACTATGAATGGTTGCGCGAAGTTCCGCCGTATCTCACCGGCGCAGCGCACACATCCAGGCCGGGCATGAGTGGCCGATCCGCACCGATGCGGATCTCGGCGCCCCGACCGCACCACAGCCGGCAGCATGCTGCCCGCAGACAGACCAGAGATCATGAGCAGTACCACTGATTCCGCGCGCTCCGGCGCGCCCACCCACGACCAGAACATCACCACCACATCTGCCGAACTCGCCTGGAGCCAGGCCGACCACGACGTCTACGTGGCGACGAGCCGCGGCGAGTTCGCCGGCTTCGTGACCGTCGACGACGCCGCACACGTCGTGCACGACCGCCACAGTCGCCGCATCGGCAGCTACCCGAATCTCGCCGCGGCCCGGCAGGCGCTGGTGGATGCCACCCGTCCGCCCTCACGCGGCCGCGAGCGTCTGCGCCGCCGCATCCTGTCGCGTCGTCGTTGACATCCCCCTCTCGGGACCCTTCGCTGCGCCCATGCTCGTCGCTGCGAGGGGAGCAGCGAAGCGTGCCGCAAGCCCTGCGCGCAAGACCCTGAAGGACCCTACGATGGGGGCCATGGTCGACAAGCCGCAGTGGCTGATCCGCGAAGACGCCGGCACCTCGGTGCTGGTCGCGCTCGCGGTGCGACAGCTGCTCGGCATCCGGGCCCCCGAGGATCTACCCGCACTGCGCGGGCTCGAGGTGCGTCGCCCCGACGCGATGGAGGTCGATGACGCTCTCGAGAAGCAGTGGCGTGAGTACTGGGACATGACCGTCGAGCCGCGTGCCCACCGTTCGGAGGTGCCGCTCGACCTCGTCGACGGCTTCGACACGCTCGTCGCCCTGCCCACCACCGGCGCGGAAGAGCTGCGTGACGCGATCGTCCCCCACGCGCAGACCGTGCTGCATTACGCGCAGCGCGCACACAACAGGTATGTCGAGTCGGTCAGCTCGTCGGGCGGCTCGTACCGCGCGTATGCCAGCGCGATCGCCGAATTCGAGCGCGATATCGGCCGGCGCGCGCACTCATTCGAGCTGAACGTGCAGGTGCTGCCGTTCACGCAGCGCGGCATCTGGTGGATCGGCTCGTTGAGCGTCGCCGTCACCGACGGCCTGCGCCGCGACGTCGTGGCCTTCGACGCGGCGATGCGCCCGGTGATCGCCGAACTGGCCTAGGGCTGCTCGTCGTCTGCGACAACTCGCTCGTGCTCGACCGTGACGACACGGGCGTGCTTGCGGGCGGCGCGGTCGAGGCCGACGGCGATGATGCCGCCGAGCCCGACGCCGATCGGCACGGTCCACAGCAGGGCGAACCCGAAAACCTGTCCGGGTGGGTAGACCACGCGCAGCACGTCTGACGGTTCGTACGAGCCGAGCAGAGTCAGGATGCCCGCGACGATGATCCCCACAACGGCCCCCGTCACCATGAAGACGCCGTAGCGCGGCACGGGGCGGATCGTCGCTTCGACGGTCGAGTGGCTGGCTGTTCCGGACATGCTCCTATTGTCCCACGCGCACGCTGTGCGCGGACCGGAATCGGGCTCGGTTCAGGGGCGCAGCGGCAGCAGGTCGCTGAGATCAGCGCGGGTTCCGGATGCCGTGACGCGGCCGGCGGCCACGGCATCCGTCCAGTGCTCCGCCCCGGTCGCGAGGGCGATCCACGTGCTCGCGTCCATCTCGACGACGTTCGGCGGAGTGCCGCGGGTGTGCCGGGGCCCCTGCACCACCTGCACGGCGCCGAACGGCGGCACGCGCACCTCGACGCTGTTGCCCGGCGCCTTCTCGTCGAGCAGCTGCAGCAGATAGCGCACGGCGGTCGCCGTCGCGGTACGCGCGGCACCTCCCGCGGCGACCGCGGCGAGCGCGTCTCGGCCGGCGGCGATGTCGATCCTGCGGGCGGGCATTCCCCCAGGCTACGCCGCCGCGCGTAGGCTCGACCTCGATGACCGGTTCTGCTGAAGAGATGCGCGGCGCGCGCGCCGAGCTGCTCGCCGCAGCCGCGCGTGCCGGCGAATGGACACCTCGGTTCCCGCTGTCGGTCGACGATGCGTGGCCGGCATCCGTTCTGATCCTGTTCGGCCGGCTCGACAGCATCTCGGCCCGGGCCGACGACGAGACGGTCTCGGCCGATCTCGATGTGCTGCTGCAGCGTCGCGCGGCGACGCTGTCGTCGCACCCGGGGCAGGTGTCGTTTCCGGGCGGCGGGTACGAGGAGCAGGATGCCGATGCCGTCGCCACCGCGCTGCGCGAAGCGCAGGAGGAGACCGGGCTCGATCCGCAGGGCGTGGAAGTGCTCGCGGCGCTGCCCGAGATCCCGCTCGCGGTGAGCAGCTTCCTGGTCACCCCAGTGCTCGGCTGGTGGCGTGAGCCGTCGCGCGTCGCCGCCGTGGATCACGCCGAGACGGTCGAGGTCTTCCGCGCACCGGTCGCGCAGCTCGTCGATCCGGCCAACCGGTTCACCGCGGTGCTGCACCGCGACGGCTTCACGTACCGGGGTCCGGCGTTCGACATCGACGGCACGATCGTGTGGGGCTTCACGGCCGGCATCCTCGATGCGCTGTTCGACGCGACCGGCTGGGCACTGCCCTGGGATCGGACGGTCGAGCGTCCCGTCACGGTCTGAGCCTCGTCATCATCTGAGCCGTCATCATCTGAGCCGTCATCATCTGAGCCGTCATCATCTGAGCCGGGCGATGCGGCGCCGGTAGGCTGGCCGCATGAAGATCCTCGTCCTCGGCTCGGGCGCGCGCGAGCACGCGATCATCCTCTCCCTGCGGTCCGAACAGGCCGACCATGAGATCTTCGCCGCCCCCGGCAACGCCGGAATCGCCCAGGACGCCACGATCGTCGACCTCGATCAGCTGGACGGCGCCGCGATCGCGGCGTTCGCCAACGAGCGGGGCGTCGACCTCGTCATCGTCGGTCCCGAGGCGCCGCTCGTCGCCGGGGTCGCCGATGTGCTGCGCGAGCGCGGCATCCCGGTGTTCGGCCCCGGTCGCGCCGCTGCCCAGCTCGAGGGCTCGAAGGCGTTCGCGAAGCGGATCATGGATGCCGCGGGCGTACCCACCGGGCGCGCGGTGCGCGCGGCGACGACCGCAGAGGTCGAGGCCGCATTCGACGAGCTCGGCGCCCCGCACGTCGTGAAGGCCGATGGCCTGGCTGCGGGCAAGGGCGTCGTCGTCACCGCCGACCGCGCCGAAGCCCTAGCCCACGCCGAGCACTACCTGCCCGTCGGCCCCGTGCTGGTCGAGGAGTTCCTCAGCGGCCCCGAGGTGTCGCTGTTCTTCCTCAGCGACGGCGACACCGTGCGCGCGCTGAGCCCCGCGCAGGACTTCAAGCGGGCGCTCGACGGAGACGGCGGGCCGAACACGGGCGGCATGGGCGCGTACTCGCCGCTGCCCTGGCTGGCCGACGACTTCGGCAGCGTCGACGCGTTCGTCGCCGAGGTGACCGAGACCGTCGCCTTGCCTGTGGTGCGTCAGCTCGACGCCGAGGGCACTCCGTTCATCGGCCTGCTGTATGCGGGGCTCATCCTCACCCCCGCCGGCGTGCGCGTGATCGAGTTCAATGCGCGCTTCGGCGACCCCGAGACGCAGGTCGTGCTGCCCCGGCTGCGCACACCGCTGTCGCGGCTGCTGCTGTCGGCGGCATCCGGTCACCTCGAAGACGAGCCGCAGCCCGAGTTCTCGTCCGACGTCGCGATCACCGTCGTGCTCGCCAGCGAGGGGTACCCCGAGGCACCGCAGACCGGTCGCATGATCGAGGGGCTGGCTGATGCGGCATCCGTCGACGGAGTCTCGGTCGTGCATGCCGCGACCGGCGCTGCAGACGCCCCGGGCGGGTCGCTCGTCGCGACCGGCGGGCGGGTGCTGAACATCGTGGCCACCGGGTCGGACTTCGCGGACGCCCGCGCCCGCGCGTACGAGGCGATCGGCCGCATCTCGCTCGACGGCGCGCACTACCGCCACGACATCGCGGCGCGCGTCGCGGAGTAGCAGACTCCCCCCGTCGCACACCTGTCGGCGACATGAACGGATGTCGGCGGAATCAGCTGATTCCTGCCGACATCCGTGGTTCTCGCCGACATCCGTGCGAACCGCGCGCGTCGCGGAGTAGTCTCAGCGCGGCTTGGGGCCGGTGAGCGCGCGCAGCGCGTACAGGATCGTGGCGAGATCGACGAGCTCCTGGATGAACGCGCCTGCCACTGCCGGGATCACGCCGGTCGTGGCGATGAGCATGAGCCCGACGCTGAGCACGATGCCGATCCAGATCGCCGTGTAGGCGACCTGCAGCGTGTGCCTCCCGATCTCGGCAGCACGCAGCACCGGCAGCAGCGAGTCCTTCAGCACGACGGCATCCGCTGCCTCGCCGGCCGCCGTCGATCCCCGGGCGCCCATCGCCACGCCGACGTCGGCCGCCGCCAGCACAGGCGCGTCGTTCACGCCGTCCCCCACCATCAGCAGCGGGCGCGGCGTCATCTCAGCGGCGAGCGACACCTTCTGCGTCGGCAGCAGCTCGGCATGCACCTCGGTCACGCCCAATGGCGCGGCGATCGCCGCGGCCGTCGCCTCGGCGTCGCCGGTGAGCATGGCGATCCGCTCGACGCCTCGCGCGCGCAGTCCGGCGACGACCTCGGCTGCCTCCGGACGCACGGCATCCGCCAGCACCAGCGCACCCGCGAAGCGCCCGTCGATGGCCACGTACGCCGCCAGCTGACCCGACACGAGCTCTGTGCGCCTCGTGTCGGGGGCGGCGGAGGCGACGTAGGCGGGCTTGCCGACCACGACGACCCGCCCCTCGATCGTGGCAGTGACGCCGTTCGTGGCGACCTCCTCGGCGTGCGAGGCCGGCGCGAGGCGCAGTCCGCGCTCGATCGCCGCGCGGCGCACGCCCTCCGCGAGGACGTGACTGGAGTACTGTTCTGCGGATGCCGAGAGGCGCAGCACCTCACCCGCATCCATCCCCTCCGCCGCGCGCACCTCGACGAGCTCGGGCCGCCCCTGGGTCAGCGTGCCGGTCTTGTCGAAGGCGGCTGAGCGCACCCGGGCGAGCTGTTCGATCACGCCCCCGCCCTTGACGATGACGCCCTCCTTCGCCGTGCGCGACAGGCCGCCGAGGAAGGCGACCGGCGCGGCGATCAGCAGGGGACACGGCGTCGCCAGCACGAGCACCTGCGCGAAGCGCAGCGGGTCACCGGCGATCCACCACGCGATGCCGGCGATCAGCAGCGACACCAGGGTGAACGGCACCGCGAAGCGGTCGGCGAGGCGCACCGTCGGCGCCTTGCTCTGCTGCGCCTCGTGCACCAGCGAGACGATCTGCTGATACTGACTGTCGGCGCTGCGGCGCAGCGCGCGGATGTGCACCGCGTTCGAGCCGTTCACCGCTCCGGAGAACACCTCGTCACCGGCCGCACGCGAAACCGGCAGGCTCTCCCCGGTCAGCGAGGACTCGTCGAAGCTCGCTCGGTCGCTGAGCAGCACGGCGTCGACCGGGACGATCTCAGACGGACGCACCAGCAGCTCCATACCGGGCACGACCTCGTCGACGGGAACGTCTCGCGTCGTCTCGTCGGCCCCGTGCTCGAGCACATGCGCGGTCTGGGGAGAACGGTCGAGGAGTGCCGTCAGGTCGCGGGCCGCCCGGCGCGATGCGTAGTCTTCGAGGGCCTCTCCGCCGGTCAGCATCAGCACGATCACCAGTGACGCGATGTACTCGCCCACCAGCAGGGTCGCGACCATGGCGACGAGCGCGAGGATGTCGAGGCCGAAGTGGCCACGCAGGATGTCTCGCACCATGTCCCACGCGGTGAGAGCGATCACCACGCCCACGGTGAGGATCGCGATCCAGCGGGCGGCGTCGTGCAGGCCGGCGATCGAGAGCACCGCCACGGCGACGGTGGCGAGCAGGCCTCCGGTCAGCACGGGGTAGCGCCGTGCGAGTCGCAGGATTCTCATGGACTCACTCTGCCCGATGTTGCAGGGGTGTACGTGGGTCAGCGGACTGGCCTCGGACGATGTCGGCAGGGGTGTACGCGGGTCAGCAGACTGGGCCTCGGACGGATGTCGGTCGATTGCACGGATGTCGGCGGGAACGTCCCGATCCGACCGGCATCCGTGATTCTCGCCGACATCCGTTCGTGCAGTGGGTCAGAGGGAGATCCAGTACCGGCGCAAGCGACTGCCGGATGCCTCGGCACCCGGTTCGTCGATGACGTCCTCGAGCTCGCCGCCGGCGCCCTCGATCGTGCGGGAGGAGCCGATGTTCGTGTCGTCGCAGGTGAGCATGACGCGGTCGTACCCGGCCGTGCGGGCTCGTTCGAGCACGAGGCCGAGCGCGGCGCGGGCGATGCCCTCTCGCCGGCGCGTCGGGCGCACCGCGTACCCGATGTGCCCGCCATGCTGCCGCAGCCACTCGTTCAGCTCGCGACGGAACGCGATGAAGCCGACGACGTCGCCCTCATCGACGATCCAGAAGTAGTCGCAGGCGACGTGACCGTCGGGCAGCGTCGCCCGCCGGTCTGCGTACAGCTCGGCCTTCGCGATGAACGCCTCGCACGCGGCCCGATCCGCTGCCTGGCCGCGCTCGAGACCGGCCCCGTCGATGTGCGCGTCACCGAACTCTGCGACGGTGTCGGACCAGGAGTCGAAGTGAGCGAGAGACGGGCGAGCCAGTGCGATGGTCATCCCCTCATCACACCATGCGTGCGCGGGGCATCCGGCACCCGTGTGCACACCGGTCGGTCAGATGACCGGATGTCGGCTCAGAAAGGCGGTCTGCGCCGACATCCGTCCCTTGCGCCGACATCGGTCAGGGTGAGGCGGGCGACATCCGTCCGGGTGAGGCGGGCGCGCGGGGATCCGGGATCAGCCGCGGCGGACGAAGTACCAGTTCGCCGCGAACCAGCTGACCACGAGCGCGAAGTACAGTGCGATCGCCATCCAGCGCGACAGCGGGTCGGTGTCAGCAACGGCATGCACGACCAGCTGCACCGCGCTCAGCACCAGCGCGGTGACGCCGACAGCGGCGAGACCTTTCATGCCCGCCGCGCGGTCGCGCTCGTCGGCGTACTCGAGGGCGTTTACGCGCTCGAGGTCGCCCGAGCTGCCGCGGCGGGCGAAGACCGCGCCCACCGCTCCCCCGAGCGCCCCCACCAGCAGCGCGACGGCGGCGATGGTCTGCCCGAGCACGAAGCAGAGCAGCGCACCCACGGCGCACACTGCCACGAGAGCGGTGTTCATGCGCGACATGGGCCACGAGCGGCGCGCGGACCCTGTGCCGTCACGGTCATGCGTCGACATCGAAGACCTCCTCAACGGTCGAGCCGAAGTGCCGGGCCAGATGCACGGCCAGCGCGAGCGAGGGATCGTAGCGGCCGGTCTCGATCGCATTGATCGTCTGGCGGGAGACGCCGACGGCGGTCGCGAGCGCCTGCTGTGAGAGACCGCGCTCGGTTCTCAGCTCTTTGACCCTGCTCTGCACGTCTCCAAAGGTAGGCGACATGCGATCGCATGTAAAGCCGACTTGACAGCGCTGATGCATGTCAAGCATGCTTGTCATGTCAAATACGCTTTACACCTTCGGAGGAAATCATGCAGGACGCACTCGTCGACTTCACCCAGTCCCTTCCGCTCTGGCTGCAGTGGGCAGGGGTGATGCTCGCCGCGGCGATCCCGTTCATCGAGTCGTACTTCGGCACACTCATCGGTGCGATCGCCGGGGTTCCGCTTCCGATCGCCGTGCTCGCCGCCGTCGTCGGCAACGTGATCTCGATGCTGATCTTCGTGTTCCTCGCCGCCGCGGCACGTCGGAAGGTGCTGGCCCGTCGGGGGACGGATGCCGAGGCGGATGCCCCCTCGCCGCGTCGTCAGAAGGTGAAGCGCATGTTCGACCGCTTCGGCGTGCCCGGCGTGAGCCTGCTCGGCCAGACCGTGCTGCCGAGTCAGATCACCTCGGGGATGATGGTGTCGTTCGGCGCGAGCCGCAACGCCGTGATCCTCTGGCAGATCATCTCGATCATCATCTGGGCGGTCATCTTCGCCCTCATCGGTCAGGCCGGCATCGCCCTGTTCCGCTGACCCGGGGGCGCGGCCGCCACATCAGTGCTGCGGCTGCGCCTCGTCCGCCCGGTGGCGCCCGAGGAACAGGGCGGCGACCAGCGCGATGCCCAGCACGCAGGCCGGCAGCAGCATCGCCTGCGCCATGCCTGCGGAGAAGCCCTCGGCGACCTGCGGAGGCATCGCGCCGCCACCGGCGAGACCGGCCGGGGCGTCGGACAGACCCGGCAGGTTCGCCTCGAGTCGGGACTGCATGAATGCGGCGATCGCGGCCGAGCCGACCACCGAGCCGATCGTGCGGGTGGTGTTGTAGATGCCGGCGCCGGCACCGGCCTGACGCGGCGGCAGATTGCGGGTCGCCGTGGTGGCCAGCGGGCCCCACATGCCGGCGTTGCCGATGCCGAGCACGGCCGAGGGCAGCAGGAACATCCAGGTCGGGGTGTCCATGTTCATCAGCGAGGCGTTCCAGAGCTGTCCTCCCGCGACGCACAGCAGCCCGGGGATGAGGATCCATCGCGGGTCGACGCGGTCGAGCAGCTTGCCGGCCGCCGGTGCGAGAACGCCCGAGAGCACCGCCATCGGGATCATCAGCAGCGCCGCCTCGGTGGGCGACAGGCCGCGGGCGAGCTGCAGGTAGAACATGAAGGGCAACGACATGCCGGTCACGGCGAACCCGACGACGGCGATCGCCGCGTTCGCGCCCGAGAAGTTCCGGTCGCGGAACAGCTCCAGCGGCACGAGCGGCTCGGACCTGGTCCGCGCCTGCTGCACGATGAACAGCACCAGCACGACCGCGCCGGAGATGATCAGGCCCCACACCGAGATGGGCCCCACGATCGTGCCCCAGTCGTACGCCTCACCCTCCTGCAGACCGAAGACGATGAGGAACAGGGCGAGCGCGCTGAGCACGACGCCCAGCATGTCGAAGCGGTGCGGGTGGGTCTCGAGCGTCGGCACGAGCATCCAGGCGAGCACGAATCCGACGACTCCGACGGGGATGTTGATGAAGAAGATCGCCTCCCATCCGAAGGCGTCGACGAGCACCCCGCCCAGCAGTGGGCCGACCAGCGTGGCGACGCCGGCGGTCGCACCCCACAGCCCCATCGCCGCTCCCCGTCGCTGGGGCGGGAAGGTGCGGGTGATGACGGCCATGGTCTGCGGCGTCATGAACGCCGCCCCGAGGCCCTGCACGGCGCGGGCGGCGATGAGCCCTTCGAGCGTCGTCGACAGACCACACCAGAGGGATGCCAGGGTGAAGACCGCGAGGCCGATCAGATAGATGTTCTTCGGCCCGAACCGGTCGCCGAGACGCCCCGTGATGAGCAGCGGCACGGCGTAGGCGAGCAGGTACGCGCTCGTCACCCACACGACGTTGTCGAGGTTGTTCGTGTCAGGGTCGAGGGCCGCCTTGATGGCGGGGTTCGCGACCGACACGATCGTCGTGTCGACCAGCAGCATGAAGAAGCCGATGACCAGTGCCCACAGCGCCGGCCAGGGGCTGCGGGTCTCGGTGCGAGGAGTTGCGGTCGAAGTCACCCGGCAACGCTACTCCTCCCCGCCGACATCGACGCACGCCCGTCATCGGGATCGGCGTGGTGGGAAGATGGGTGCGTGAGCGAACCACAGAGCATCCCCGGCTGGCGGCACCTCTACTCGGGCAAGGTCCGTGACCTGTACGCCTCGGAAGACCCGGCCGACACGCGCATTCTCGTCGTCGCCAGCGACCGGGTGAGCGCCTTCGACTTCGTGCTCTCCCCCGGCATCCCGCAGAAGGGCGAGCTGCTCACGCAGCTGAGCGACTGGTGGTTCGAGCAGCTGTCCGACGTGCCGAACCATCTCGCCGAGGGCGAGATCCCGGATGCCGTGTCCGGGCGCGCCATGCTCGCGATGGCGCTCGAGATCCTGCCGATCGAATGCGTCGTGCGCGGATACATCACCGGCACCGGGTGGGCCGAATACGCCGCGCACGGCACCGTGTGCGGCATCCCACTGCCCGCCGGCCTGCAGAACGGCGACCGCCTTCCGGAGCCGCTGTTCACCCCCGCGTATAAGGCCCCGCTCGGCGAGCACGACGAGAACATCACGTTCGAGCGCGTGGTCGAGCTGGTCGGCGCGGAGCGCGCCGACCAGCTGCGCGACGCCTCGCTGTCGCTGTACCGCCGCGCTGCCGAGATCGCAGAGGCGAAGGGGCTGATCCTCGCCGACACGAAGTTCGAGTTCGGGGTGGATGCCGACGGCATCCTGCGCCTGGCCGACGAGGTGCTCACCAGCGACTCGTCGCGGTACTGGGACGCCGCCGCGTGGGCATCCGGCACGACACCGGAGGAGCGCATGGCGAGCTTCGACAAGCAGATCGTGCGCGACTGGCTCGCGACGAATTGGGACAGGCAGGGCGAGCCGCCGGCGCTGCCCGCCGAGATCGTCGAGCAGACCGCCGACCGGTACCGCGCGCTCATCGGCCGACTGACGGCCTGAGCCGCCGGCACCCGCCGTGCCCGCCGGCACGCGCCACCACTTGGGGGCCCGCCACCACTTCGGGGGCCGACACTCCAGATGTCGGACCGATTCGCGGAAACCGTCCGTCATCTGGAGTGTCGGCCCCCGGTTCGTCGCACGCCGGATGCCGGGCATCCGGGGCGGTAGTGTTTCCTCGGCCCTGATCCCGACTCCCCGAGGAGCCCCCATGCCGCTGTGGACCATCCACGGCAACGGTCGCACTGTCGCGCCCGGCGCCGTTGTTCGCCCCGAAGAGCGCCTGAACTGGCCGGCGACGATCGCGATCGGCGTGCAGCACGTCGTCGCGATGTTCGGTGCGACGTTCCTCGTGCCGATCCTCACGGGCTTCCCCGTGCCGACGACGCTGCTGTTCAGCGGTATCGGGACGATCCTGTTCCTGCTGGTCACACGCAACAAGCTGCCCAGCTACCTCGGGTCGTCCTTCGCGTTCATCGCGCCGGTCACCGCCGCGACGGCGTCGGCGGGAATGGGCTCGGCGCTGGCCGGCATCGTCGCGGTCGGCGTGCTGCTCGCGATCATCGGCGTGGTCGTGCACACGGTGGGCGTGCACTGGGTCGACCGGTTCCTGCCGCCCGTGCTCGCCGGCACGATCGTCGCGCTGATCGGGTTCAATCTCGCGGGCGCTGCGCGCGGCAACTACGAGCAGGCGCCGATCACAGCGACCTTCACCCTCGCGATCACGATCCTGTTCGCGGTCGTGTTCCGCGGGTTCCTGGGCCGCATCTCGATCTTCCTCGGCGTGATCGCGGGATACGTCTTCGCGGGCATCAGAGGCGAGCTCGACTTCAGCAAGGTCGAGGCGGCCGACTGGATCGGCTTCCCCACCTTCCACGCGCCCGATTTCGCAGACGCAGGAACCTGGTCGGCCATGGCGATGTTCCTTCCGGTGGTGCTCGTACTCATCGCCGAGAACGTCGGGCACGTGCGGGGAGTGGCGACCATGGTCGAGGACCCCGCGATCAACAAGCAGACCGGCAAGGCGCTCATCGCCGACGGCATCTCGACCTCGCTCGCCGGCTTCTTCGGCGGCTCGGGAACGACGACCTACGGCGAGAACATCGGCGTCATGGCATCCACCCGCGTCTACTCGACCGCCGCCTACTGGGTCGCCGGCATCACCGCCATCCTGCTCAGCATGTCGCCCAAGTTCGGCGCGGTCATCAACTCGGTGCCCGCGGGCGTGCTCGGCGGCATCACCACCGCCCTGTACGGCCTGATCGGCGTCATCGGCATCAAGATCTGGGTCGACAACCGCGTCGACTTCTCGCGCCCGGTCAACCAGTACACCGCCGCTGTCGGCCTGATCGTCGCGGTCGGCGGCTTCATGATCAAGGACCCGGAGTCGGGCTTCGAGCTCGGCGGCATCGTGCTCGCGACGGTCGGTGCGATCCTCATCTACCACCTCGGCAACCTCATCGCGCGGCTACGCGGTTCGGGTGCCGACGACCCGAAGCCGCTCACCGGGGTGGGTGCTCCCGGAGGCGACCCGGCCTGACGCAGGCATCGGCCCTCATCCAGCGCAGGAGAACACGCGAGCACAGGTGGATCTCACCGCAATCCATCCTGTTCCCACGTGTTCTCCTGTTCTGGGGCATCCGTCACGGCAACTGATCGCTTTCTCATCCGGGTCTGTCAAGCCCCCCGCTCGGCATCCGGTCTGGCGGTACCGTCGGCGCATGCCCGACGTCACACCTCTCGCCGACCTCGCCCGAGACCGCGAGCTGCGCGTCGCGGTCGCCGAATCACTGACCTCGGGGGCTCTCGCCAGCGCCATCGGCGCCGGCGAGGGTGCGAGCACCTGGTTCGGCGGCGGCGTGGTCGCCTATCTGCCCGAGGTGAAGGAGCGGGTGCTCGGTTTTCCGGCCGATCGCGACCCGACGTCGGCGGAATGCGCCGAGCAGCTCGCGCGCGGGGCTCGCGAGCTCTTCGACGCGGATCTGTGCGTATCGACGACGGGCGTCGGGGGTCCGGATGCCGAAGACGGACATCCCGCGGGAACCGTGTTCCTCGGATGGGCGACGCGCGACGGGGCCGGGCATCGACAGCTGGCGCTCGACGGCGCGCCCGAGGACGTGCTCTCCTCGACCGTCGACGCGGCGGTGCAGCTGCTCACATTCCACGCCGCCGACGTCGGGAAACTCTGACCGAACTGCTGCAGCGCGGCGTGTCAGACGCTGACACGCCCCGCGCTTGTCGAACGGCCTGAGACTTCCGGTACAGCGGGCGACCAGAGCGAGCCGACTCGCCCGATCAGCCGATGCGGCCGATCACCGCATCCACCGCGACCGAGTCCCCCACCGATGCCGACTGCGCGAGGGGGCCGGCGCGGTGCGCGCGCACCTGAGTCTCCATCTTCATCGCGTCGAGCACGGCGATGACGTCGCCCTCGGCGACAGTCGAACCGTCATCGACGAGCCATCGCACGAGGGTACCGGGCACCGGTGCGCTCACGTCCGCAGGATCTGCGGAAGCACCATCCGCCGAGGCCGAGGGCCCCGGCGTCGCGCCGGCGAATCCGGCCAGCAGCGCGGTGGGCAGACCCAGCATCACGCGCCGACCGTCGATCTCGACGGGGAAGCGGGCGAGCTCCGCCTGCGCGAACGGCTCGGGGCGCAGCTGCGGATCGAGACGCGGCAGCAGGGCGCTCTCGATCCACTGCGTGTGCACGGCGAACCCCTCGGTGGTGAACTCCGGCTGCTCGACGGCCAGGCGATCGAAGCCGATCACGGTCGCGGGTCCGTCGATCTCGAGCTCGCGCAGCGCACGGCGAGCCCGCACCAGTGCGGCGTCACGCGAATCCGCGTGCACGATGAGCTTGGCGATCATCGAGTCGAACGCCGGTTGCACGGCGTCTCCGGCTTCGATACCGCTATCCCACCTCACGCCCGGGCCACCGGACACCCGCAGGCCGGTGACGACGGCGGGGCTGGGCAGGAACCCGCGCCCCGGGTCTTCGGCGTTGATGCGGAACTCGAACGCGTGACCGCGCGGTTCGGGGGTGGCGGTGATCGAGGGCCCCTCGCCGAACGCGATGTTGAACTGCTCTCGCACCAGGTCGACGCCGGTGACCTCTTCGGTGACCGGATGCTCGACCTGAAGGCGTGTGTTCACCTCGAGGAACGACAGGGTGCCGTCGGCGGCGAGCAGGAACTCGACCGTGCCGGCGCTTCGGTAGTCGACCTCGGCGCAGATGCCACGAGCGGCCTCGTGAATGCGCTCGCGCTGTTCGTCGGCCAGACCGGGCGCCGGGGCCTCTTCGATGAGTTTCTGATTTCGGCGCTGCATCGAGCAGTCGCGGTCTCCGACGACGACGACGCCGCCGCGGCCGTCGCCGAGCACCTGCACCTCGATGTGGCGCGGGCTCTCGAGGAACCGCTCGACGAAGCACTCGCCGCGGCCGAACGCGACGATCGCCTCGCGGGTCGCCGCGTCGAACGCCTCGGCCACCTCCGACAGCTCCCGCACGACCTTGATCCCGCGGCCGCCACCGCCGAACGCGGCCTTGATCGCGATGGGCACGCCGTGCTCGTCGGCGAATGCGACCGCGTCGGCCGGTCCCGACAACGGCTGGTCGGTGCCCGCGGCCAGCGGTGCGCCGACCCGCTGCGCGATGCGACGAGCGGTCATCTTGTCACCGAGCACTTCGATGCTCTCGGGCGTCGGCCCGATCCAGATCAAGCCGGCGTCGTCGACGGCGCGCGCGAAGGCCGCGCTCTCGGAGAGAAACCCGTAGCCAGGATGCACGGCATCCGCTTCACTGCGACGAGCGGCGTCGAGCAGCGCATCGATCGAGAGGTAGGTGTCGGTCGCGGTCGTGCCGCCGAGGCCCACCGCCTCGTCGGCCATACGGACGTGCAGCGCATCGACGTCCTGATCGGCGTACACCGCGATCGACTCGTAGCCGGCTTCGGCGCACGCGCGCACCACGCGCACGGCGATCTCGCCGCGGTTGGCGATCAGGATCCTGGTCATGACGGGCTCTCTTCGAGGACGTGGAAGCGGATGCGCACGTCGGGCGGCAGCTGCCCGGCGAGGTCGAGGCTGTGATCGGAGAGTGCACCGATGATCGGGTAGCCGCCGGTCAGCGGATGATCGGGCAGGAACAGCACGGGCTGGCCGTCAGGCGGCACCTGGATCGCGCCGTTGACCGCGCCTTCGCTGGGCAGCTCACCCGGGATCGCGCGCTCGAGCGGTGTCTCCCCGAGCAGCCGGATGCCGACACGATCTGAACGAGGAGTGACCGTCCACTCCTGCGCGGTGAGGGTCTCCACGGCTGCGGCCGTGAACCAGTCGTCGCGCGGGCCCAGGGTGATGTCGAGGGTGACGAGGTCGCCGGATGCAGGCAGCTCGCGCGGGAGCGGCACAGGGTCGACGGCCCACTGTTCAGCGCTGCCGATGCCGAGCACGTCGCCGGCGGCAAGCGGCGCCGGACCGAGGCCGGCGAGAGTGTCGGATGCCACGCTGCCGAGCGCCTCGGGGGCGATGATCCCGCCCCGCACCGCCACGACGTAGCGGAGACCGTGGGTCGGGTGCCCGAGGGCGAGCTCGTCGCCGTCGACCGTCGCGAAAGGGGCGCTGTGCTCGACCCTGCGCGCCACGCCCTCGGCATCCGTCAGCATCAGCTCGCCGATCGCCCCCGCGACCGCCGCGACGCCGTTGCCGCGGAAGCGCAGCACGCACCCGCCGACGCTCTCGAGAACGCCGGCGTCGGGCTCATTACCGACGGCGCGATTGGCGTCGCGCATCGCGGTGCGGTCGGCGATTCCGGACGCCGAGACGCCGAGCGCCGCGTGCCCGAACCGGCCGAGGTCCTGCACCAGAAGCTGCAGGGCAGGACGGATGACCTCGATGCTCCTTCCCTTCGCGCTGGAATCCGCCCCGCCAGGCGCAGCGACGGATTCCCCCGGGCGAGCTGACACCGGGTCTGGCAGGAGCGCGGCGGAGGAGCGTGTGGGCATGCCTCGACCGGTGGGCTCCATCGCGGAGCCGCCCGCCGCCGATGCAGCAGCGCGAACGCTCTCGAACCTCACCAGCGTTCCCGGCGACAGCAGCGCCGGCGGGTCACGGTCGATGTCCCACATCACGGCGTCCGTGCGCCCGATCAGCTGCCAGCCGCCCGGGCTCTCGCGCGGGTACACCCCCGTGAACTGCCCGGCGAGCGCGACCGAGCCGGCCGGCACGCGGGTGCGCGGCGACGAGCGGCGCGGCACGTCGAACAGCGGGTCGCTGCCGACGGTGTATCCGAAGCCGGGCGCGAAACCCGAGAACGCGACCTGCCATTGCGCCGCCAGGTGCCGGTTCACGACTTCCTCGGCAGAGACGCCGAGCAGGCTCGCGACCTCGTCCAGATCCTCGCCGTCATAGCGCACCGGAATCGTCACCTCGCGGGTGTGCGGCACGTGCTCCGCGTCGACGCGGGTCGACTCGAGCGCTGCCGACAGCTCGGCGGCCGAGACCCGCACCGGGTCGAATCGCACGAGCACCGTGCGCGCGCCGGGCACGCGCTCGACGACACCGGGCACTCCGTCCCAGGCGAGATTCAGCCGCATGGCCTCGTCGAGGTCGGCGGCCTCGACGAGCAGAGCCCGATCGGAAGCGGTGAGGATGCGCATCAGACCAGGTATTCTGCGTCGGGCACGTCGGTGATGAACATGTAGCCCGGGGCGTGCGTCACTGCGAACGGCGGTCTGGATTCCATGATCGCCGCCTGCGGAGTCACCCCGCAGGCCCAGAAGACCGGGATCTCGCCATCGCGCACCTCAGGGGCGTCTCCGAAGTCGGGTCGACTCAGGTCGGTGATGCCGAGGGATTGCGGATCGCCGATGTGCACCGGTGCCCCGTGCACGGCCGGAGTGCGGCCGGAGATCTGCACGGCGTCCGCCACGCGGGACGCGGGGATCGGCCGCATCGAGACCACCATCTCGCCCCGCAGCCTTCCGGCCGGGGTGCAGTCGATGCTCGTGCGGTACATCGGCACGTTTCGGCCCAGCTCCTGGTGACGGATCGGGATGCCGGCCTCCGCCAGACCCGTCTCGAAGGTGAAGCTGCAGCCGATCAGGAATGCGACGAGGTCGGGATGCTCTGACCAGGCATCCGTGGCATCCGCCACCTCTTCGGTCAGCTCGCCATCACGCCAGATGCGGTACCGGCCGATGTCGCGACGGATGTCGCTGCCGGGCGCGAGCATCGACTCGACTTGCCCCTGCTCAATCACCTCGAGCACCGGACACGGCTTCGGGTTGCGCTGCGCGTAGAGCAGCGTCTCGAACGCCCAATCCGCCGGCACCGCGATGAGGTTGGCCTGCGTGAGGCCGGGCGCCACGCCGCTGGTGGGCTGGGCGTGACCGGCGCGATACGCCCGCCGAGCGGCGCGCGACGCCTCGAGCTGCTGCGGGGTGGCGACGACGCTCATCTCAGGCTCCCCCGCCGGCACCGCGTGCGGTGAAGGGGACGATCGTGACGCCGGCCTGCTGCAGCATCCGCTTCGTCTCCGTCGCCATCGCGATGGCGCCGGCGCTGTCGCCGTGCACGCAGATCGACTGCGCGTCGACGCGCACATCGGTGTCGTCGATCGCGCGGATCACTCCAGTCTCGGCGAATCGCACCATGCGCTCCGCGACGGCTGCCGCGTCGTGCAGCACCGCGCCCTCCTGGGTTCGCGAGACGAGCTGTCCGTCGGGCAGGTAGGCGCGATCGGCGAAGGCCTCGGCGGCGACCTGAAGTCCGGCACGGGACGCGACCTCGAGCACGACTCCGCCGGCCAGCCCCAGCAGCACCAGACTCGGATCGATCGCCCGGATCGCGGCGACGACGACGGCGGCCTGCCGCTCGTCGCGGGCGATGGTGTTGTAGAGCGCGCCGTGCGGCTTGACATACGCGACAGCTCCTCCAGCCGCTCGCGCCAGCCCCTCGAGCGCCCCCAGCTGGTACTCGACGTGCGCCTGAAGGGTCTTCGAGTCGATCTCGACGTTCGTGCGGCCGAAATTCTCGTAGTCGCGGTAGCCGGGATGGGCGCCGATCGCCACGCCGTTGCGCACGGCAGCATCCAGCGTCGAGCGGATGCCCTCCGGGCTGCCCGCGTGGAACCCGCACGCCACGTTCGCACTGGTGACGATCTCGAGCATCGCCGCGTCGTCGCCGACGATGCGATCGGGGGTGTTCTCGCCGAGGTCAGAGTTCAGGTCGATGGATGCCATGTCATTCTCCGTTCCACGTGTACGCCATCAGGATGCCGTGCTCAGGCTCCGATGCCGAGGAAGGCGAAGATCGGGCCGACCGAGACGACGCCCATGTACCAGGTCAGGGCGGTCACCAGGGTGCCCGCGATGAGCAGCACGATCGGATACTTCCTGGTGCCGAGCAGGTCGCGGCGGAACCAGCCGATGTACATGAACACGGTCAGGCCGATCGGCAGGATCAGTCCGTTGAACCCGCCGACGAACACGAGGATCGCGGCCGGTGCGGTGCCGATGCTCAGGTACACGATCAGCGAGACGACGATGAAGATCACGGTCGCCCACTGCAGCGACCAGCCGCCGAGGAAGCGCTTGTGGAACGACGACAGGAACGATGCCGAGGTGTACGCGGCGCCGATCACCGAGCTGATCGCGGCCGCCCAGAAGATCGCGCCGAAGATCCGGATCCCTGCGGTGCCGAGCACTGCCCCGAACGCCTGGCCGGCGGGGTTGGCCGCGGTCGTGGTCAGGTCGAGGGTGACGCCGGATGCCACGACACCCAGGATCGCGAGGAAGAGCACGTACCGCATGATGCCGGTGACGAGGATGCCGTTGGCGGCCGCGCGCATGACGGGGCTCGCATGCTCGGGTCCGACCTGGCCCGAGTCGAGGTAGCGGTGTGCGCCCGAGTACGTGATGTATCCGCCGACCGTGCCGCCGACGATCGTCGTGATGGTCGCGAAGTTGATCGAATCGGGGACGAATGTCTGCCGCAGGGCGTCGCCGACCGGGGGCTGCGCCACGACGGCCACGATCACGGTCATCACGATCATGCCGAGGCCGAGGATCACGAGCACCACGTCCATCACCGGACCGGCCTTCTTGACCAGGAAGATGATGATGGCGAGCGCTGCGGTGATCAAGCCGCCGAGCTTCGGGTCGATGCCGAACAGCGCGTTCAGGCCGAGTCCGCCACCGGCGATGTTGCCGATGTTGAAGGCCAGGCCGCCGATGATCACGAGCACGGCGATGACGTGGCCCGAGAACGGGATCGCGCTGTTCGCGAGCTCTCCGGCGCGCTTGCCCGATGAGGTGATCATGCGCCAGATGTTCAGCTGCACAGCGATGTCGATGAGCACCGAGAGGAGGATCGCGAACGCGAACGAGGCGCCCATCGTCTGGGTGAAGGTCGCCGTCTGCGTGATGAAGCCGGGACCGATGGCGGAGGTCGCCATGAGGAAGATGGCGCCGATGACGGCGCTGCGGCCCACGCGCTTCTTCGTGGCTGCCAGGCGCGCTTCGTCCTGGTCGGAGAGGGCCGGTGTCTGCTCGGACAAGAGGGGACGTCCCATCATCGTTGGTGGGTGGGGAGTGACATCGAGTGTAGAACATTTCCAGCACGATTGTTCAACAATCTTCGGCGGCAGAGTCTCGAAGGCCCGATGACGTCGACGGCAGCCCTACCCTGGATCCATGTCATCCCACACTCCGCTCGCCGACCTGCTGCGAGAGCGCATCATCGAGGGCGACTTCGCCCCGGGGTCGCGCCTGTCGGAGTCGGGACTGGCCGAGCAGATGGACGTGTCGCGCAACACGCTCCGCGAGGCGTTCCGCGTGCTCGCAGAGCAGGGCCTGATCGAGCATGTGCCGCATCGCGGCGTCTCGGTGGCGTCGCCCGGCATCGCCGATGTCATCGACATCTACCGCGCCCGGCGCGTCATCGAGTGCACGGCGCTGCGCAACGCCGAGCCCGAGCACCCTGCGGTGCAGCTGATGAGGGATTCGCTCGACGATGCCGAGAGACACCTCCCCGACGAGGACTGGCTGCGGGTGGGCAGCGCGAACATGGCCTTCCACGACGCGATCGTCGCGCTCGCCGACAGCCCGCGGCTCGCGCGCACCTACCGCGATGTCGCCGCCGAGCTGCGTCTCGTCTTCCTCGAGATCGACGACCCGCGTGCATTGCACGAGCCTTTCGTGCGCAGAAATCGGGCGGTACTGAACACCCTGCTCGACCAGGGTTCCGCCCCGGCGGCCGACGAACTCGAGCGCTACCTGCTCGCCTCCGAGCGCACGGTGCTCGGCGCCTTCACCCGGATGGGGAGGCGGTGACAGCGGCCATCGGTCTCCGCTGAACAATCATTGCTTTCTTGTTCAACAATCCCTACCGTGTCGAAGAACAACGTTTCTTCAACGCGGAAGGATGATCATGCGCCTCTCCCCAGCTCGCATCACGCGCAGTTCGGCGACATGGAAGTTCAGGCGACGCTCGACCGAAGTCGCCCTGGTGGCACTCGCGGTCGGCTCGACGCTCGCTCTCGCGGGCACATCGGCGGCGACGGCATCCCCTGCCGACACCGCCGGACCTCGCTCGGTCACCGCTCTCGGACCGGCGTCTCCCGAGGTCAGCGCGACCATCGCGGCCTTCGCCCCTCCCGGCTGCACGGATGCCTCCCTGCCGATCACCGTGGAGGAGTCGCGGTTGACAGCCGTGCTGCCGGATGCTCAGGATCCGACCCGGCCGGCTGACCGCACCTTCGCCCGCACGATGGTCGAGGGTGCGGGCTTCGGAGACTGGACGAAGTCTTTCGCGCGCAGTCTGTGCGGTCAGAAGACGCTAGCCAAGGCGACTCGGACGGTGCAGCGACTCGGGACGCAGCTGTGGCGTGACGCGGTCGCGCGGGCACAGTCGACTGGTCCGGTCGAGGGCGTGCTTCCGGCCAGTGACGACCGGCCACTGTACTGGACCCGCGTCGAGGCGATGGGCGTGCTGCACCAGTGGAAGTCGAGCTTCCGCATGACGACCGAGCAGCGCGCCGACCTGGCCGACGCGTTCGACCGAGCGGCGCGCGGCATGGACGACATCTCGTTCCCCGCCGGCAACGTCAAGCGCGTGCTGGTGAGCGGCTTCGACCCGTTCACGCTCGACGGCGGCAAGACGGGGCCGGCGGCGGGAACGGTCGGCAACAACATCCGCCACGGCAACCCGTCCGGGGCGGCAGCGCTGTCCATCGACGGCACGAAGACGAAGGATCCCGACGGATCCGTCATCTTCTACCAGGCCTACATGCTTCCCGTGAGCTACCCCGAGTTCGAGCGAGGTTACCTCGAAGACACCGTCGGCCCGTTCATGCGCCCTGGCAAGCGGCAGCTCGATGCATCGATCACGGTCAGTCAGGCCGGCGGGTCGCAGTTCAACCTCGAGCAGTGGAACGGGCGCTATCACGGTCCGTCTCTCGGCAACGATCGCTTCACCCCGTGCAAGACGGTCGGCGGGGTGCCCGAACTGGCGGTGGACAACATCGGCTGCAACACTCAGGTGGTCGATCGATGGGGCGGTGGAGACACGCTCACGGACCCGCCGCAGTGGACCTCCGCGACGCTGCCGATCGAGCAGATGATCGCCGCTCGCACGGGTTCGAACATCCCGCGCCCTCCTGGCGACACCTGGCCCGATGAGTCCGTCGCCTTCGGTACCGTGTGGAACACGAACTACTCCTACTTCGCCGACTGCTCCTCGCCCCAGGTGACGAACGTCGACCAGCGGGAGATGTCGTATCCGCCGTCGGCCGCGCCGACGCCTCCGCCCGCCGACTCGTGTGCGCGCAGCGGAGCGGGCGGTTCGTACCTGTCGAACGAATCGGCCTATCGCAACACCCTGTTGCGCGACCGGATGGGACTGTCGATCCCGGCTGGTCACATCCACACGCCCGGCATGCAGCACTTCGAGTCGGACTTCGCCGTCAGCGACGCGACGTTCGACGCCTGGCGCAACGCGATCGCCGGTCAGACCCGTGAACTGATCCACGTCGTCGGCGAGAGCAGCTGACACAAGATCGCTCGCGAACGGCGTGAAGCGCCGGAGCGCATCGGGACACCCGATCGCTCCGGCGCTTCTGCGCGCTCGGTCGGGCGGCTGCGTCGGACATTCCGGACCGGATGCCCGTGGCTCGAGATCTCCGGGTTGACGCCCGGATGCCCCGTGTCCGCCCTCAGACGGCCGGTGCCGACGCGCGCACGACCAGCTCGGTCGGCAGGAGGGTCAGCGATTCGGGCCGCCTGCCCGCAAGCAGGTCGATCACCATGCCGGCGAGCATCTCCCCCTGCGCGAACATCGGCTGCCGCACGCTGGTCAGATCCGACGACTCGGCGACCCTCGAGTCGTCGAAGCCGATGATCGCGACGTCGTCGGGCACGTCCAGGCCGGCGGAGCGCAGCACGCCGATCGCGCCGCGGGCCATCAGATCGCTCGCCACGAAGATGGCGTCCGGGCGCTCGTCGCGCTGCAGCAGCAGGCGTGCCGCCTCGGCGCCGCCGTGCTCGCTGAAGTCGCCGTCGATCTCGCCGGCCGGCTGCAGGCCGGCATCCGCCAGCGCCGCGAGGAACCCGTCGCGGCGATCTGCGCTCACCGCCATCGTCATCGTGCCCGTGATGGTCGCGATCCGCCGGCGCCCGAGCGCGATGAGGTGCTCGGTCGCGGCGCGCGCCGCGGCCGCGTTGTCGACGTCGACGATGATGTCGCTCTCGCGCGTCACTGCCGGCCGACCGCCGAAGACGACCGGCACGGCCTCCGCGATGCGCTCGATGAACGAGTCGCTGGCGTGGTGCGACACGATGATCGCGGCGTCCACCCCGCCGTTGCGCACGAAGCGCGTCATCTTGCCGTCGGGGTCGTCGCTCGCGATGAGCAGGTTGAGGATGTACTCCGACTCGGCCAGGCGCGAGCTGATCCCCGCGACGACGGATGCCAGGAACGGGTCGCCGAAGAACCGGGTGGTGTCCTCGGGGACGACGAGTCCAATCGCATGGGTCTGCCGGCTGGCAAGCGAGCGGGCCGCGCGATTCGGGGCGTAGCCGAGCTGGGCGATGGCGTCCTGTACGGCGGCGAGCGCCTCAGCGCTGACCGAGGTCGAGCCGTTGACCACGCGCGACACCGTCGAGCGGGATACACCGGCGAGTGCGGCGACCTCTTCGATCGTGGCTCGGGGCATGGCTGTCCTCCCTCGGGCGGTGTGCGCGCCGGCCCGGAGTCAGACGGCTCGGGCGGCGATGATCCGAGCGTACTCCGCGCCGCTCTGCTTGATCGTGCGCTGCTGCGTCTCGTAGTCGACGCGCACGATCCCGAACCGCTTGGCGTACCCCCAGGCCCACTCGTAGTTGTCCATCAGCGACCAGTAGAAGTACCCGCGCACGTCGACGCCCTGTTCGACGGCGTCGAGCGTGGCGGCGACGTGAGCGCGCAGGAACTCGGTGCGCTCGACGTCGTCCACCTCGCCGTCGACACCGACCACGTCGTCGTACGCGGCGCCGTTCTCGGTCACGTACAACGGCACATCGACCGCGTAGTCGCGCGCGACGTGCGCGAGCAGGCGGGTGAGGCCCTCGGGCTGCACCTCCCAGCCCATCCCGGTGCGGGGCAGCCCGCGCTCGACCCAGTGGATGCCCTCCTTCGAGGGGAACGGCGAGCGCGTCTCGCGCTGCTGCCCCTCGGTCTGGTGCGGGTCGCCTCCGCCGGGCTGCGGATGCCCCGACAGCAGCTCACCGTGGTAGTAGTTGACGCCGAGCGCATCGATCGGCGTGGAGATGATCTCGAGGTCGCCCGGCTGCACGGCGGCCTGCCACTCCGCGACCGCGGCGGGGTCGACCTCGCGGATGTCGCGGACGATGTCGGCCGGGTACTCGCCGTGGAAGATCGGGCCGAGGAACCAGCCGTTGAACTGCCCGTCGATGCGGCGCGCGGCGTCGACGTCGACCGGGTCGTGGGGGTCGGCGGGGTCGGCGACGGTGAGGTTGAGCGTGATGCCGAGGTCGAGCGAGGAGTCGCGCTCGCGCAGCGCCTGCACGGCGCTGCCGTGCGAGAGCAGCAGGTGGTGCGAGGCGAGAAGCCCGTCGCGGATGCTCGTGCGCCCCGGCGCGTGCACGCCTGCGGTGTACGAGAGGAACGACGAGCACCACGGCTCGTTCATGGTGGTCCAGTGCTGCACACGGTCGCCGAGCGCGTCGTGCACGCTGACCGCGTAGTCGGTGAACCGCTCGACGATGTCGCGGCTCGTCCAGCCGCCGTGCTCTTCGAGTGCCTGCGGCATGTCCCAGTGGTGCAGCGTGAGCCACGGGACGATGTCGGCCCCGAGCAGCTCGTCGACCAGACGGCTGTAGAAGTCCAGGCCCGCGGGGTTGACCGGCCCGCCGTCCGGACGCACGCGCGACCACGAGGTCGAGAACCGGTAGGTCTGCAGGCCGAGCCTTCTCATCAGCGCGACGTCGTCGGCATAGCGGTGATAGTGATCGCAGGCGACGTCGCCGTTCTCCGCGCCGACGACGGCGCCGGGCACGCGCGCGAAGGCATCCCAGATCGATGCTGTGCGTCCGTCTTCGAAGGCCGCTCCTTCGATCTGGTAGGCCGCGGTGGCCGCGCCGAAGAGGAAGCCGTCGGGAAAGGTTCGCGTCATGCACTCATGATGCCACGACTTGCTGGGAGCGCTCCCACGACGTCGCCATCGGGCTCGTTTGGGTACCCTTGGCAGGTGAGTCCCGAACTGGCGCGCGCCGAGTCCCTGATCGCTTCGATCCCCGACTACCCGCAACAGGGCATCCTGTTCCGCGACATCATGCCTCTGCTGGCGGATGCCCGGGCGCTGCGCGCCACGTCCGAGGCGCTGATCGAGCCCTTCGCCGGCTCGTTCGACGTCGTCGCGGGCATCGAGGCCCGCGGATTCATCCTCGCCGGAGCCGCCGCGATCGCCGCCGGGGTGGGGTTCGCCCCGATCCGCAAGGCGGGCAAGCTGCCGCGCCCCGCGGCAGCCGTCGACTACGCCCTCGAGTACGGCACCGCCACGGTCGAGATGCACGACGACCTGCCGGCCGGCACGCGCATCCTGCTCATCGATGATGTGCTCGCCACGGGCGGCACCCTCGCCGCCGGACGCGAGATCGTGCAGAGCCTCGGCTACACCGTCGCGGGCATCAGCGTGCTGTTCGAGATCGACGGTCTCGGCGGTCGCGACGTCATCGGCGACCTGCACACCGTCTTCCGCTCGGCCTGAGAGGTTCGCCCCTCAGAGGTGCTGCGCTCGGGGGTTCTCCGGCGCGCCCCTCTCACCTGTTGCGCTCGGACTGGTGTTCCCGGTGCCCGCCGACCTCTTCCGGCAGCTGATCGATCGGCACGATCACGATGTCCTGCACCTTCCAGTCGAGGTCGATGCACGCGTCGCGCGCGGCGGTGAGCTGCTCGAGAGCGGGCATGCGCCCGTCGCGAGGTACCACGAACGACTCCACGTGCAGCACATGACCCTGATCGCGCACGCGCGACCCGGCACGTTCGACCCAGTCGAGTTCGCGGAGCAGCTCGTCGATCTCGCCGGTGAGCGGATGCACCTTGCCGTCGTCGAACGTGGTCGCCGCAGTGTCCATGAGGTCGGTGATGGCGGCGCGCATGTTCTTCACTCCGTCCCAGAGGATGCTTCCTGCGATGAAGATCGCGGCGGCGGCATCCGCCCACCACCATCCGATCCCGATGCCCAGCACGCCGACGATCGAGCCGACCGCGGTCATCCAGTCGGCCTTGTTCATGTCGGCGTCGGCGTAGAGCACCTTGTCATGCAGCTGCTTGGCGAGGCGCATCTTCACTCGACCGAAATAGACCGGCAGCGGGATCGTGAGCGCCAGCACACCGATCATCAGCCAGCCGAGCCAGATCGGATGGCCGAACAGGACGACGGTGCCGATGGGCGGATGCTCGCCGCCGATCAGCCCCGTCGCCGAGTCGACGATCAGGAAGGCACCCATCGCGAACAGTGCGACACCCGCGACGAGGTGCGCGACACCCACAGCGCGGTGGTACCCGTAGGGGTAGCGGGAGTTCGGGGTCCTGTTCACGATGCGCACGGCGACGAGGAAGGCGATCGGCGGGGCGAGCGAGAGCAGGTCCTCTATCCAGGCGGCCTTCATCGCCTGGGAGTTGCCCATCACCAGGTAGACCATCGTGATGGCCACGGTGAGGAAGACCAGGGTGTACCACTCGAAGCGGATCGCCTTGCGCAGCGCGTTCTCCTGCTGCTCGGGCAGCTCGGTGCGCCCGAATCGCGTGGTCATGATCCCACCTCCTCGTGCAGGAACGTCTCGAGCTCGGTGAGCAGGCCGTTCTCGCCCATCCGCACGATCATGACGTGCTTCTGCGTGCCGTGCTTCGTGCTTCGCTCGGTGTACGGCCGAGTCACCGCGCCGCGATCCGTCCAGGGCGTGTCGTCGAGGAATCCACCGACGACCAGATCGAGCTCGCCGCGCTCGAGGGCCGTGAGCAGGTCGGCCTCGCTGCCGGTGGTCCACTCCACCCGAGCGTCCAGCTGCTCGGCGAACTCCTGCACCAGCTCCGGCTCCGAGCCGGTCGGCTCCCCGGCGTCGTGCACGTCGACCCATGGCGGCTGCTCGGTCGCTCCCGCGCGCAGTGTGCCGCCCTCGATCCGGTCGAGACTGCCATGTGGATCGGCAGGAATACGCAGACCGCAGCCGGTCAGCGCGAGCACCACCGCGAGCCCGCCTGCGCCCATCATCCGACGTCTTCTCATGGCGCCGACTTTAGCGAGGCGCCTGAACGGCGACCACCCTCTTGCGCACCCCTTGACAATCCCGGCATCCGCGCGCCGCCGCCTCGACGCACGCGGCATGAGAGCCGACCGGATCGCCTAGAATCAGGGGTATGCCCACCATCGTCGTCGACGTCATGCCCAAGGCCGAACTGCTCGACCCGCAGGGGAAGGCCGTCTCCGGTGCCTTCGCCCGCCTGGGCGTCGAGAACTTCAGCCAGGTCCGCATCGGGAAGCGCTTCGAGCTCACCGTGGACGGCGAGGTCACCGACGAGGTGCTGGCCGAGGCGCGCCGTCTCGCCGAGGAAGTGCTGTCGAACTCCGTCATCGAGGATGTCGTGGGAGTCGAGGTCGCGCAGTGAGCGTGCGCATCGGCGTCATCACCTTCCCCGGCTCGCTCGACGATCGCGACGCGCAGCGCGCGGTGCGCCTCGCCGGCGCTGAGCCCGTCGCCCTGTGGCACGGCTCGCACGACCTCGAGGGCGTCGACGCGCTGGTGCTGCCCGGCGGATTCAGCTACGGCGACTACCTGCGCTCGGGGGCGATCGCGGCCCTGTCGCCGATCATGGCCGAGGTCAGGGACGCTGCCGCGAGCGGGATGCCGATCCTCGGCATCTGCAACGGCTTCCAGATGCTCGTCGAGGCGCACCTGCTGCCCGGCGGCCTCATCCGCAACGACCACCAGCACTTCGTGCGCCGCGACCAGCGACTGACGGTGGAGAACAACGACACCGCCTGGACGAACGTGTTCGCGAAGGGCCAGGAGATCGTCATCCCGCTCAAGAACGGCGAGGGCGGCTACATCGCCGCCGACGACACCCTCGACCGCCTCGAGGGCGAGGGCCTCGTCGCCTTCCGGTACGCCGGGGTCAACCCGAACGGATCGCTGCGCGACATCGCCGGCATCACCAACGAGCGCGGCAACGTGGTCGGCCTCATGCCGCACCCCGAGCACGCCACCGAGGCGGGCTTCGGTCCCGACACCCGCGCCGCGATGCGCTCGGGCGTCGACGGGCTCGGCTTCTTCGAGAGCGCCATCGCCGCCGTCGCGCGCGCCGCGGCGTAGCATCCGCCCCGCCCGTCGCGACCGGCTCAGAGTCCGGCGGGCGGCCAGACGCCGACGATCAGCGCCATCACGAGCACCGTCAGCAGCTCATGTCCGATGTTGAGGGTCGTGAGCCGTGTCGAGCGGCCCTCGAACGCGTCGTGCGTGATGAAGCGGGCGGCGGTGAAGCCGGCCCACAGCGTCACGGCGGTGACGACGGATGCCCAGAAGTAGGAGCCCTCGTAGAAGTGCCACGCGATCGTCGCGGCGCCGGCGAGCACCCATGCCGTGATGAAGCTCATCAGCACCGTGGTGATCATCGGCCAGAGCGGCCTGCGCGACGGACGCTCCAGGTCGACGCCCGCAAGGCGCGCCCATCGCTCACCCATCACACCTCGGGCGTACCACACCGCGCCGACCACCATGCTCGCCGCGGTTGCGACCAGCACAGCCCAGTAGTTGATCTCGGGAACCGTCATGACGCCTCCTTCACCGGATGCGCTCACACTACTCCCGGGGTGCGGCTTTCGAGGTCGTTCAGCCGCGCATGGCGACGCCGTGGCGCCAGTAGCCCATGAAGGCGACCTGCGCGCGGTCGACGCCGAGGTCCTTGACCAGGTGACGGCGCAGGGTCGTCACCACGCCGCTCTCGCCGGCGATCCAGAAGTACCGGTCGGCGGGGGCGTGCGCCGCGGCGATCCGCTCACCCAGGTTCGAGTGCACCGGGGTCTCCCAGAGCAGCTCCTCGGTCTCGACGTCGCGCACGTCGACGTGCGTGTGCGCGTCGCCGAGATGACCGAGCACCGCCGGGATGAGAGACGCCCCGTGCGCGTCGCCGTCGACGCGCGGCAGCCAGGTCACCTGTACACCGGCGGGCGCGGAGATCTCGAGCGCGTCGGCCGGCCCGGGCACCTCGATGAACGCGGTGCCTCGCAGGTCGCGAGGGGCGTCTTCGAGGATGCGGGCGATCGCCGGTGCCGCGGTCTCATCGCCGGCGAGCAGCACCGAGCGCGCCTCGCCGGGCGCGAACTCCGCGCCGCCGTGCTCGCGTGCGGAGACCCCGCGGCGCGGGCCGACGATGAACATCGGCTGCCCCACCTGTGCGCCTGCAGCCCACCGGGAGGCCGGGCCGGTGAGGCCCGGTCGCAGGTGCAGCACGAAGTCGACGACGATCTCGGTGCCGGCATCCGTCACGGTCAGCTCGCGCACCGAGTAGGTGCGCATCGAGCCGCGTTCGTGTTCGGGAACGGCGAGGTACGATCCCCACCAGTCGTCGCCGTCGCGGTCGATCGGCGGCACGGCATCCGGTCGGGGCGGGAAGATCATCTTGATGCGCGAATCGAACGTGTCGCCGGGGGTGCCGAGCTCGTCGAGCTCGTCACCGCCGAACGTGATCCGCACGAAGTTCGGCGAGACCCGCTCGACCGCGCGCACCTCGGCGAGCGCCAGCAGGTAGGTGGGCCGGGTCTTCGTCGTGGTGTCAGTGGACATGATGCCTCCCGATGGGCGTGACCATCGGCTTGCCCGAGACGGGGTCGACGGTGATCTGGTTGGCGAGGCCGAAGACCTCGTGAACGAGTTCGGCGGTGAGGATCTCACCGGGCGCCCCGACCGCGCGCACCCGGCCGTCCTTCATGGCGACCAGCTCGTCGCTGTACCGGGCGGCGAGGTTGAGGTCGTGCAGCACCATCACGATGGTGGTGCCGCGTGAGACGCTGAGGTCGGTGAGCAGATCGAGAACCTCGACCTGGTGGGCGACGTCGAGGAACGTGGTCGGCTCGTCGAGCAGCAGGATGTCGGTCTGCTGCGCAAGCGCCATCGCGATCCAGACCCGCTGGCGCTGACCGCCCGACAGCTCGTCCACGCTGCGATCGGCGAGATCGCTGATGCCGGTGGCGTGGAGCGCATCGGCCACCACGGCGTAATCATTGGCGCTCCAGCGCGCGAGCATCCGCTGGTGCGGGTGCCGCCCCCGGCCCACGAGATCGGCGACCGCGATCCCCTCGGGCGCGACGGGAGACTGCGGCAGCAGCCCGAGAACGCGCGCGACTTCCTTGGACGGGCGAGCGTGCACCGAGGCGCCGTCGAGCACGATCCGGCCCGCAGCCGGCGTGAGCAGGCGCGCCAGCGCACGAAGCAGCGTGGATTTGCCGCATCCGTTCGCCCCGACGATCGAGGTGATCCGGCCGGGCGCGATCGTCAGATCGAGCCCTTCGATCACCGTGCGGTCGCCGTACGCGAGCGTGACGGACTCGGCCGCGAGAGTGTGCGCCGCGGTCACAGGGAGCCTCCCGAGCGGTTGGTGCGGATGAGCAGGTAGATGAGGAAGGGGGCGCCGAGCACCCCGGTGACGACGCCGACCGGATAGCGGGCGCCGAGGGCGAACTGGGCGAGCAGGTCGCTGCCGAGCACGAGCGTCGCGCCGACGAGCGCGCTGGGCAGCAGCAGGTTCGCTCCGGGTCCGGTGATGCGCGCGGCGATGGGGCCGGCCATGAACGCCACGAAGGCGATGGGTCCGGCGGCGGCCGTGGCGAAGGCGAGCAGAGCGACCGCCCCGAGGATGAACAGCATGCGCGTCGCGTTCACCCGCACGCCGAGGCCGGCGGCGGAGTCGTCGCCGAGCTGCATCGCCCCGAGCGCGCGCCCCTGCGACAGCATCAGCGGCATCACGACCGCCGCCGCGACGGCCATCGGAAGCACGCGCTCCCACGAGGCGTTGTTGACGCTGCCGCTCAGCCACTGCATCGCGGCCTGGATGTCCCAGCTCGCCGCCCGCGAGAGCAGGTACGAGGTCACGCTCTGCAGCATCGCCGCGACCCCGATGCCGATGAGGATCAGCCGGGTACCGGCGAAGCCGCCCCGGATCGAGAGGGCGTAGATCAGCGCGGCCGTGGCGATCGCGCCGCCCAGCGCGAGCAGCGACACGGCGGGCCCGTCGAGCGAGAGCACGATGATGCCGACCACCGCCGCGGCACCGGCGCCGTGCGAGATGCCGATGATGTCGGGCGAGGCGAGCGGGTTGCGCAGCAGGGTCTGGAACGTCACGCCGGCCATCCCGAAACCGAGCCCGGTGAGCACCGCCAGTACGGCCCGTGGCAGGCGCAGCTCACCCACGGTGAACGAGGCTCCGGGCACCGTCTCGCCCAGCATGACCCGCACGATCTGCTCGGGGCTGTAGAACCGGTCGCCGACCATGAGCGCGACGGCGAAGAGCAGGCACACCAGCGCACCCAGCGTGATCGTGGCGGCCGCGTGGCGGCGGTGGCGGGCGCGGCGGCCGGCGATGATGCCGACGACGCGCTGCGCGCCGGTGTCGGCCGGGCGCTCGAGCGTGTGCCCGGTCGGGATGCGGGTCTCGTCCGGGGCGTGTGCGCCTGCCGTGCGCTCGCGAGTGCTCACAGCTCACGCACCTTCTGCCTGCGCACGATCCAGATGAAGAAGGGCGCCCCGAGGATCGCCGTGATGATGCCGACCTGGATCTCCTGGCCCGACGGGGCGATCACCCGGCCGACGATGTCGCTCGCCGTCAGCAGCACCGCTCCGACCATCGCCGAGAACGGCAGCAGCCAGCGGTGATCGGTGCCGATCAGCATCCGGCACACGTGCGGCACGATCAGCCCGACGAAGCCGATCGGACCGGCGATGGCGGTGGCGGCGCCGGCGAGGATCACGGCGCCGAGGGCTGCGAGCATCCTTGTGCGGGCGACGTTCTCCCCCAGGCCCCTGGCCATGTCGTCGCCGAGCGCGAGGGAGTTCATCCCCCGCGCGCACAGCAGGCAGACGAGGGCGCCGAGCGCGAGCACGGGAGCGGTGACCGCGAGGCGCGGCCACTCCGCACCGCCGACGCCGCCCACCTGCCACGACTGGAACGTCTGCAGCAGGTCGACGCGCGGCAGCATGATGGCGCTGATCAGCGAGGCGAAGGCCGCCGATGTGGCCGCACCCGCGAGCGCGAGCTTGAGCGGAGTGGCACCGCCGCGGCCCAGTGAGCCGACCGCGTACACGAAGACCGCCGCCACTGCTGCTCCCGAGATGGCGAAGGCCATCTGCCCGAACGGGTCGCTCAGGCCGAACGAGGCGATGCCGACGACCACGGCGAGCGAGGCGCCGTTGGAGACACCGAGGATGCCCGGCTCGGCGATCGGATTGCGGGTGACTGCCTGCATGACCGCTCCTGCCATCGCCAGCGCAGCGCCGACGAGCAGGGCGAGCACCGTGCGCGGCATCCGCTTGATGATCGCGGCCTGCTCGATCGTCTCGTTCTGCCCCGCCAGCGCGGCCAGCACGTCGTCGATCGTCACCGTGCGCACCCCGAACGAGATGGACGGGATGCTGAGCACGACCAGCGCCGCGACACCCGCCATCAGCCACGCGGTGCGCGCCAGCGCCGGCCGGCGCAGATGCGCGACGGCCGGTGCGGCTGCGGCGGTGGAGGTCACGAGCGGGAGTCTCCGGAAGCGGCCGGGGTCTTACTGGGCCAGCGGAGCGGCGAGGATGCCGAAGTAGTCGTTCAGGCCCCACGGGATCGACAGCGGCGACGGGTTCGCGGATGCGGCGATCGGCGTCGCATCGGGCAGGATCGCGATGCGGCCCTCGGCGATCGCGGGGATCTTCGACAGCAGCGGGTCGGCCTGCAGGGTCGCCACAGTCGAGTCGTCGCCATAGGTGACGAACAGGTCGACATCGTCGAACCTCTGCGCCTCCTCGGCGGACACCTCGAGGTAGAACTGGTCGCTGTCGGCGCTGTCCTCGACGATCTTCGGCAGCGGCAGGCCGAGCTCGTGCAGGTAGCCGGGGCGGGTGTCGGCGGCGGTGTAGTAGCCGATCTTCGACAGGTCGCTCATGTCGAAGTATCCGAACAGCGCCTTCGCGTCCTTCAGCGCCGGATGCTGCGCGAGCGCAGCATCCGCGTCGGCCTCGAGCTGCTCGATGAGGGCCTCGCCCTCCTTCTCGAGACCGAGCGCCTCGGAGTTCATCTCGATCATGTCCTCCACCGAGGTGCCCCACGCGACGTCGGGGTAGGCGACGACGGGGGCGATCTTCGACAGGGTGTCGTACTCCTCCTGCGTGAGGCCGGAGTACGCGGCGAGGATCACGTCGGGGGCGGTGTCGGCGACGGCCTCGTAGTCGATGCCGTCGGTCTCGTCGAACAGAACGGGCTTCTCGCCACCGAGCTCGTCGAGCTTCTCCTCGACCCAGGGCAGGATGCCGTCGTTGTCGTCGTCTCCCCAGGTGGCCTTGCTCATGCCTACCGGGACGATACCGAGCGCCAGGGGGACCTCGTGGTTCGCCCATGCGACGGTGGCGACCCGCTCGGGTCTGGCGTCGATCACGGTCTCGCCGAAGGCGTGCTCGATGGTGACGGGGAACGACTCGCCCGACGACCGGGTGGAGGCGTTCGAGTCGGTGCTGTCATCGGCTGCGGACGCGCAGCCGGCGAGACCGACGGCGAGGGCAGCGGCGGCGGCGATGGCGAGGAGGCGGGAAGATCGCACTGGCGTTCCTTCGGTTTCGTGGCCGGCGCGGGTCGCACCGGTTCGGTAAGGCTCGCCTAACATAACACGGGTTAGGTGAGCCTTACCAACCGAGGAATCGCTCAGCGGGTGATCAGCAGATCACGCGATTCCGCCGCCGTCGACGACCAGTGCCGATCCGGTGACGTACGACGCGTCGTCGCTGGCGAGCCACACCACGGCCGCCGCGATCTCGTGCGGCTGCCCCATCCGGTTCAGCGGACGCTCCGCCGCCTCGGCGAGGAATCCGATCTGGTCCTGACCCAGCTGACGAGCCTCGTCGCGCAGCATCCCGGTGTCGACGTCGCCCGGGTTGACCGAGTTGACCCGGATGCCGTCGGGACCGTGGTCGATCGCCAGCGCGCGGGTCATGTTCACGACCGCGCCCTTCGACGCGCAGTACGAGATCGCCTGGCCGCCGCCCTTGAGCCCCCAACCGGAGCCGGTGTTGACGATCGAGCCCCCGCCGTTCGCCTTCATGATCGGCACGACGTGCTTGCACATCAGGAAGATGGCGCGCACGTTCACGCCGAACACGCGGTCCCACTCCTCGACGGTGGTCTCGACCGCTGTGGTGCGGCGGATGATGCCGGCGTTGTTGAACACGACGTCGATGCCGCCGAGCGACTCGTTCGCCGTCTCGACGACACGGACGATGTCGTCTTCGCTCGAGACATCGGCCGCGATCGCGACTGCTGACCCGCCGGCTGCGCGGATCTCCTCCGCCACCGCCTCGGCGGCGTCGGCGTTCAGGTCGACGACGGCGACCGAGGCGCCCTCGGCGGCAAAGGCGAGCGAGGTGGCGCGGCCGATGCCGCCGGCGCCGCCGGTGACGATGGCCTTCTTGTTCTCGAGACGCATGGGGGTTCCTTTCGGGATGATGATCGCTTGGGCGACCGGTTCAGGGGACGAGGTCGGGTGCCGCGACAGGGTACAGGCTGGTCGTGACGGCTCCCGTGATGATGCGGACGTGGCCGGACAGCCGCGCGTCGACGCGGGAATCGCCGGTCTCGACGATGAGCGGACGGCCGCGCAGGTCGATGAGCTTCTGCTCAGGGGCGACGACCATGAGCGGGTCGTCGCCGAGGGCGCTGATCACCGTCGCGGAGAGCTGCTGGTTCCCACGGCCGAGCAGGAAGCCCTGCCCGCCGATCACCGTGACGACGGCCTGCGCCGGCCCCCTGGCGACCTGATCGAGCAGCTGGGTCTCGCTCGCGGCCGACAGCAGCTGCCGACCATCGAGGATCACGTCGACGCCCAGCGGCGACTTATCGACCCCAAGGTGGCGGGCGATCTCGGCGGTGGTGCTGCCGGGGCCGAGCAGGTAGCGCACGCCCGGCCTCATCCGCGCGATCGCACCGCGTGCGGCGGCCGCGACGGCGTCGGATTCGGATGCCGGTGTCGCGGCCTTTCGCGCCTGGGTGCGCCCGACGCGGAACGGCACGCGGAGCATCCCGAACAGCTGCGGCTCGACGCGAGCGCGGCGCATCGCCGCCTCATCGACGTCGAGCACCTCACGCTCAGTGAGGGGCAGGCCGCCATCGATCCAGTCGGCCGCGAGCGAGCCCGCTGCCCGGGGGCTGACCGCGAAAACCGGGGAGTACATCTTCACGCCCGACGGGATGCCCAGGACCGCAGGCTGCGGCGCCGTACCCGCCAGCCCCGCCGCGGCATCGCGAAGCGTGCCGTCGCCGCCGGCGACGAGGATCAGCGTCGCACCGGCCTCGGCGAGCGCGGCGACGGCGGCCGAGGTGTCGGATGCCGTGGTCGTGGACTGCACGGCAAATGCCGGGTCGCGCACGACCCACGCCTCGAGGCCCGCGGCGCGCGCGGCATCCGCTCCCATCATCCCCGCGGCGGTGGCGATGACGAGAGCCGGATGCCGGGCGGCGAGCACCCGGAGCGCGACGGTCGCCCGCTCCTGCGCGCGCGAGTGTGCGCCGCGCGCGAGCGCGAGGCGCTGCACCTCCGCGCCGTCGGAGCCGGCGAGGCCCGCGGGCCCGCCGACTCCGGCGACAGGGTTGACGACCAGTCCGATCACGGGATCAGGCTTCGGCGGCGGCGAAGCAGCGCCCCGACTCGGTCCTCGGGTACTTGCGCTCGTACGCACGCCAGGTGACCGCCCAGCGCTCGGGGTCGTCGAGCGCATCGTGGTGGGTGTGGTGCACCGTCTGGTTGTGCGGCGCCGTGCGCACCACCTCCGGGGTCTCACGCGCCTCACGCGCCACCTCGGCCAGTGCGTCGGCGTACTCGTCCAGCTCGGCCATCGAGTACGACTCGGTCGGCTCGAGGGTGAACGGCTGCGGCACGACGTACGGGTGGTGGCTGGTCCAGTAGTGCATGCCGAAGTCCGACATCCGGATGCCGATCTCCTCTGACGAGATGCCCGTCTCCTGGTACAGCTCCTCCCACGAGTAGCGCACCTGCTCGATGCGGCGACGGCCGGTCGCGTACGGCGCGGAGGCGCCGGGGATCGCGAGCACCCTCGACATCAGGTAGTTGTTGTTGAGCACCGCGGTCTCGGCGGCTGCCAGCAGACCGGGTGCGCCGAGCGCCATGATCCACGAGTAGGCCTTGACGAGCGCCGGGATGACGCCGAAGAACGGGCCGACGGCGCCGATCGACTGCGGCCCTGCCTCGGCGACGGCGAACGTGCCGTCGTCTTCGCGCACGACGCGGGGTCCGGGCAGGAACGGAGCGAGCGCCGCGCTCACCGCGTTCGCCCCCGAGCCGGGGCCGCCGCAGCCGTGCGGGGTGCCGAAGGTCTTGTGCAGGTTGAAGTGGCACACGTCGAAGCCCGCGTCGCGGGCGCGGGTGATGCCGAGGATGCCGTTGGCGTTGGCCTGGTCGTACGACGCGAGGGCGCCGACCGCGTGTGCGGCATCGACCCATTCTCGGATCGCCGGGTTGTAGATGCCGGTGTCTTCGGGGTTCGTGACCATGATCGCGGCCGTGCGCGGCGAGAGAGCGGCTTTCAGCGCGTCGAGAGAGGGGTAGCCGTCGGCGTCGGGGTACACCGTGATGACCTCGTAGCCAGCCGCTTTCGCGGCGGCCGCGTTCGACGGGTGGCTGAAGATGGTCGTGATGACCTCGCGGCGCTGCTCGGCCTCGCCGTTCGCCTCGTGGTACTTGCGGATCATGGCGATGTTCGACCAGATCGCGGCAGAGCCCCCCTGGGTGTGCAGCGAGACCTCGTCCATGCCGGAGATCTCGGCGAGCATCCGCTCGAGCTGCCACAGGATCTCGAGCACACCCTGCGCGTCGGCAGGATCCTGGTAGGGGTGCATGGCAGTGACCTGCGGGGAGCCAGCCAGCTGGTCGTTGATCTTCGGCGCGTACTTCATGGTGCAGGTGCCTTGGCCGATGTCGACGTTGAAGTCGGCGCCGAGGTTCTCCTGCGACAGGCGCAGGTAGTGCTTGAGCACGCGCATCTGACCCATCTCGGGCAGCTTCGCCTTCGCCGGGCGGCGCAGCGATTCGGGCAGGTCGCCGACGACGTCGCCCACGGTTTCGCGGATGCCCGGCTCGACCTGCGAGACGAGCACCCCGCGCTCACCGGGGGTGGACAGCTCGAAGATGATCGGCTCGTCCCAGCGTGCCTGCTGGAAGCGGCGCAGTGCGGGCTTGGGTGCGACGGGGAGGGTCACTTCGTCTCCTCTGCGAGAGCGGGTGCGGTGACCGCGGCGAGCGCCGCGACCAGGGTGTCGATGTCGGATTGCGTGGTCACCTCGGTTACGCACACCAGCAGGCGGTGCTCGCCGACGACGACGCCGGGCTCGATGCCCTTCTCACGCAGGGCGCGGACGACATCTGATGCCGGGATCGGCAGTGAGACGGTGAACTCGCGCAGGTGCAGGGCCTCGTCGTCGAGGGTGACGCCGTCGATCGCCGCGAGCGCCTGCTGTGCGTAGCGCGTGCGGGCGAGCAGGGTCTCGCCGAGCTCGGCCATCCCCTCGGGCCCCATGAGCGACAGGTAGACCCCGGCGGCGATGCCCCAGAGGGCCGCGGCCGTGCCGACCCACTCCTTACCTTCCTCGCGGTGCGCGAACGAGGTGCGGTCGTAGGCCACGTCGCCGAACCCGTATTCGCCGGGCACATCGGTCGATTCGAGGCCGAACAGGCGCGAGGGCATCTCCATGACGAAGCGCGTGTCGTCGTGCACGGCAATGAAGCCGCCGTGCGCGCCGCCGAACCACTGGTGCAGCCCGAGCGACTGGATGTCTCCGGTGACGATGTCGGCACCGTGCAGGGCAGGCGGGGTGAGCACGCCGTAGCCGATCGGGTCGGTGCCGACCACGACGACCGCGCCGGCCGCGTGCGCGGCATCCGCGATCTGCTGCAGGGCGGCCTCGACGGCTCCCGTCGCGCTGGGTGTCTCGATCCACACGGCGGCGACCTCGTCGCCCAGCGCGGCGATGACCGTGGCGACGTCGGCCGTGCCGCCGGCGGTCGGGATGTGCTCGAGAGTCAGGTGGGCGCGGACGTAGTCGTGCACCTTGGCGAGCTTCGCGGGCAGCACGTCGCTCGCGACGAGCACGCGGCTGCGACCGGTGATCCGGCCCGACATCGTGAGTCCCGTGGCGGTCGCCTGGTAGCCGTCGTAGGTGGGGACGTTCACGACGTCCATCTCGAGCAGCTCGGCCATCAGCGACTGGTACTGGAACAGCGCCTGGAAGCGGCCGTGGTCCTCGTACGGCTCGCCCGCGTAGGCGGTGAGGAACTCGCTGCGCTCGATGACCTCGTCGACGACGGCGGGCACGTAGTGGTTGTAGGTGCCCGCACCGAGGAAGCTGAGGCGCTCCTGCGTCGAGTGATTCTTCGCGAGCAGGCCGCGCACGTGGCGGGCGAGGTCCTGCTCGGCGACGAACGGCTCGGGCAGGTCGAGCGGACGGCCCAGACGCAGCGACTCGGGAACGTCGGCGTAGAACTCGTCGACCGATTCGGCGCCGACGGCGGCGAGCATCGCGGCGCGCGACTCGGGCGCGGTGTTGGGGATGTACGGATGCACGAACGGATGCGTCATGTCTGCTCCTTCGCAGTGGGTGTGGCCAGTGTGATGAACGGGATCTCGGTCGCACGAGGAGCGGCGACGACGGCGACGCCGTATCCGGGCAGCTCGACGACGCCGGCGACGTGGTCACCGGTGATCAGGTCGACTCCGGGTGCCGGCACCTCGAACGCCAGAGGCTCTGCGCCGTGATTGAGCAGGAACGTGTAATCGGTGTCATCGTTTGAGCGGGTGACCGCCTCGGCGTTCACATCGAGATGCTCGCGCACCGGAAGGGCGGCGGCACGCAGAAGATCGGCGAACACGGTCAGCATGCCGTCCGCGGTGAGCATGGCGCTCAGGTAGCTCGCGGAGCCCAAACCGCTGCTGCGACGGGTGACGGCGGGCAGGCCGTCGAGCACGCCGGACGCGTAGCGACCGCGGACCTCGACATCGGCGTCCGCTTCGATCCATTCCGCCCAGCTGGGCACGTCGATGGTGCCGGCGCCCGCATCGGCCGATCCGTAGGCGATGCGCTCGACAAGAGCGTCGGCGATCGGCCACTGCTCGTCGACCTCGATGCCGAGAAGCTGGCGCAGCGGCCCGGGGGCGCCGCCGTCGTGCACCTTCTCGGTGGCATCCACCACACCCGAGAACGGTCCGACGATCAGGTGTCCGCCCCGCTGGACGAAGGCGCGCAGCGCGTCGGCCTGCGGCTGCTCGGCGATGTAGAGGTTGGGCACCACCACCACGTCGTACATCTCGAACGGACCCGTGGCGCGGACGGTGTCGACGGGGTGACCGAGCGTGTGCAGCGCGCGATGCCAGGCGCGCGCCTGCTGTGCCCACTGCAGACGCTGCGAGGGCAGCGACTCGATGGCGCTCGATCCCCACCAGGAGTCCCAGTCGACGACGAGCGCCACGCGAGAGCGCACCCGAGTGCCGCGCACCGGCTCGAGTTTCCTGAGCTCGAGACCGAGCGCCTTGGTCTCCTGGTAGCTGCGGGACTTCTCGCCGCGGTGGCCGAGCATCGACGAGTGGAACTTCTCCTGCCCGTACTTGGCCTGACGCCACTGGAAGAACATCACCGCGTCCGATCCGTGCGCGACGGCCTGCAGGCTCTCGACCCGGACCCTGCCCGGCACCTTCGGCACGTTGATGTCACGCCAGCTGGTCGCGCTGGCCGACGACTCCAGCAGCAGCCAGGGCCGACCACCCTTCAGCGAGCGCATCAGACCGTAGTTCAGTGCGGCGCCGACGTGCGAGGCCGGATCGGCGGGCTCGGGGTAGGCGTCGTCGGTGACGACGTCCTCGACGGCGGCGAAGTCCCAGTAGTCGAGGTCGCGGAACATGCTCATGAAGTTCGTGGTGACCGCGATGTCAGGCGTGACCTCGCGCAGCACGTCGATCTCGACCTCGAAGAGCTCGAGCATCGCATCCGACGAGAACCGCTCGAAGTCGAGCAGCTTCGTGGGGTTGATCGGACCGGGCGCCTTCTTGGGCGTCTCGATGTGATCCCATGAGGTGTATCGCTGACCCCACACGTTCACGCCCCACGCCTCGTTGAGGCCGTCGAGGTCGCCGTAGCGATTCTGCAGCCAGCGGCGGAAGTGCCGGGCCGACTCGGGGCACCAGCAGCGCGAGATGTGATCGCCGTACTCGTTCGAGATGTGCCACATCGCAAGACCCGGATGATCGCCGTAGCGCTCGGCCATCGCGCGCGCCATGCGCGCGACGTTCTCACGCCAGATCGGCGACGACGGGCAGTAGGTCTGCCGCGAGCCGAACTCGAGCCGGTGCCCTTCGGAGTCCCAGGGCGCCATCTCGGGGTGCGCGCGCAGCAGCCATGACGGTGGGGTGGCGGTCGCGGTGGCGAGGTCGATGCGGATGCCGGCCTCGTGCAGCAGGTCCAGGATGCGGTCGAGCCAGGCCCAGTCGTACACGCCCGGCTCCGGCTCGAGCTGTGGCCAGCTGAAGATCGGCAGGCTCACCATCGTGACGCCGGCCGCCTTCATGAGGCGGATGTCCTCGTGCCAGGTCTCCTCCGACCACTGGTCGGGGTTGTAGTCGCCGCCGTAGGCGAGAGCGTCGATCCGGACCTCCCGGATGCGCTCATCGTCGCGGTGCTCGGTCACGAAGGCTCCTCACTGAGAGATGGACGAAACACACTGTTCAATGTATTCTGTATACAACACCCTATGGCGAATCCGGGAACCGGTCAAGCTCTAGGCTGACGCTCGGGAGGCAACCACATGGCGATCGAACGAAAGAACCTCCGCTCGCAGGTGCGCGGCGAACTGCTCGAACGCATGCGCACCGGGCTGGCGAAGCCCGGAGAGAGCATCAACGAGGTGCAGCTCGCCGCCGAGCTCGGCGTGAGCCGCACGCCGCTGCGCGAGGCGTTGATCGCCCTCGAGTCCGAAGGGCAGATCACCAGCGAGAACGGCAAGGGCTTCCGGTTCGTGCCCCTCAGCGCGGGCGAGTTCGAAGACCTCGCCCCCGTCATGGCCGCGCTCGAGAGCCTGGCCCTCGAGCTGTCTCCCATCGACGAGCTGAAGGCGGTCGGGGCGCGCCTGGTCGAACTGGCAGATGCGTTCAGCGACGAACTGGTCGAGCACAAGCTCGTGATCAGCCGCGATGACGAGTGGCACACGCTCATGCTCTCGGTGTGCCCCAACAAGCGCCTGCTCGACGTCATCGAGAGCGTGCGCGGCTCGTTCCACCGGTACGAATCGCTGCTCGTGGCCGAAGACGTCAAGGTCGAGCGCGTCGCCGCCGAGCATGCGGCAATCGCACGCGCGCTGGCCGACGGTGATGTGCCCGCGGCCGTGGAGGCGTTGAAGGTCAACTGGATGCAGGGCATGCGCCGCATCCTCGACAACGCCTCCAGCGCCTACTTCACCGCTTGACGCAACCACCCCACTGCCCTCCTCATCGGGGGCGGGGGCGGAGCGCCCGGTGTCAGCCCTTGACCGCACCGCCGAGAAGTCCCGCGACGAACTGCTTCTGGAACACCAGGAACAGGATGAACAGCGGTAGCGTCGCGAGCAACGAGCCGAGCATCAGCCCGGAATAGTCGACCCGGCTGAGCCCGATCATGGTGTTCAGCGCCACGGGGATCGTGTAGTTGGCCTCGGTGTTCAGCATGAGCAGCGGCCAGATGAACGAGTTCCATTGGCTGATGAACGTGTAGATGATCAGCGCCGCGATCTGCGGCCTGGCCACCGGGATCACGATCCGGTAGAACGTGCGCAGCTCGGACGCCCCGTCGATGCGCGCCGCCTCGATGAGGGTGACCGGGAAGTCGAGAAATCCTTGGCGCATGAGGAAGATGCCGAACGCGTTGGCGAGAAAGGGCACGATCAGCGCCTGATAGCTGTCGATCCAGCCCAGGCTCGCCATCATCTGAAACAGCGGCACCAGCAGCACCTGCATCGGGATCATCATCGTCACCAGGATCGCGCCCAGCAGCACCCCGCGCCCGCGGAACCGGTACGTGGCGAGGCCGTAGCCGCACATCACGCTGACCACGACGCTGAACGCGGTGTAGATCACCGCCACGAGCACGCTGTTGAGCATCACCTGCCCGAAGCCGATGCTCTCCTGCAGCCTGCCCAGGTTCTGCCAGAACTCCCCACCGGGCAGCAGCGGCAGGGGCGTGACGAACAGATCGGATGTGCGGTGCGTGGAAGCGATGACCATCCACAGGAACGGCACGAGCGCCAGGATGCCGGCGAAGACCAGCAGCACATAGATTGGCCCGCGGAGCACCAGTCTGCGCACGAGCGGCTCTCCTCGGCGCTCCGGAACGCCCGTGCGTCGGGACCTTCCGGTCGTGATCAGCTGAGTGGTCACGGCTTCTCCCTCATGACGCGGAACTGCACGATCGCGATGATCGCGGTGAGGACGACGAGCATCCAGGCGATGGCGCTGGCGTAGCCGAAGTCGAACTGCTGGAAGCCGATCTTGTACAGGTACAGCACCGGTGTGAGTGTGGCGTTGTTGGGCCCTCCGCCGGTGAGGATGAAATTCTCATCGAAGAGCTGGAGCGCGCCGATGGTGGAGGTCACGCTGGTGAAGATCAGCACCGGCCGAAGCTGCGGGACGACGACATGCCAGAAGGTCTGCCAGCGGCCTGCGCCGTCGATCCGCGCAGCCTCGTACAGCTCCGGCGGAATGGCCTGAAGGCCGGCGAGGATGATCACCATGTTGTAGCCGGTCCAGCGCCACGTGATCGACGCGATCAGTGCGACGCGGGCCCAGAACTCGTTGTTCAGCCAATCGATCGGCGCGACTCCCAGCAGCCCGAGCGCCTGGTTCAGCAGGCCGCCGTCAGTCGTCATGATCACCCGGAACACCACGGAGTAGGCGACGAGCGTGGTGATCGCGGGCAGAAAGGTGATCAGCCGGAAGCCGGAGCGGAAGCGCAGCCACGACTGATTGAGCAGGTACGCCAGGCCGACCGCGAGGGCGATCATCAGCGGCACCTGCACCACGAGGATCAGCAGCGCGTTGCCGAGGCTCTTCGCGATGAGCGGATCGCGCAGCATGCGGGCGTACTGGTCGATCCCGACGAACGTCGACACGCCTCCCTCGGTGCGGAAGAAGCTCTGCATGAGCGACACCGCGAGCGGATAGGCGAAGAAGACGAGCAGCAGGGCGGCGGCCGGCAGCACGAACCACATTCCCGGTCGTTGCATCCGGGCCCCGAACCCTCGCCTGCGTCGCGGCTCGTCGGCATCCCCCGGGGTGCGCCGCGTGGCGGCGTCACCCCGGGTGGGACTGATGACAGACATCAGTCCGCGATCTTCCGGCCTGTCGAGTTGGCGATCTGCGACGCGGCGTCGTCGAGCACCTTCTTCGGGTCCTCGCCGTTGAGCACCGCCGCCGCCACGGCGTTCGAGACGGCATCGGCCGCCACCGACTGATCGGAGGTGAAGGTGATCGAGGGGATCTGCTTCGTCAGCTCGCCGAAGATCTGGAAGACCTTCTCGCCGTCGAAGTACTCGCTGGGCTTCTGGAAGTAGTCCGACTCCAGCGCCGGCAGGTACGACGGGAACAGACCCTCCTGCTGCATCATGCTCGACTGGTTGTCGGCGTCGGCGAGCACGAACTCCATGAAATCGGCGGCAAGCTGCGGGTTCTTCGCCTGTGTGGGGATGGCGAGCCCGGAGCCGCCGTTGTTCGACGTCGCCGCGCCTCCCTTCTTGAAGACGGGAAGATCGCGCACGCCGTACACGCCCGAGAGCTCGGGCGCCTCGCCCTCGAGGGTGCCGATCCACCAGACCGCCTCGGGGGTGACGGCGGAGTCGCCGTCCTTGGCGCTGGTGACGCTCGCGTCCCAGCCCTTGGCGTTCTTGATCAGCCCCTTCTGCTGCATGGACTGCAGCAGGGTGAGCGTCTGCACGGCCTCGGGGCTGTTCACGGTGATGTCGCCGTTCTCGTCGAACAGGCCCTGACCCTGCTGCTGCTGCATCATGAAGAAGGGCCCGCCATCCGACAGGTCGGCGGTGAGCAGCGTCTTGCCAGTCTTCGCATTGATCGCCTCTCCGGCAGTCACGAGGTCGTCCCAGGTGGCGATGGATGCCGGGTCGATGCCGGCCGCATCGAAGTAGTCTGTGCGGTAGAACAGGCCGACGGTGCCGGAGTCCCACGGGGCCACCCGCAGCTTGCCCTCGGCATCGGTCCCCGTGTCCCACTTGAACGGGTCGAAGTCGTCCTTCGCATCGCCCAACACGGGGCTGAGATCGGTGAACCCCTTGGGGAACTGACTCAGGTAGCTCTGGTTCTTGTCGGTCTCGAGAGTGATGATGTCGGGCAGGCCGGTGCCGGCCTGCAGGCCGACGGAGATCTTGTCGTAGGCGTTGTCGTAGCCGATGTCGACGACGTTGATCGTCACGCCGTCGTGCTTCTTCTCGTAGTCGCCGCCCAGGCGCTTGAGTGCGGTGGCGGCCACATCCCACGACCAGATGGTGATCTCTCCGGAGGCCGCGGCGCCCTTCTTGAGATCCGCACCGTCGGATGAGGGGGCTCCGCCTCCGAATGCGCATCCCGTCAGGGCGATCGCCGCCGTCGCGGTGAGTGCAACCCCCAGCATGCCGCTTCGTTTCATCATGACCTCCTCGTCACGTCTATTGGATATTGAATACAGTACACGCGGGGTGACGATCACACCACTCGCGGTGAGGCCCTAGGAGGACCTCAGCTGAGCGCAACGGCGAGGTCGATGAACAGCGCCGCCGACCAGCCGAACGCGGTCGTCGCGCGCTCGGCCTTCAGCCCGGTGCGCGGGTTGTAGTACTCGTGCGGTCCGCCGCCGTGCACGACGAGGCGCACGGTCTGCTCGCGCAGCTCCCGAGCCCGCTCGGGGTATCCCGAGGTTTCGAGGCCTTCGGCCACGAGCGCGCTGGTGTTGATCCAGATCGGTCCGCGCCACATGCGCTCGGGCGCGAAGTCCGGGTCGGAGGCTGCCACGGTCGGCAGACCCCACTCGAGCGCGAACCGCGCCGGGTCGTCGATCGCCGCGCGTAGCGCGTCGCGGATACCGTCCGGCAGCGAGCCGGTGCGCAGCGGCATCAGGCCCACGACGGTGTCGGAGCGGATGCCCTCTCCCGCGCCGCGCGCGAGGAAGCGTCCCGCCTCGTCGTCCCACATCCCGTCGAGCAGCGTCTGCGTGCGCTCCGCGCGCGCGAGGAAGCGCCCTGTCTCGGCATCCGGCTGATATCGGCCGAGCAGACCGGCGATCTCGCGGTCCTGACAGACCAGGTACGCGCCCAGGTCCGGCGCCGCGGTGGGGATCGGACCGTCGAAGATCGGGCTGTCGTCGAGGCCCGACGAGTACGGATGCCCGTACTCGGGCATCTGGTCGCCGTCGAGATCGGAGCTCGCGAACCACCAGTCCTGCGATCGGATCACCCGGCCGAGCTGCTCGCGCGCCCACGCCGGGTCGTCCTGCACCTCGAGCACCTTGCGCAGCGCCCACGCCGCAAGCGGCGGCTTGGTCAGCGGCACCGGTTTCGACGGGTCGGCGATCTGCGAACCCGCGCGACGTAGGGTCGCGCGGTCGCTCTCGGGCAGGTCGTCGCTGCTGGCGAGGATGCCCTGCTCGTGCACGACATCGGGCAGCTGGCCGTCGTCGCCCGGGAACCGGAACGCGATGTCGAGCTGCTCGCGGGCGAGCTCGGGGTCGCCGTGGCGCAGACCGACGGCGATGAAGTAGGCGTCCCACTGCCACAGCCCGACGTAGCCGATCTTCGACGGCACCACGGCGCGCGCATCGCCGAGCGCGGGCAGCTCGACGATGTTCGCGCCGAGCACCCACCAGCAGAAGGCGGCCATCGCCTGCAGGTCGTCACGCACCCGCGGGCACCTCGCGAACCAGTCGAGCCACTGCCGCTCGCACACGGCGAGCGCGACGGCGTGGTCGCCTGGTTCAATCTCGACGCCGCGATCCGCGGCGATGCGGATTCGGATGCCCGCGGGCGAGAGCGCATGCTGCTCTTCGCATCCGTCGGGATGCACGAGCGTCGCCTGCGCGCCGTCGCCGCCCGCGATGCTCAGCGCGCCCGGTCCGTCGAAGGTGAGCGACGCAGTGTCGGCGCCCGCGCCGAACGCTATCCGATGGGGCTGCACGTCGGAGACGGGAAGCACCCGGCCCTCGGCATCCGTCACCCGCACGGCGTCGAGCACCCGGCAGTCACTGAGCCGCTTCTCGTATTCGGAGGTGTGCACCCGTACTCCCCCACCCTCGTCGGCGCGGAACACCAGCACACGCGAGCGCGGCAGGGTGAACGGCGCGGTGACGAGGTCGAGGTGCCGCCCGGCGAGGGCCGAGAGCGTCGCCGCGTCGGCCGCCACGGCATCCGTCATCATCGCCCTCCCAGTCCGGACGCTGCCATGCTGTTGAGGATCTTGCGCTGACCGATGACGAAGACGACGAGCATCGGCACGGTGGCGATCGCCGAGGCGGCCATCACGAGTCCGTAGTTGATCGATCCGTGCTGGCCCTGGAACGAGGTGAGCAGCAGCGGCACGGTGAACAGGTCGGGCGAGTTCAGCAGCACGAGCGGGAAGAGGAACGCATTCCACACGCCGAGCGCGGTGATGATCGCGAGCGCCGCGAGGCCGGGACGCAGGTTGGGCAGCACGATGCTGAAGAACGTGCGCAGCCGTCCCGCCCCGTCGACGAGCGCCGCCTCCTCGAGCTCCTTCGGCAGCGAGAGCACGAACTGCCGCATGAGGAACACCGCGAACGGGTTGGCGATCATGCCGGGCACGATCAGCGCGAGGTGCGAGTCGACCCAGCCCAGGTTGGACATGAGGAGGTAGAAGGGGATCAGCGTCACCTGCGCGGGGATCATCTGCGTCGCGAGGAAGACGATGAACAGCACCTTGCTGCCCTTGAAGCGGATGCGGGCGAACGCGTAGCCGGCCATCGACGCCGTGACCAGCGTGCCGGCGACGACGAGCAGCGTGATGTAGAGGCTGTTCAGGTACGCCTGCCCGAAGGGCACCGCGTTCCACGCCTCGCTGTAGTTGTCGACGGTCCACGGGTCCGGCAGGAACTCGAGCGGGTTCTGCAGCAGCTGCGGCAGCGTCTTGAGGGAGGTCAGCAGCATCCAGATGAACGGGAAGACCATCGAGATGCCTGCGAGGATCAGCACGATGTGCAGCAGCACCGGCCCGGTGCGGCGTCTCGCGGTCCCGCCCGGACGGCGTCGCTTGGTGCCGGGGGCGACGATCGCGACCGTCGAGTCGGTGGACGGGCTCTGGCGGCCCTCGGTCAGCGGGGGTGTCATGATGCCGCTCATTCCGGATCGTCCTCGTAGTGCACGAACTTCTTCTGTGCGGCGAACTGGATCGCCGTGATGACCAGCGTGAGCACGAGCAGGATGATGCTCGCCGCGCTCGACGGGCCGAACTCGAACCGCGCGAAGCCGAGGTCGTAGATGTGGTACACGATGGTCCTGGTGGCGTTGTCGGGTCCGCCACCCGAGACGAGCACGTAGACGATGTCGAACGTCTGCAGCGAGGAGATGAACGCGATCACCGACGAGAAGAAGACGATCGGTGAGAGCAGCGGCAGGCGGATGCTGAGCAGCAGCCGCACGGCGCCGGCGCCGTCGATGCGGGCGGCCTCGATGACCGAGGGCGAGATGTTCTGCAGGCCCGCGAGGAAGATCACGACGTTGAGGCCGAGCGACGACCAGATGGTCACGATGCAGACCGCAAGCAGGGCCAGCCGGGGATCCTGCAGCCAGTTCGGCGGGTCGACGCCGAACACCTTCGCGATGGTGGTCGAGAGCACGCCGTCGACGCGGAACATCTGCTGCCAGATCATGGCGATGGCGACGGTGGCCGTGACCACCGGCGAGAAGAACAGCACGAGGTACAGGGCGCGCGTCTTCAGCCGTTCGAGGGCGACGGCGACGACCACGGCGAGGCCCAGGCCGATCGGCACGGTGACGATCGCGATGATCAGGGTGTTGAGGATCGAGCGCCCCAGCAGCGGGTCCTGCAGCTGGTCGACGAAGTTGTCGACGCCGACCCACGTCAGCTCACCGAGGCCGTCCCAGTCCGCGAACGCGAGCACGAGGCTCGCGACGAACGGCAGGACGACGAACAGCCCCATGCCGATCAGCTGCGGGCCGACGAACACATAGCCCCAGAGTCGGTCGCGACGCCGCCACGCCGCCTCTTTGCGCATCGGCTGGGCGGGTGCCGCAGCACGACGACTGCGCCCCCGAACCCGACGCCCTGGCCCAACTGCTG